>NZ_KV820396.1:45341-89431 GCF_001815375.1 Neisseria sp. HMSC065C04
CAGGTATTTTTGCAAAAACTCGCGGAACGGGCGTTCGCCGATAAAGCAGATGCCGGTACTGTCTTTTTTGGTTGCAGTCGGTAATTTGAATTCTTCGGCAAGACGGCGGACTTCAGGCTTCTCCAACTCACCCAATGGGAAAATCGAGCGCTCGAGTTGGAAAGGCTTGAGACGATATAGGAAATAGCTTTGGTCTTTATTTTGATCCAAGCCTTTGAGCAGGTAATGCACGCCGTTTCGAACTTCTTTTCGGGCATAGTGTCCGGTGGCAATGGTATCGGCGCCCTGCTCGATGGCGTAGTCCAAAAAGCATTTGAATTTGATTTCGGCATTGCACAAGACATCCGGATTCGGTGTGCGGCCTGCGCTGTATTCTTTGAGGAAATAGGCAAATACGTTGTCTTTGTATTGTGCGGCGAAATTAACGATGTCGATATCGATGCCGATGATGTCGGCAACGGCAATGGCATCAAAGGAGTCTTGTTTGATGCTGCAATATTCGTCGTTGTCGTCATCTTCCCAGTTCTGCATGAACACGCCGCTGATTTGATGGCCTTGCTGTTTGAGCAGGGCCGCGGTAACGGATGAATCGACGCCGCCTGAGAGGCCGACGATGATGTTTGCTGGTGTGTTGTGAGTATTCATGAGCGGAATGTGGGTTTCAAATACATTTTTTAAAGCGTGATTTTAGCACATTTTGATTTGACGACAGAAAAGGCCGTCTGCAAGCCCAATGACTTTCAGACGGCCTTTATATGCAAATTCAAGCAATTAGTGCTGATGTGCGCCACCGTGTGCGCCGTGATCATGCTGCATGTCGGCTTTAGGTGCGGTTTTCACTTCCAGCTCGACAGTTTGAGGTTTCGCGTTTTTGAATTTCAGGGTTACAGGCACTTTTTCGCCTTCTTTCAATTGTTTTTTCAGACCCATGAACATAACGTGGTAGCTGCCCGGTTTCAGCTCGGTTACGCCTTTTGCCGCCAAAGGCACGCCGCCTTTAACTTCGCGCATACGCATAACACCGTTGTCGTTAATATGGGTGTGTACTTCAACGCGTTCTGCAACAGGGCTGCTGCCACCTACCAAGAAGTCTTGTTTGGCTTCATCGTTTTGGATTTTCATGAATGCGCCACCCATTTTCATACCTTCGACAGTGGCACGTGCCCAACCGTCTTCAATATGGATACCGGCTGCAGATACGGAAGTTGCCAAGCCTGCCAGAATCAGGGTTGCCATTAATTTTTTCATGTTTTGCTCCTTGTGTTTGCCAAATGGCTGGGATATACAGCCTTCATCTTACAACCAAAGGCTGTCTGAAAACTTTGATATAGATTAATTAATACTATCTAATCCTAACGAATTACCATATTACCACATTTTTAAGCAGTTAATGCAATAATCCAAACAATAAATAACATGAACAAAGCCATCAGTTGCGCGGCCGAACCGGCATCTTTGGCACGCTTGGCCAGCTCGTGTTTTTCAGTAGAAGTATGGTCAACGGCTGTTTCGACGGCGGTATTAAACAATTCGGTAATCAATGAAATAAACGATGCGACAACAAGCACCATTTTGGTGACCGGGCCGAAATCAAGGAACAAAGCCAAAAAAATTAAAATCAGGTTCAACCAAAAAACTTGGCGAAATGCGCTTTCATAACGGTACGCGGCAGCCAGTCCGTCTTTGGAATAACCGAACGCATTAATGATGCGCTTAATGCCGTTTTTACCTTTTTTTTCAGATGCGTAGGAAGATGGTTCCATCATATTCTCAACATAAAAAGGCCGTCTAAAAAGAAACGGTCGGGTCAATTTTCAGACGGCCTTTGGGTTTATTGTTTTGCCCAAGATGCCACGGCATCTGCAAACATGGCGGCAACGTCGAAATCTTTTTGCTTCATGATTTCTTGGAAGCCGGTCGGGCTGGTTACGTTGACTTCGGTCAGGTTGCTGCCGATGACATCCAAACCGGCAAGCAAAATACCGCGACGCTTCAATTCAGGCGCCAGGGTTTCTGCAATTTCACGGTCGCGCTCGCTCAATTCCTGTGCCACGCCGCGACCGCCGGCAGCCAAGTTGCCACGCGTTTCGCCGTTTTGCGGAATACGCGCCAAAGCATACGGAACAACTTCCCCGCCGATAATCAGAATGCGCTTGTCGCCATGTACGATTTCAGGAATATAACGTTGCGCCATGATGGTACGTGAATCAAGCTGCATCAGGGTTTCCAAAATACTGCCGATATTGGGGTCGGATTCGGTCAGGCGGAAAATGCCCATGCCGCCCATGCCGTCCAAAGGTTTGATAATGATGTCGCCGTGTTCTTTCAAAAAGACACGGACATCGGCGGAACGTGTGGTAACCAAAGTCGGCGCGGTAAACTGGCTGAAGTTCAGAATTGCCAATTTCTCATTGAAATCGCGCATTGCTTGTCCGCTGTTAAATACTTTTGCGCCCTGCTGCTCTGCCAAAGTTAAAAACTGGGTCGCATACAGATATTGCATATCAAACGGCGGATCAGTGCGCATAATGACCGCATCGAAATCTTTTAAGGCCGTCTGAACTTTTGCCTCTGATTTAAACCATTCGTGATCGTCATCGTTCTTCGCACCGACAAACTCAAATGCCGCCGCCTGAGCCACTACCCAGCCTTCACGGACGGACAATTCTCCGCTCAAGGTATGAAAAAGCTGCCAACCGCGCTTTGCCATTTCACGCATCATGGCGTAAGTAGTGTCTTTATAGGTTTTAAAACTTGCCATCGGATCGGCGATAAACAGGACTTTCATCAAAATTTCCTTGTAAACAGACGATATAATCATACCTTGTATTCTGCCTGCCTGAAAGGTGGCAAAATATAGAAAAGGCCGTCTGAATCCTATTTTCAGACGGCCTTGAGGCTTTTAGGCGGCTGCCAAATGCAAGAGTTCGGCGGCATGGCTGCGTGTGGTATCGGTAATGATTTCGCCACCCAGCATACGCGCGATTTCCTCAATGCGCTGATGATGGTTCAAGACGCTGATTTCGCTGACGGTTTGCTCCCCTTCGCTATGCTTGCGGACCTGCCAATGGTTTTCACCGCAAGAGGCTACTTGAGGAAGATGGGTTACCGCCAAAACTTGATGTTTTTTACCTAAGGCACGCAAAGCTTTACCGACCATTTCAGCGACGCCGCCACCAATACCGGTATCTACTTCGTCGAAAATCAATGTCGGCACTTGCGTGTATTGGCTGGCAACCACTTGCAAAGCCAAGCTGATACGCGCCAATTCGCCGCCGGAAGCCACTTTGTTCAAAGGTCGGGACGGATTGCCTTTATTCGCCGCCACTTGGAATTGCACCTGCTCCAGACCATGCGCGGTCGGCGAAGACGGCAACAAGACGATGTCAAAACGTGCGCCTTTCATGGCCAAATGCTGCATATGCTCGGTGGTCTCTTCGCCCAAACGGCCTGCCGCCTGATGACGCATGGCGGAGAGAATATGCGCGGCTTCGTGGTATTCGGCAAGATTGCGTGCGACTGTATTTTCCAAGGCTTCCAAATCGGCAGCCGCTTGCAGGTTTTGCAGGCGTTCGTCGATTTCTGCCAACTTTTGCGGCAACTCTTCCGGCTCAATACGGTATTTGCGCGCCATGCTCATCAATTCACCCATACGGCTTTCTTGTGCGGCCAATTCATTAGGATCGATATCGCTGCGACCGGCCACATCACGCATATTGGCACTGATTTCCCCCAACTCGGCTTCAATACTTGCCAACATATTCAGGCTCTCGGCAAAGCGTGGCTCAATGTTTTGCAGATTGCCCAGTAGTTTTTGGCATTGATAGATTTGACGTTGGATGCCATTGTCTCCGTCTATACTGTCGCCCACCTGCTCAGCGGTTTGCAGCAACTCGGCCGAATGCGCCAGGCTGTCGTGGCTTTGGCTTAAGGTTTCCCATTCGTTGGATTTGAGCTCCAATTGGTTCAATTCATTAAACTGCCATTCCAAACGCTCGCGTTCGATGGCCATGGTTTCTGCCTGCTCTTGCGCTTCTTGCAGGGCTTTTTTCGCATTGACCCAATTTTGATAAAGCTGTTTGACCGTTTCTGCCTGCTCTTTGCTGCCGGCAAATGCGTCCAACAACTCGCGTTGCGCAGACTCTTGATTCAACGAATGATGGGCATTTTGGCCGTGAATATCGATTAACTGCTCGCCGATGGCTTTCAGCTGCGCCAATGTTGCTGCCTGATTATTGATATAACTGCGGCTTTTGCCCTTGGCATCGATAATACGGCGGATGCTGAGCTCTTCGGCATCTTCTTCCAAAAGACCTTGCTCCTGCAGCTGCGCTTTCAATTCAGGTAAACCGCTGATGTCAAACAAAGCCGACAACTGCGCTTCTTTGGCGCCGCTTCGCACTTGGCTATAATCGGCTTTATCGCCCAACAACAGGCCAATCGCGTCCAGAGTAATCGATTTGCCCGCGCCGGTCTCGCCCGTCAATACGGTAAAGCCGTTTTGAAAATCAAGATTCAGGTTTTCAACAATGACAAAATCACGCAAAGAAAGTGCCAACAGCATTGCAGTATTCCTTAGTAAATCACCCGCACCTATGCGGAATAGCTTTAGATAAACTGATTATAACTAAGATTTTTTATAGTTTAAATCAGATTTTTCTTATGATCTATCTAAGATATTTATTTTAAACAAATTATTTTTTAAGCAGGCAATAAAAAGGCCGTCTGAATATTGCTACATGTTCAGACGGCCTAAATTTATTTTACTCTGCCAGCTCTACTTGTTCATGCCCCATCAATTCCTGCCCCACTCCGGCAAGCAGGTTCAGATAACGCTCATACTGCTTGAGCATATCGGCAATCAATTCTTTTTGCGTCATATATTGCACATCGTATCCATCGCGCCCATCCGAGAAATACGTCAATGGTATGAACGTTGCCACATATTTGAAATGAGGCAGGTTGTCTTCGCGAATCAACTGGTCGGTAATTTCCCGCTTTACGGATTTAATCCCATAGACAAAATCCCTTACCGTCCCTTTATGTACCACCAGCTCCACCGACGGCTCATCCTGTTGCAACAGGCAACGGATTTCTACGTCCATATTGTATTTTTGGGTCAATTCTTTTTTCAATTCCTGCATTGCCGGAAGCGCCGTATTTTTCATAAATTTGATGATATCGACTTCCTGCGTCTGATTCATCATTTGGCCAAGGCGTTCCCTCCAATGATCGCCAGACCAGAAAATACTGCCTGGATTGACGGCGGTCGCAAAATATTTGGCATCGTTGTTCAGGGCTTTCCACAAAGAAACCATCATAAAAATCATCAACACCGCAAATGGCAGAGACGCAATCAGGGTCATGGTTTGCAAAATAGGCAAACCGCCAGCACCCAACAACACAATAGCCACAGCCGAAATCAACACACCCCACATAACCGATTGCCACTTAGGCGAAGCCAGCCCTTTATCGCGCGAAGCAATATTGTTCAGCACATAAATGCCCGAGTCGGCAGAAGTGATAAAAAACAGCGCAATCACCAGCAATGCCACCAAGCTGCTGACGACCGGCCATGGCAGATAATTCAAAAAGGCAAACAACAGTTTTTCAGGCTCGTTGGTCAAGGCAGACAAGGCGCCGTTTGCCACATGCGTGTCCAGCCACAAGGCCGAATTGCCAAATACAGTAAACCACAAAATACTCATCAGGCTAGGCACTGCCAATACGCCAAAAATAAATTCGCGGATGGTCCTGCCTCGTGAAATTCGGGCAATGAACAAACCGACAAAAGGCGACCACGAACACCACCAAGCCCAATACAACACCGTCCAGCCGGTAAACCATTTTGTATGCTCAGGCTCATAGGTATATGACTTAAAGCTGAACGAAACGAAGTTACTCAAATAAGTGCCCAAATTGTCGCTGAATGCGAAAATCAAATACGTTGTCGGCATACTCAACAAGACAAACAACAGCAATGACAGTGCCAATACCAAGTTGGTTTCACTCAAAATTTTGACGCCTTTGCCCACGCCCGAAGTTGCGGAAAATATGGCAATCGCCATCACAACAACGATAATGCCGACCTGCAAGACATAGCTGTTGTCCTGCACCCAGCCCATCTTCAACAAACCGGAACCCATTTGTGCCGCGCCAAATCCCAAGGTTGTGATAATACCGAACAAAGTCGCAATCAAAGCCATCACATCGATGGCATCGCCCATTTTGCCGTTGATTTTGTCTTTTAAAATCGGATAAAAGCAGGAGCGCAACGCCAGCGGTAATTTATAGCGGAAACCGAAATACGCCAAGGCAAGCGCAATGATTCCGTAGATTGCCCAGGCATGAATCCCCCAGTGGAATACCGTATGCAGAATCGCCTCTTGCGCATTGCCTTTGGCAATCGGGGAAGAAAAATGCGATAAAGGCTCGGCCACACCGAAAAACATCAAGCCTACGCCCATGCCGGCCGCAAACAGCATGGCCAGCCATGATAAAAACGAAAACTCAGGTTCGTCCTCGTTTGTACCCAGCCTGATACTGCCGAAGCTGCTAATGGGAAGCGCCAATAAGAAAATAAGGAATACAGAGAAAGTCAGAATATAAAACCAGCTGACATTTTGAAAGATAAACTGCTTCATGGCATTTAACAAAGCCTCAGTATTTTGAGGCCAAACCAAAGCAGCTGATAAAAGCAAAAGGACGAAGAAAAGCGTAATACCGACCACGCTTGGGTTGAAAGAAGATTTGTTTTGAATGAATTGTTTGAATTTCATATCGGTTCCGTAGTTGATACAGCGCATATTTGAAGAACAAACGGGCTGCCGATTGATAAAGAGGGAAACGTTTCCGTATGCCTTCTCAAACTATTCCAGAATGAGAGATATTTATTCTAATAATTTCTAAATTATATCACAAAATCAATAAGTTACTAAGTTAAATGAAAATTATATTTAAAATCATGATGTTACACAACAATAAAGGCCGTCTGAAACATAATTGTTTCAGACGGCCTTTACATTCAAATCAGTTAATCAGTCTGCTTCCTGATCCAACTGCTTCTTCGGCTTCTTCGGCTTCTTCATCGCCTGTCGGCGGCGTTTCCATCAAATCAGGCAACACCAGCTCGCCCAATTCAGTCAGCGGCGGCAATTCTTCCAAACTTTCCAAACGCAAATCGCTTAAGAATGTTGCCGTGGTTGCCCACAAAGCCGGACGGCCGACAGAATCACGGTGGCCGATGACTTCAATCCAGCCCCTATCCTGCAAGGTTTGCATGACATTTTGCGACACCGCCACGCCGCGTATGCCTTCGATATCGCCACGCGTGACCGGTTGCTGATAGGCAATAATCGCCAGTGTTTCCATCACGGCGCGGGAATAACGCGGCGCGCGCTGCTCTTGCAGGCTGCCCAGTCGTTCAAAGGCGGCTTGGGCGATTTGGAAACGCCAGCCCTCATGGGTATGCACCAGTTGCAAAGCCCTGCCCTGCCAGCGGGCCTTCAATTGCGCCAACACATCAATCAGCTTGTCTTGCGACAACGGCGGCACGCACAATTCGCGCATGGCTTTTTCGTTTAAGGGTTCGACTTGCGTCAACAGTGCCGCTTCAATCAGCGCATCGGGAGAAAGTTTTTCAGTCATAATAAAATCAATGTTCATACGGCATGAATAGCCGAAGGCCGTCTGAAAGATAATATGGTCAGCGGTTTGTTACGCGCTCAAATGCGCTTTCAGTTTTTCTTCATCCAAAAACCAATGGCAGATTTCGGTATCGCCATCCAGCAAAACAGGCACCAGCTCATTGTACTTTTCTTCTAAAACCGGATCTTCATCAACATCGACAATATCCAACCCAAATCCAAACTGCTCCTGATAAGGCTTTAATTGTTCGCGCATTTTGTGGCACAGGCTGCAATATTCCCGAAACATCAAGGTCAGTTTCATGGTGGTTACTCTCGGAGGGACAAAAGCGGCCATTGTATAGCAAAATGCCGCCAAACCATACAGGCATGACAAAGGCCGTCTGAACAGACGCGAAACGAAATCAAGGATTTCTATCACGCCTTCAGACGGCCTTTGTGTATATTCTAAAATTAAGACTGAACGTTAATACCGGCAGTCACGGTATTTTGGGCACTGCTTGCAGTCAAAAACGACGCTGCCAATTCGCCGCAGCAACCGCAACAAGTCGCCACACCTAATTGAGCCTGCAAATCGCTCATGGTGGTTGCACCGGCGGCAATGGTCTCTTTGATGTCGTGGTCGGTAATGGCGTTGCAGATGCAGACAAACATGATGTGCTCCAATAATTTTGTTACCCTCTGTAATTGAGAGTAGGATTTATTCTTGAACGTAAATATAAATAAAAACGGTTTGCATTGCAATATTGGCACTGTCCTTTTGTTTTGAAATTTTTCTATGTAAATTTGTATTTTGATTGTTATTTTATAAATAATAAACTTTATAACCGTTCAGACGGCCTCAATAACAAAAAGCGGCATCTTCGAGATGCCGCCTTTATTTATGAACGGGAATGGTGTTCATCGACCATGTTTTTCAAACGGATATTGGCAACATGGGTATAAATCTGCGTGGTGTTGATGTCGGAATGTCCCAACATCATCTGGACCGAACGCAAATCGACGCCGTGATTGACCAAATGCGTGGCAAAAGCATGGCGCAAGCCGTGCGGACTGAGCGAAGCAATACCGGCCGCTTCGGCATATTCTTTAACTATCATCCATGCAAGCTGACGGCTGATGCCGCTGCGTTTCTGGCTGACAAACACTTCGTCGCAGATCTTGTTTTTTAGCAACAACGGGCGCGATTCGTTGCAATAGCGTTCCACCCAATACGCCGCTTCCTGCCCCAACGGAACCAGACGCAATTTGTCGCCCTTGCCTATGGTACGGATACTGCCGCGATGTAAATCGATATCGCTGAGCGTCAATTTGACGGCTTCGGTCACGCGCAAACCTGTTGCATACATGACTTCAAGCAAGGCTTTGTCGCGCAGCCCGTGCGGCGTTTCCACATCCGGCGCAGCCAGCAGCGCGTCGATTTGGGCTTCGGTAATCAGCGTAGGCAGTTTGCGTTCCGATTTCGGTGCCTTGAGAAAACGGGTGGGATTGTCTGCCCTTTGGCCCGTTTCCTCCAACCAGCCGTACATACGCTTGCAAGCCGACAATGCCCGCGCTTGGGACGTGTTTTTTTCTCCCTCCGCATACACGGCATCAGACAGGGCAAATTCATCGGCACTCAACCAATCCTGCCCACCCTCGGCCAACCGCGCAGCGACTTTGACCAAATCACGGCGGTAACTTTGCAGCGTATTGTGGCTGAGCCTGTCTTGCAGCCAAAGGGATTCAAGCAGCTTGTCTATTAAATCGTCCATATTCATCAAACTGTATTGAAAGGCCGTCTGAACGGCATGGCTTTACATCCGTTCAGACGGCCTTTAGGTTTTCAAAGCCCTATTTAAGAGGCTTGAGAAATTGTATCCAAAACTTCTTGCGCGTGTCCGGCCACTTTGACTTTGCGCCATTCATGGGCGATTTCGCCGTTTTCGTCCAGCACAAACGTGCTGCGCTCAATGCCGAGGGATTCTTTGCCGTAAAGCTTTTTCAGCTTGATCACGTCAAACAGTTTGCAGACAGTTTCTTCTTTGTCGCTCAACAATTCAAACTGGAAACCTTGTTTAGCGCAGAAATTCTGATGCGATTTGACACCGTCGCGCGAAATGCCGACAACGGTATAGCCCAATGCTTTGAATTGTTCCAATCTGGCATTGAAATCCAAGCCTTCGGTGGTACAGCCGGGCGTGCTGTCTTTAGGATAAAAATAGACAACCAACGGCAAATGTTCGGCGGAATTAAAATCGCTGCCGGAAGAAGATGGGAGTGTGAATTGATATTTTGACATATTATTCCTTTCAGACGGCCTAAACCTAGCCTGCGTTTATTTTTCGCTTAAATTCAAATAACTGCGCGTACCTTGAAAATCTTCCAATGCGCGCAACAAAAGCTGGAAGTGGTCGTCATTGCCGGCCAAATCCAACTCATCGGCATTGACGGTCAGCAAAGGCGCGCTTTGATACAAATGGAAGAAATGGCTGTATTCGTCATGCACCCGTCCCAAATAGCCTTCGGGGAACAAACTGATAATGCCTTCGTGACGTTTTTGCAGACGTTTGCGGTTGTTTTCGACGGCGGTTTGCAGATAAATCACCACATCGGGCTCCGCGTATTGCGGCAGAATGCGTTGCTTCATATCGACAAAAAGCTGCTGCTCGTCATCATTCAAAACGATGGGCGTAAAAATACGATCTTTTTCCGGCAAAAAATCAGCCACAACCATTCCGCCTTGCGCGCATTGGTCTTCAATAATATTCACGCTTTCAGCGCGGCGCGTCAGGAAGAAAAGCTCGGCAGCCAAGCCATTATTGGAAACATTGCTGTAAAACTTCATGAGAAACGGATTGTGATCCGGATTCTCCGACAACAGCAACGCGCTGAAATGCTCTGCCAAGCGGCGGCTCAAAGCGGTCTTGCCGCTACCGATGGCGCCTTCGACAACAATATAACGAGGATTCATAGTAACTCTTTGTAATGTGTTTTCCAACAATATTTTATAGCAAAAAAGGCGTGTCCAACACGCCCTTTCTTGTTTTAGTCCGTTTTTCAGACGGCCCTTATTCTTTCAACAGGCGAATACCCTGCCCGCCCAAAGCCTGAGCCAAATCAGCCGCACGGCCATGCTCGCTCAACTCAAAATCCGGAAGGATTTCGGCCAGAGGCAACATCACGAAACTGCGCTCATGCGCGCGCGGATGCGGCAAGGTCAGATGCGGGTCATCACTGCGGATACCGTCAAAATCGATGATGTCCAAATCCAAAGTGCGCGGCGCATTACGGAAGGTACGTTCGCGCCCAAATTCGGCCTCGATGCGGTTTAACTCTGCCAACAGCGCTACGCCGTCCAATGAAGTTTTCACGGTACAAACGGCGTTCACAAAATCGGGCTGATCGTCATAGCCGACCGGCGCAGTCAGATACAGGGAAGATGTTTTTTCGAGCCTGATATCCGGATGCGCGGCCAATTCGGCCAAAGCGGCACGAACCTGTTCAGCCGGATTGGCGAGATTGCTGCCCAAAGCGATAACGGCAAAATGCGGATACATTTCAGACGGCCTCTTTTAAAACGGCAGCGTTTTGGTTTTAGCAAGGAAAACAATCGTAGCAACACACGACATGGCCAAAACGTAGACGATATAGAACTTCGGCGAACGCGGACGCGAACGCATCATAATCATGCCCAACACAATATAAACCAGCAACAGCAGGATTTTCATGCCGAGCCACGGCGCATTAAACGGCGAAAAATGGGTAATCTTCATCAGCCACAAACCGGTAAACAGCAACATAGTGTCGTTCAAATGCGGCATAGCTTTCCAAATGCCTGCCAACGGCTTCTCAGGATGACGCCAGAGCAGGAAAAAACGGATGTTGAACAACAGGATGGTAATGGCAACGAAAATCTGATGGCTGTATTTTACAAACAGATATTGCATGGCAGTTTCTTATGTTGAGGGTTGAAAAACAAAGCAGCTATTTTACCGCAAACATCTATTTCTGACGCAACTTTTCAATCGCCAGCAGATAGGGAGGCGCATTGCGGCGGTTGACAAAGCCATAGCGTAACACGGCAAAGGCTTCCTGCGACAAAGTTTCTGCCCATTGCACAATCGCTTCAGCCTCTATTCGGCCGGTTTCATGCCCCGGATACAATACCGCCACGGCCAGCCCGTCCTCTTTCAGCAAACCCAAAGTATCCGTCAGCGCACGGATACTGCTTACCGCCTCAGTTGTACAATTTTTATCGCCACCCGGCAGCCAACCGAAATTAAATACTGCGGCATCTAAAGGCTCGTCGATATAAGACGAAAGGTTTTCATGGCCGTCATGTATCAGGGCTACCCGACCATCTACGCCGTTTTCTTTCAGACGGCCTTGAGTCTGCGCCAGTGCTTTGGATTGCACATCAAACGCCCACACCCTACCCGTTTCGCCAACCAATTGCGCCAACAGCAAAGTATCATGCCCGTTTCCGGCCGTCGCATCCAAAGCGCGGCCGCCTGCTTTTAAGGCTTGTCGTAACAGGGAGTGGGCAAAGGGAAGAATGTTTTCAAGCAGCATGATAAAGGTCGTCTGAAAATAAAAATACCCTACCGCAAAAGCGGTAAGGTATTGAAAAACAGGAATGCGTTACATCATTTATTCGGCAGGTTGTTGCACAGTCTCAACTTGAACCGGAGCAGCTGCGGCAGCGGCTTGAGGTTGTTTGTTTTCGTGTTGCAGGCTGACTGCGCGTGCAGGAACGATTGTTGAGATAGCGTGTTTGTAAACCATTTGAGTGACGGAAGTATTACGCAGCAGAACAACGTACTGGTCGAACGATTCCACTTGACCTTGCAGCTTAATGCCGTTTACCAAGTAGATCGAAACCGGAACGTGCTCTTTACGCAACGCATTCAAAAAAGGATCTTGTAACATTTGTCCTTTAGCTGTCATATTCTTGAGCTCCATTATTATGATTGTAAAGACGCCAAAATCAGCGTTTGATGGGATTGTAGCCCCGAATAGGATAAATTACCAACTATTTTTTTCTATCACACCGTTTAGCAATCCAGCAATAAGGGAACTTCCCGTCAAACCGACTGTTTCATTTCCATATTCACAACAATTCCAAATTCAAATTTGATGTTTTTTAAAATTCGGCAAGTCCTATCGAAAATATGCCATAAAGTTCTAACAAGCTGTTTTTCATTATAAAAAGGCCGTCTGAAATTATTCAGACGGCCTTTATGCTTATTTGCTGAATTGTTTTTTCACACTGACTTTGGTTTTCTTCTTGAAGCGGTTTTTCTCTTCCTTGCGGCCTTCGCGTTTCTCAATACGGTTGCTCAGGCTGACACGGCGCAGCGGTTTTTTCTTCGGTTTGTCTTCCGCATTTTCATACGGGTTTTCCGAAACATTGTATTGAATTCTGAGCGGCGTACCTTGCAGATTGAAGGCTTTACGGAACGTTTGTGTCAGATAGCGTGTGTAGCTGTCTGAAATCGCGTGCAGCGAATTGCCGTGAACCACAATCACCGGAGGATTCATGCCTCCTTGGTGGGCATAACGCATTTTCGGACGCACCAAGCCAGCACGTGGCGGCTGTTGACGCTCGATCGCGCTTTGCAATACGCGCGTGATTTTCGGCGTCGGCATCTTAATCATCGCCGCATTGTAGGCAGCCTGAATGCTTTCAAACAAACCGTCTATACCGCGTTCTTTCAGCGCGGAAATAAAGTGGAACTTAGCAAAATCAAGGAAATACAGTTTGCGGTTGATATCGCGTTTCACTTGCTCGCGACGCTCTTCGCTAATGCCGTCCCATTTATTAACCGCCACCACCAAAGCACGGCCTGCTTCCAAAGCAAAACCTGCAATCGTCGCATCTTGGTCGGCGATATCTTGTTGCGCATCCAATACCAAAACTGCAACGTTTGCCGCTTCAACCGCCTGCATGGCTTTGATAACGGAGAACTTTTCCACCGCTTCATCCACTTTGCCGCGACGGCGCACACCTGCGGTATCGATGATGGTAAACGGCTTGCCTTCACGTTCAAAATCGATATGAATACTGTCGCGCGTCGTACCTGCCATATCGAAAGCAATCACACGTTCCTCGCCGAGAATAGCATTTACCAAGGTCGATTTACCGACATTTGGACGGCCGATTACAGCAAAAACAGGATGTTTCGCTTCTTCCTCTTCCTTTTCAGGCTCAGGGAAGGTTTCCAAAATATCTTCAATCAGATAATACACGCCATCGCCGTGCGCACCTGAAATAACATAAGGGTCGCCCAAAGCAAGTTCATAGAACTCGGCTGCAAGTACAGCCCTATTGCCGCCCTCGCCTTTATTCACGGCCAAATAAATAGGACGCGGGCTTTGGCGCAAACGGTCGGCAATGATTTTATCTTGCGGTGTCAAACCAGTGCGACCGTCCACCAAAAACACAACCGCATCGGCTTCATCGACAGCCTGCAAGGTTTGTTTTGCCATTTCGTGCAAAATGCCGCTGTCCACAACCGGCTCAAAGCCGCCGGTATCGATGACCAAATAAGGTTTGCTGCCGACTTTGCCATGACCGTAATGGCGGTCACGCGTTAGGCCTGGCAAGTCATGCACGAGCGCATCTTTGGTGCGCGTCAAACGGTTGAATAAAGTAGATTTGCCGACATTGGGGCGGCCGACAAGCGCGATGGTTGGTTTCATGATGGAGTCTTTCTGTGTCAAGTGCCGCCTAAAAACGGGAGCGGAACACAAGCAGGTGTTTTAAAAACACGGTTGATAAGGATAAGTGTAGGCCGTCTGAAAAGTCATTGCAACTTCAGACGGCCTTGATTTCAAACAAAATTATTTCAAGCTGTCGATTTTCATTTGCAGCAATTCGCGGCCTACTGCGGTTTGCGGCATTTTGCTCAAAGCAGCTTCGTAACTTTGTACGGCTTCTTTGGTTTTATTTTGGGCAACGTAAACATCGCCTTTGGTTTCCAGCATCAAAGGCTCGAAATCAGCCTCAACCTGAGTATTCAGGGCATTGATGGCGGCATCGTATTTTTTCTGCTGCAACAGGACAACGCCCAAACGCTGGGCTGCCAAAGCTTGAACCAGCGGTGCATTTTGGTTTTTCAGTACCCAATTCAAATGACCTTCCGCCACATCATAACGGCCGGCATCAAACTCGGTCGCCGCCACCATCAAAGTAGCTTGGGCTGTCGAAATAGAATCAGGATAGTTTTTTTGCAATTCGGCCAAATCAGCGTTGATGGCTTTAGGGTCGGTTTTTTGCTGCGCCTTTTCCACCATTTGCGCCAATACGGCTGCTGCTTCCTGATCTTTTGAAGCTTTTTGGCCTTGGTAAATGGTGTAACCCAAATACCCCAAAGCCGCCACGATCAGCAAGGCAAAGATCCAACGGCCAGTGCGTTTCCAAAAATATTTAAAGTTGTCTAACTCTTGTTGTTCTTCCAAATGGGCTGCCATTTATGCGTTCTTCCATTGTTGTAAAGTGTCTGTCAAATCAACGGCGGCAACGGTTTGTTGTTCGTGTTTGCCCTGCATATCTTTCAGGGTAACCGTACCGTTTGCCAGCTCATCCTGAGCCACAATCAGGGCAAAGCGTGCGCCACTGTTGTCTGCTTTTTTCATTTGCGCCTTCAGGCTTTGGTAGCCGGAATGCTGCATCACATTGAAGCCTTGTGCGCGTAAGGCTTGCGCGTATTTCATCACCTGCAAGTCCGCACCTTCGCCTTGGTGCATTGCATAGACATCAGGCGCGGCGTTCACTTCCAGTGAGCCGTATTCGCTCACCAAAAGCAGCAGGCGCTCAATACCCATCGCAAAGCCGATAGATGGCGCAGGCTTACCGCCAAGCTCTTCAATCAAACCATCGTAACGGCCGCCACCGCACACAGTCGCCTGCGCGCCGAGTTTGTCGGTCGTCCACTCAAAAACCGTCTGATTGTAATAATCCAAACCGCGGACCAAGCGCGGATTTTCAACATATTGAATACCCAAACCGTCCAACATCGCCTTGAAGCGTGCATAGTGGTTTTGCGAAGCCTCGCCCAAGTAATCCACCAAACGCGGCGCCGCATTGCAGATTTCCTGCAAATCAGGGTTTTTCGTATCCAAAACGCGCAAAGGATTGGTTTTCAGACGGCGTTTGCTGTCTTCGTCCAATTTATCTTCATAACGGGTCAGATATTCAACCAATGCCGCACGGTGTGCCGCGCGTTCCTCACGGTTGCCCAAGCTGTTGATTTCCAAAGTCAGGTATTCGCGAATACCCAATTTTTCCCATAAGTCGGCAGACATCGCGATGATTTCCGCATCAATATCCGGACCTTCAAAACCCAAAGCTTCGATACCGACCTGATGGAACTGACGATAACGGCCTTTTTGCGGACGCTCGCGGCGGAACATCGGCCCCATATACCACAGCTTTTGCGGGCTGTTGTACAGAAGGTTGTGTTCGACCACCGCACGCAAACAAGAAGCTGTACCTTCAGGACGCAGGCTCAAACTCAAAGAATCGTTTGAATCGGAGAAGGTGTACATTTCCTTGCCGACCACATCGGTTTCCTCGCCGATGGAGCGGACAAACAAACCGGTTTGCTCGACAATCGGCGTACGGATTTGCTGATAGCCGTAAGCGCGTGTCCAACGGCCGACCGTATCTTCAAACGCCTGCCAAAACGCAGCCGTCAGTTTGAAATCTTTTTGTTCGACAGGTAAAAGGTCGTTCATACCTTTTACAGATTGAATTTTTTGTGCCATTTCAATATGGGATAAGCGAAAATCAAATAGTTGGGCATTATAGCTGATTTTTAAGGGTTTGTGAGGTTGGGAACAAATCAAAAGGCCGTCTGAAAATCGGTTTTCGCATTCAGACGGCCTTCGATTTTAAACGGATTTACCTTGCCGTTACCGTTTTGGTGGCGGCGATTTTTTCATCAGCATAGCGCACCACGTCTTTGATAACTTGTTTTTGCACGGCAGAAATCAGGGTTTGCATATAAACGTAGTCAGGATCATCATCTTTTACAGGTAAATTAATCATCAGATTATCTGCATCTTTGGCATAAAAATTCCGTCCGTAATGAAATTCCCCCGTATAGGCTGCTTTATGAATAGCGGAAGTAATGAACAATACTGCCATTTTTTCCAATCCGTCGGTATGGACAACCGCCACGTGGTCGTCTGCGCCGTATTCGTAATTACGGTATTTTGCCGAACCAAACATATCTATCGTAACCGTATTGGCTTTGAAACGGTAAACCGGATTCCCGATAAAGGCGGAAATGCCCGTATCGGCTTCGCCAGCGGTAACAAACGGCAGGCTGCCTGCAACCCTGTCATCGCTTTTTAAGCGTTTGCCGCGTGTAGCTTTTCCGAACAAATCGTGCAGATTGAACCTTCTCCACTGCTGTTGTCCAAAGTCCGCCAATGCCCGCTCTTCTTCCGTTGTCAACGTGTAGTCTTTCAGCCCTGTGGCTGAAAGATAGGCTTCCAGCTCGGCCACGAAATTTTCCATAAAGTCAAGATTTATTTGACCACTTTTGATAGGAAGATGAATTTTTGTGGAACGCATCTCCTTTCTGTTGAATTTCGCTCCGTAATCATATTTTTTGGTTGTCGCAATTCTACTTGCCGTAATGATTATATGTGCAATTGCCCTGTTGAATCTCGCCATTATAGGCTTGGGGACAAAATGTTGAATATGCGAATAACCGATAAAGGCCTTCTCTTGATAAAACATTGTATCCGCACCAATCGTTGTATCAGAACAAGTTATCGTATTTCCTATATTATTTGCCGGAAGCTTGGAAAATCCCATTACTCCGTTATCTATGGAAGAATTTGAAACCAAAGGTACAGTACCATTTACTGAAATAATTTCTTCATTACTCAGCCGATAATATTTTGTCGGATTAATTTCAAATAAATCTCCTAGTTTAAACTCTCCCCACTCAACTTCATTCAACATCTCAGTCAAGTGGATATCTACTTTCCCAGCGTGTCATCTTCCTTATTTTGGCGTTTTAACAGATTGGAAACTTCCCAGGCGAGATAGTCGCTGACGGTTTTTTTGAAATCATCAAGCGTCGGCTTTGTGTCAATTGGAGCAGATTGGTTCCAGTCTGCTCCATTTTTCGGATTGATCGTGCCTTCGTAATACTCTTTCTCGCTAAAAATATTAAGTTTCTTCTTACCGAAGCGGACTAAATTTACCAACTCCGCATAACGACCACGTGCATTACCAGTATCTTTGAGGTTATTGCTGGCTTTTTTGCGGTTGGTACGGGTATATCCGTCATTTGAAAAATCGATAAATTTAACAGTTTCGTCTTTCTCATGCGGTTCGCCTACTTTGAAAACATAAATATTAGTTTGCACGCTGGATTTACCAATAAACAAATCAAGAGGCATTTTTATGCTAGCAAGCAGAGTATTGTTTTGCAGAATCCGCCTGTTAATTTCTCGGGCTTTTCCTGAACCTGCAGAATTTTGGATAATGATGGCGGCGTAGCCTTTTTCCATCATGTTCAGTGCACGTTCAACAAAGTTCATGCCGTTGCCGTTAGCAGAATACGGAGGATTAAGGATAAAAGCATCAGCAGGGAATTTGTGGTCGGTTTTACCGAAACCGTATTTGCCGTCAAAATCAGTCAATGAGTCTTTGTTTAAGATATTGGAGCTACCGTCGCCCATCAGAATCATATTCAAAATGGCAAGCATATAGACGTTGGAAAGCAACTCCAAACCCAAAAGCTGTTCAGCTTTGATTTGGGCTTCTTTTTCTCGTAGTTCTTGTGGGGAATCTATGCTGTTTTTAGCATCTATCAGCATTTCATTCATGGCAGCAACCAACAGCCCGGCTGAACCTGTGGCGAAGTCCCAAACATAGGAATCTTTATTAACGCGTGCAAGTTTGGCAAGTAATGTGGCTACATAAGACGGGGTCAGTACCACGTCGTTGAGCTTATCTTGAGTAAAGCCCAGCCATGAGTACATTTCGTTAAAGAGCTTGCCAGTAAAATCGGTAGTCAGCCCGATTTTGTAGTAGATGCCCAAGTCATCGACAATTTTGGTAAAGACACGTTTTAATTGGGTTTCGCCACTATGAACTTTGTTAATATTTTCGGTCAGAAGAGTATTGGACAATGTGCGTAAAATCATCTCTTTCTTTTCTTTGGGTAGGGCTTTTTCTTCCAAGAAAGACTCGATTTTGCGCACAAGGATATCGCCGTCTCGCCAGCCACGTTCGTTTGATGATTTGAGGTCGGATTTTTCCAGCGGCGCAACTTTTCCGGGTATGCCGATGGTGGCGATGATAGCGGCGGCGACGAGATAGACGCGGTCGTTTTCGCCTAAGCCTTTTTCGTTTTGGTAGATGTCGTTGTTGAGCTTGGTCAGGCTGGCATCGATTTCTTTTTCACGCTTTTCTTTGATCCTGTCCAACTCTTCGGGCGTTAGTGAGAGTTCTTCGACTTGGCTGATGAAATCTTCAAAGTGTTCTACTGCTAGAAATGAAAAGTCATTAAAATCACCGACACGTTGCCCTACGCCTAAATTGCTTTTAGACACATAATACACGTCGATTTCATAACGAATTTCTCCCTGCTCGTCTTTGTAGCCCGTCATGCCGACGGCGATGATGTCGGTGTAACTGGTATGGTGTAGTACGGCGTTGGCGTAATGTACCGCGCCGTTTACGGCATAGCCGTTGATGTTTTTGAAAATTGGCTCGTTTTTAGCGTTGCGGTTTTCGACATTACCATCAGCATCTTTCCAGTTTGTCTTTATGACCTTTATATTCGATAAGCACGGGGTAGTAACGCCCGTTTTTACTACTTTGTAGCAATAGCTTCACATCGGGACGGTTTCCGCCAATGCCGCCATTTTTGGAATAATAGTCGTCTAAGGCTTTGTCGATTTCAGTATTTAGACTTGCTTGTTCAAGTCTGTAATCGAGCTTATAGGATTTCAGCCAGCCGTTGGCAAGGTCAGCGATATTGGGTTCAATGGATTTGTTGGATTTTTTGCTTGCTTGGGTCATTGGTTTTATCCGACATATGAAATGTGTAAACAACCGCTATGATAATATACTCGCCCCTTTCATGCTTGATTTATTCCTCCTGAAGTCGTTTGAAAACCATCCTCAAAATTTTCAAACAACCTTTGACTTGAATAGTTAATCTGTTTGCAATATCAAATCCGGAAAAGATGTCGTTCCTATTCTTCCTGAGAAAATACAGTTTTCCTACTTTACAACAGGTTGTCCGTTATAAAAGATAGATTTCCACCTACAACGAAAATGATGATAAAAAGTGCAATATCGCGTCAATAGCAATAAAGGCCGTCTGAAAAAATCCTAAAAACCAAGTACAATCCGCCGCATGAAAAAACGTACCAATCCCCTCCCCCTTTTAGACGGTGTCAAACCCAGCTATTTGGTTTTGCCACATGAAAAGCAGTTTTACGGCTTGCCGTTGCTGCATTTTCTATGCGCTCATTTTCCCTTTGTCGGTGAAGAAAACTGGCGGCGGCGGCTGAACAGCGGTTTTGTAGTGGGCGCGGATGGCGCGTCGTTTGATGAGAATACTTTATTCGAGCCCGGTAAGACGATGTTTTATTACCGTGAAACCAGCCGTGAGAGCGAGCCGCGTATTCCGTTTGAAGAAAAGATTTTGCATATTGATGAGCATTTGATTGTAGTGGACAAACCGCATTTTCTGCCTGTCATCCCTAGCGGCAGGTTTTTGCGGGAAACCCTGCTTACACGCCTGCGTCTGCGGCCGGAATTACAGCATTTGAATGTTGAAGACATTACGCCGATTCATCGCTTGGACAAAGATACGGCAGGCGTTATGCTGCTTTCGCTCAACCCTGCCACGCGTCGCGATTATCAGACCATGTTCCAAGAAAAAACCGTCCGAAAAATCTATGAAGCGGTGGCGCCGACGCGGACGGATTTGGACTATCCGCTGCATATCTCATCCCGAATGGAACGCGGCGAAAAATTCTTCCTCACACAGGAAACGGAAGGCGAACCCAACGCCCACACGACCATCGAGCTTATCGAAAACCGCGGCGCATTCAGCCTCTACCGCCTCACGCCGCATACCGGAAAGAAACACCAGCTCCGCGTGCATATGATGAGTTTGAACATGCCGCTGATGAACGATGCGCTTTACCCTACCCCATTGGCGGCCGGTGATGAAGACTACGATAAACCTTTAAAACTTTTGGCCAAAAGAATAGAGTTTACCGATCCTGTCAGCGGAGAAATCCGCGTATTTGAAAGCGGCTTTACGCTTTAATTTATCCAGTCCAATAAAAAAGGCCGTCTGAAGTTTTTCAGACGGCCTTTTTGTCACTGAATCATTTGATTAGTGATGAATGCAGCTGCACTCTTTGTTCATATCAATCACCATACGGCCGGTAATTTTACCTTCGCGCATTTCTTGGAAGATGGCAGGCGCTTCATCCAAAGCACGCAACTCGACTTTAGGCACAACCAAACCTTCTGCACCGAATTGGAATGCTTCTTCCAAATCTTTGCGGGTACCGACCAAAGAGCCGACCACTTCGATGCCGTCCAATACCAAGCGTGGGATAGACAAATCCATAGACTCAGGTGGCAAGCCAACTGCAACGACACGACCGCCTGCGCGGACGCAGTTAACACCTGAATTGAAGGCAGCAGCGGATACGGCTGTTACAACGGCTGCGTGTGCGCCACCGGTTTTCTCTTGGATGACTTGAGCCGCATCTTCTTTGGCAGCATTGATTACCAAATCCGCACCGGTTTCTTTGGCAAAAGCCAGTTTGTCGTCATTAACATCAATGGCAACAACGTGCGCGCCAAACACTTTTTTCGCGTATTGAACCGCCAAGTTGCCCAAACCGCCTGCGCCGTAAATCGCAATCCATTGACCCGGACGAACGCCGGAAACTTTAATGGCTTTATAAGTAGTTACGCCGGCACAAGTGATACTCGAAGCTTGCGCAGGATCCAAGCCTTCAGGGACTTTGACCGCGTAATCGGCACTCACGATACAGTGGGTCGCCATGCCGCCGTCGGCAGTATAACCTGCGTTCAATACAGAGCGGCACAAGGTTTCGCGGCCGGTATTGCAGTATTCGCAAGAACCGCAGCTTTGGAACAGCCATGCGATGCTGACACGGTCGCCGACTTTCAGATTTTTCACACCGTCGGCAACTTCTTTAACCAAACCGATGCCTTCGTGTCCCAATACGCGACCCGGTTTGTCGCCGTAATCGCCTGCCGCAACGTGCAAGTCGGTGTGGCACACGCCGCAATACTCGACTTCCACTAACGCCTCGCCGTATTCCAGCGGACGCAGTTCGCGTTCAACAACTTCTACATCACCTGCTACATCTTTATTTACTACCACAGCATGCATTTTCATGGAGCGTCTCCTAGAGTGTCGAAAAACTGTTTAGCTATAAATGAGAATACTCCCCATGTTCGAAACCGTCAACCCATAATCTTTTTTAAAACAATGAGTTATAATGTTATATCATAACAAAACCTATTTAGGCCGTATAAATCTTTAAATACATTAACAAATGTACTTTCATTTCAATCAAATCCTTTATTTTTCAGACGGCCTGCTACATGAGACAACATTGAAAATGTAAATTTTGAGAACATTATCATTTTTAGTACTTGAACTTAAAAAGAAAAAAGCATAAGCTGTTTTTATGGCGTAGAAATACGCCTTCCCATTCATTAAGGAGACAGTATTATGGCAAAAGATTTAAATGTGTTTGATAAAGAATATGGTCTTTTAATCAACGGCGAATGGACGAAAGGTAGCGAAGGCAAACTTTTATCCTCTTACAACCCTGCCAATGGCGATGAATTGGCCAAGTTCACAGACGCAACCGACGCCGATGTCGATGCTGCTGTGGCCGCTGCCCAAGAAGCGTTCAAAACATGGCGCAAAACCACGACTGCCGAACGCGCGGCCATTTTGAACAAAATCGCCGATGTGATTGATGAAAACGCCGAATTGTTTGCCCTGCAAGAAACCTTGGACAACGGCAAACCGATCCGCGAAACTCGCGCCGCCGACGTACCTTTGGCTTCCGACCATTTCCGCTATTTCGCCAGCGTGATCCGCGGCGAAGAAGGCACTGCGACCCAGCTTGACGCCGAAGACCTGTCCATCGTTTTGCGCGAACCGATCGGCGTTGTCGGCCAAATCATTCCTTGGAATTTCCCATTCTTGATGGCCGCATGGAAAATCGCTCCGGCATTGGCCGCAGGTTGCACCATCGTCATCCACCCTTCTTCCAGCACTTCATTGAGCCTATTGTCCCTCGCTCAAAAAATCAACCACTTACTGCCTAAAGGCGTGTTGAACGTGATTACCGGCCGCGGTTCCAAATCCGGCGAATACATGCTGCACCACAAAGGCTTCAACAAACTGGCCTTTACCGGTTCAACCGAAGTCGGCCGCCACGTCGGCATCGCCGCCGCCGAATTGCTGATTCCGTCCACTTTGGAATTGGGCGGCAAATCTGCCAACATCTTCTTCGACGATATGCCTTTCGACAAAGCCCTCGAAGGCGCACAAAAAGGTATTTTGTTCAACCAAGGCCAAGTGTGCTGCGCCGGTTCGCGCATTTTTGTACAAGAAGGTATTTACGACAAATTCGTCAATGCTTTGGCTGAAGAATTCAAAAAAATCAAAGTCGGCTTGCCTTGGGAAGACGACACCCAAATGGGTTCGCAAGTCAATGCCGGTCAACTCGAGACTATTTTGAAATACGTCAAAATCGGCGAACAAGAAGGCTGCCGCATCATTACCGGCGGTAAAAAAATCGAAGGCGACTTGGGCAAAGGTGAATTTGTCGAGCCTACTTTGATTGAAGCCAGCAGCAACGAAGCCCGTGTTGCCCAAGAAGAAATCTTCGGCCCGGTTGCCACCGTGATTAAATTCAAAACCGAAGAAGAAGTCATCAAAATGGCCAACGACAGCGAATACGGCTTGGGCGGCGCAGTGTGGAGTACCGACATCAACCGCTGCCTGCGCGTTTCCAACGCATTGGAAACCGGCCGCGTTTGGGTAAACTGCTACAACCGCCTGCCTGCCGGTGCGCCGTTTGGCGGCTACAAAACTTCAGGTATCGGCCGCGAGACCCACAAAATGATGCTCGCCGCCTACACTCAAGTGAAAAACATCTACATCAGCACCCGTGAAGAACGCGAAGGCTTCTATTGATTCGGCGTTTCACATTAATCTGATTTAGAAACTATAAAGGCCGTCTGAAACCTTTTTCAGACGGCCTTGTTTTATTCTGTTTCGAAATAAATGCTTCATATCTTTCTCAAAAAAAGCCCCATCACTTTTTCTCCGGCCACAGCCAGCAATGCCCCGGCCACAACCACCATGGCACCCACATAACTGACGATATTCATATCCGAAGCGGCAAAATAATCGGGGGAGAGATGATGGCCGATGGTGGAAAATATCATGGTAAATACGGGTATCAGCGTGGTTACGATACTGACTTTGGAAGCGTCCCAATGGTTGAGCGCTTCGCCGAATGAACCGTAGCCGATCAGCGTGTTCAGGCAGCAATAGATAAAGCAGCCCCATAAAAACGGATTGCCGATATGGGCAATTTGCGATGGTTCGGCAAACGGCAGGAAAACAAAGCTGCTGCAAAAATAAATCATGAGCAGAATTTGTTGCGAATTGAAATGTTTGGACAAAAGTTTTTGCGCCACACCGTAGCACACCCAAATCATGCTGCCCGAAGCCGCCATCATCACGCCAACCGCGTAGCTGCCCAAGCTGAAAAGTTCGCCGAATTTGTCGTTAAAAAACATGACCAAACCCGTCAGCAAAAGCATCAAGCCGATTTTTTGCCAGTGCGTAAAGGCTTCTTTAAACACGCCTACGCCGACCAAAATCATGGTAAAGGGCGAGAGCTGCCACAACACTTGCGTGGTTGTCGGCGAAATATAGTGCAAACCCAGGGCGACGAGAACAAAGTTGGCAGAAATGCCGATAATACCCAGCACCAATAAAAACAAGGTTTGCTTGGAAAATTCAGACGGCCTCGGCAGCTTGCCGGTCAAACCTAGCAATACAAACAACACCAGCGAAGCCACTAAAAAACGTATCCACACCAGCGTGGGCGCATCGACGGCTTTTAAGGCCTGTTGGGCGATAACCGGCAGCGAGCCCCAAGTCATGGTGGCAAGCAGCGCCAATGAAAAGCCGAGCCAAGGTTTTTGTTTCTTCATCTTTCAGACGGCCTTTACTTACGCGGCTTCCCAGTAGTCGATATAAAGCTGCAATTCGAGATTATTCCGCCATTCGTTGGCAACGGGGCGGTACACCGTACGGATGTATTCGGGAATGTCTTCACTGCAACGCCAGAACATGGCTTCAAATTCGTAGCCGTCTTTTTGCAGCCAGACTTTTTTGTGTTTGCCTTCCGCACCCAACGGTTGCTGGCGGACAACATGAAATTCATCGGTAAAACTCGGCGGCGCGAAGCCCTGCCCCCAAACGTGTTTAGCAAGGTTTTGCGCCTGTTCCAGCGTAATATCGCGGGCAGGCAGGCTGCCGTCGGTGATGAAGGTTTGAGACAAATCATCTTCGCACACCATCTCGCGCACCGCTTCTTCAAAGGCCGTTTGAAACTTGGGAATATTGTGTTCAAGTATGCTCAAACCCGCCGCCATTGCGTGTCCGCCGAATTTCAAAATCAAATCGGGATGGCGTTTGGATACCAAGTCCAAAGCGTCGCGCAGGTGCAAATTGGGAATGGAGCGTCCCGAACCGCGCACTTCGCCGTTGTCGGCAGGCGCAAACACGATGGTCGGACGATAAAAACGGTCTTTGAGGCGGCTGGCAACGATGCCGACCACGCCTTGATGGAAGTCGTCGCGATACGCCACCAAAGTTGTCTGCCCTGGAGGCAGGGTTTCAGGAAAAGCATTCAGCGCGTCTTGCAGCATAGACTGCTCGATTTCGCGGCGTTCGATATTGAGGTTGTTTAACTGCGCCGCCAGTTCCTGCGCTTCGGCATCATCTCGCGCCAACAGACAGGCAATGCCGACCGACATATCGTCCAGCCGTCCGGCCGCGTTGATGCGCGGCCCCAACGCAAAGCCCATATCAAAAGGCTGAGCCTTGCGCCAATCGCGCCGTGCCACTTCAAACAAGGCACGGATACCGGGGCGCATTTTACCCAAACGCATCCGTTTCAGACCTTGCGATACGAGGATACGGTTGTTGTGGTCTAGAGTGACGACGTCAGCGACGGTACCGAGTGCAACCAAATCCAAGAGGTCGCCCAGATTCGGCTCTTTCAGGCCGTCTGAAAAATAATTGCGGCGGCGCAGTTCGGCACGCAAAGCCATTAATACATAAAAAATCACGCCCACGCCTGCCAAGCTTTTGCTTTGGAAACCGCAGCCTTTTTGGTTTGGATTGACGATGATGCAGTCGGGCACGGTCTCGGCAGGCAGATGGTGGTCGGTTACAATCACGTCCAAGCCCAACTCCTGCGCACGCACCACGCCTGCAATGCTGGCGATACCGTTATCCACCGTCACCAATAAATCCACACCTTGTTCTGCCGCGATTTCAGCCAATTCGGGCGTTAAGCCGTAGCCGTGCTCAAAGCGGTTGGGCACAAGGAAATCCACTTTCGCCCCCATCGCCGCCAAACCGCTCATACCGACGGAACACGCCGTCGCGCCGTCGGCATCATAGTCGGCGACAATCAGGATTTTTTCCTGACGCTCAATCGCATCCGCCAAACGGTCGGCGGCAGCTTCGCAGTTTGTCAACGTTTGATACGGCAAAAGAGCTGCAAGCTTGTCGTCCAACTCAGCCGGACTTTGCACATCACGCGCAGCACACAGCCGTGCAATCAAAGGATCGGTACCGGCAGTGAGCAAGTCATTGAAAACAGTCGGATTAATGGAACGTGTTTGGATTTTGACGGACATGGTGTGTGGGTTTAAAGAGAAAAAAAATTAATATTTTGAAGCGTTTATTTTAAGGGCCAGGCCGTCTGAAACCTACAATCCGTTTTCAGACGGCCTTGGATATTATTTGCGTGAAGCATCGATAATTTCACTGACTACGACATAGGGGACTGCTATCACTGCGCCGACTGCATCCAAAGCCAATGTGAATGGCGTTTGCAGGATATTCTCCGTCAACTTCTGAACGTCAGTGCTTTTTTTGGTTTCCGTATAATAAATTCTGACCGGGACGGCAGTATCAAAACGGCGGTCTTCAGCAACATTTTTGGGCGTTGTGTAATAATGACCTTCGGTAGAAATACACCGCGTGTAGACAGTTTTGTCATCGAGTTCGACCGGCTTGAATGCCAACTGTTTCAACTTGGCAATCTCGGCGGCTTTTTGAGTATCGTAACGCAGGCAGAATTTTGAGCGGAAAGTTTGCGCTTCAGGAGATTTCAATTCGACCGGCAAAGCCTTATACGCATATCTTGGGTTTTGCTGAACCATTTGAAACTGTTTGTCCAATTTAACATCTAAGACCGCCTTTAACTTGGCCGAATCTCTAGGATTAACAACAAACCAATATTTTTTGCCCATCATGACCAGGCTGCCTGTTTCCAGTTGCGTATTGTCTTTGGCAACCACGCCAAATGCTTGAATATTGTCTTTGGCAACGGTTTTTTCGGTTGTGGTTTTATGGAACGGGTTGTTCTCTCCCCAAAGAAAGACAGTACAACCATTCAGGGTTAGTGCACTGATTAACAAGGCGGGTACAGAGCGGCGAAATTTCATGGTCATTCTCCTTCGGCATTACGATACAGGCCGTCTGAAAACCGCAATCCGTTTTCAGACGGCCTTGAGGTTTATTCCTCCCAATCCTGCCCTTCTTCTGGAACGTCGGATTGACCGGCCTCCATCACTGCTTTAATTTCTTGGAACAGCGCGCGGAAGTTTTTCGGCGGTTTGTTTTGTTCCTGCTCTTTTTTAGTGTTGCGGATCAAGGTGCGCAATTTACCGGCGTCGGCTTGCGGAAAATCGGCCATAAATTGGGTAATCGCGCCATCGTCTGCCAACAGTCGTGTACGCGCCTGCTCGACGCGTTGCAAAAAGGCATTGTGCGCCGTATTGTCGCCGCGCAGTTTGGCCAAATAGGCTTCGATGGGTGCGGGGTCGGTATCGCGCATCAGGCGGCCGATAAATTGGGCTTGGCGTTTGAGCGCGCTGTTGGACGTGATTTTTTTATAGGTGGCGATGGCCTCGAACAGCTCTTCGTCCAAGCCGATTTTTTTCAGCGTATCGCTGGAGAGCTTGGTCAATTCCATACCCAAAGCCTGCAAATCGTTCATCTGCTTTTTCATTTGGGTTTTGCTGACCCATTCGTCTTCTTGTTCAAACATTGTGTTTCCCTGATTTTCTGAATCTGCCTATTTTATCAGTTTTCAGACGGCCTTTCCGTGTGATTTTTGCAGAGGCCGTCTGAAACGGTTAAAATGCCGCAAAACCCTGTCAGGAAACCTTTTTATGCTGTTTAACCACACACCGGACGAACTGTTGCGCTTGTGCGGACACACGCTGGATTTGGCCAAACAATCCGGCGCCACCTCGGCCGAAGCCGATTTCAGCGAGTCGCTCGGTCAAAGCGTCAGCGTGCGCTTGGGCGAAATCGAACAAATCGAGTTCCAACAAGACAAATCTTTAGACATTACAGTCTATGTCGGCCAACGCAAAGGCCGTGCCAGCACGGCCGACTTCTCCGAACGCGCCCTGCAAGATACGGTCAAAGCCGCCATCGATATTGCACGCTATACCGCCGAAGACGATTGCGCCGGTCTTGCCGATGCTGCCTTGATGGCAACCCATATCGGCGACCTCGACCGCTACCACGAATGGGATTTGAGTACCGAATCCGCCATCGATTTGGCCAAGCAATGCGAACAGGCCGCGCTGTCAACGGACAAACGCATTGAAAATTCCGAAGGCGCATCGGTTCATACCGGCCATTACCAATACGTCTACGGCAACACCCACGGCTTTGCCGCACACCAGCAAAGCACGCACCACAGCATTTCTTGCAGCGTAGTCGCCAGCGATGAACACGGCATGCAGCGCGACTATTGGTATGATTCTTCCTGCCGTCACGAAGACATGGACGCGCCCGAACTCATCGGCCAAACTGCAGCCGAACGGACTTTACGCCGTCTGAACAGCCGCAGCGTACCGACCGGCAGCTATCCCGTACTGTTCGACACCACCGTCGCCGTCGGTTTAATCGGCCACCTTATCGGCGCACTCAGCGGCGGCGCGCTCTACCGCCAAAGCAGCTTCCTGATTGACAGCATCGGCAAACAGGTGCTCCCCGAGTTTCTCAGCCTGCGCGAAGAACCGCATATCCTGCGCTCGTTCCGCAGCACTTATTTCGATGCCGAAGGCGTCGCCACGCAGCCGCGTTTTGTGGTGAAAGACGGCATAGTCGAAGGCTATTTCCTCAGCAGTTACAGCGCGAAAAAACTCGGCATGCAGACAACGGGCAACGCCGGCGGCGCGCACAATCTGTATCTGAACCACACCCACGCCACGCAGGCCGACCTGTTGAAAGAAATGGGAACAGGTTTGCTGGTTACCGAATTGATGGGACAAGGCGTCAACGGCATTACCGGCGACTACTCGCGCGGCGCGGCCGGTTTTTGGGTAGAAAACGGCATCATTGCCTATCCGGTTCAGGAAATCACCATTGCCGGACGTTTGCAGGATATGTACCGCGACATCATCGGTGTGGCAAACGACGCATTACGCCGTTCGTCCAACCAAATCGGCTCCATCTTGGTTTCCAAAATGACGGTTGCCGGCAACTGATTGAACTAAATATACAAAAGGCCGTCTGAAAGATATCTTTTCTTTTCAGCCGGCCTCGCCGTTATCTACTTCCATAAAAAACACATCATGCATATTGTCGTCATCCCCTCTTGGTATCCTTCTTCCGAAACCGACGTGGACGGAATCTTTTTCCGCCTCCAAGCCCAAGCCCTGCAACGCGAAGGCATGAAAATCGGCATGGTCGTACCCATGTTCCGCTATTTGAGAAGCCAGCCGAAAACCATCTTCTCGCGCTTCTACGGCCTGCGCCGCCATCAGCAAGGCGGACTCAATACTTACGCCTACGACAGCATGTATTTTTTCCCGCGCTGTCCGGTTGTCGATATCGACCGCATCCGCTGGGTTAACGCAGGCATGAAAGCTTTTGAAGCCTATATCGCAGACAACGGCAAACCCGACGTAATTCATGCCCACTGCGTCAACTACGCCGGCATTTTGGCCTGTGCCATCTTCAAAAAATATGGCATTCCCTATGTGATTACCGAACACAGCAGTGCCATTTCACGCAGCCTTGTCCGCAAAAACCAATGGCCGTCCATGTACGAAGCCGTGCGCCACAGCGTGGCCCGGTTCGCCGTCAGCCGTGATTTCTGCCGCATTCTCGAAAAAACCTACGCCGGTACAGACTGGCAATACCTGCCCAATATGCTGGGCGGCAATTTTGAACAGGATTTCGAGTTCCCCGAAAAAAACAATCAAGACTTTACCTTCTGCAGCGTCTCCCACCTGCGCCACCTCAAAGGCCACGACCTGCTCCTACCTGCTTTTGCCGAAGCACTCAAAACCTATCCGCAGCTCAAACTCAAAATCGGCGGCGGCGGCGCAGAAGAAGGCCGTCTGAAACAGCTGGCAAGCGACTTGGGCATCAACCACGCCGTTACCTTTACCGGCGCATTAACCACCGACCAAACCCTGGATCTCATGCGCCACAGCAACGCATTCATCCTCGCCAGCCGTACCGAGACCTTCGGCGTCGTCTATATCGAAGCACTGTCACAAGGTTTGCCCGTTATCGCCACACGTTGCGGCGGCCCCGAATCCATCGTCACATCCGACAACGGCCTGCTGGTGCCAATCGAAAACATACCGGAACTGACCAAAGCATTGCTCACCCTCTACGAAAACCATGCACAATACGATCCCGTCCGCTTGCGCCAAGATTGCCTGCAACAATTCGGCAGCCGTGCCATTGCGCAACACCTGATCGACACCTTCCAAAAAGTGCTTAATAAATAGGCATAAACCATACAGGCCGTCTGAAATCCTTCAGACGGCCCATCTTCTTCCAATAAGACAAATCTAGTGTAAAATTAAGACAATAACTAAACTTTTTGATTTAAAATCAGTCCAAGGAAAAATTGTTACCTATAATAATATCCCCACATACATTATGCGCTATTACGGAACGATTACTCGCTGGAACAGCAAGCGCGGCTTCGGCGCCGCTACCATAGAAGACACAGGCCAAGAAATCTTTCTTGCACTTGCCGCCTTTACCACCCTTACCCGCCTTCCGGCCGAAGGGCAACACATCTCCTTCAACATCACAGAAGGCCGACGCGGCCGCAAAGAAGCCGAAAACGTCTGTTTCGCCCTCGATTGCGCCGACTGCTTCGATGTCCTCGTCCCTCCCCCCGAAAAACCCCTCGCCGGCAAACAGGCCATCGTCGGCCTGATTGCCGTTATCTTCGTCTGCAGCATCTTCGCCGCCTTGTGGTACGGCCTCCACTTTTCCGACAACACTCCGGAAGAGCCGGCCGTCAAAAAACAAGAAACCATGGTTCACGAAGTAGCCGCCAAAATCGAAGCCGAACGCAAAGCATGGCGCGATGCCGTCAATGGCAGCAACCAACGCTCGGGGCAGCCTCAACGCGCCAAAGATGATTCGTCGAAACAATAACGCTTTATCCAATACAAAAAGGCCGTCTGAAAAAATGGGAAGATGAAATTATAGATTTCTTCCTCATTCTTTCAGACGGCCTTTGTTCTTACCTTATCACGGCTCTGCCATTTCCAACGCCTGTTTAATGTCTACGGCTACAACGCGCGATACGCCTTTTTCCTGCATGGTTACGCCGACGAGCTGCTCCGCCATTTCCATGGTCAGGCGGTTGTGGGAGATGTAGAGGAACTGGGTTTGCGCCGACATTTCTTTGACTAGATTACAGAAACGCGAGGTGTTGGCGTCGTCCAGCGGGGCGTCGACTTCGTCCAGAAGGCAGAAGGGGGCGGGGTTGAGGCTGAACAGGGCGAACACGAGGCTCATGGCGGTGAGGGCTTTTTCGCCGCCGGAGAGGAGGTGGATGGTGCTGTTTTTCTTGCCGGGCGGGCGCGCCATGATGGACACGCCGGCAGTCAGGAGGTCGTCGCCTATCATTTTGAGGGTGGCTTCGCCACCGCCGAACAGGGTCGGGAAGAAGGTTTGGACTTTACTGTTGACGGCGTCGAAGGTCTCTTTGAAACGCTCTTTGGTTTTGTCGTCGATTTGGGCGATGGCTTCTTCCAAAAGGGTGATGGCGGCCTGCACGTCTTCGCTTTGGCTGCGGTAGTAGCCGTCGCGTTCGCGCGCTTCTTCGAGTTCTTGCAGGGCGGCGAGGTTGACGGCGCCGAGTGCTTCGATTTGTTGCGAAAGGCTGCCGATGCTGCTGTTCAATACTTTCGGCGATTCTTTCGCCAACGCTTCGAGCGTGTCCAAATCGGCGGCGCGTTCGGTCAGGTTTTGATAGTAGCGTTTGGCGTTGATCAGGGCTTCCTGCTGCTGCAACAGGGCGGTTTGGGTAGCGGCCTGAAGCTGCGGCAGCTTGGTTTGCAGGGTTTGTACGCGGGCGTATTGCTCCCTGCCCTGCTTCTGAATCTGCGCGAGTTTTTCCTGCGCGGCGATATATTCTTCGTCCAGCGTATGCACGGCTTCGGTCAGCTCGTCGAGCTTGATGTGCTGCTCGTCGTTTTGGAACTCGGTTTCATAAGCGAGGGCAAGCTCTTGCTGGCGTTCCTGCCAGTCCAGGGTTTGCTGTTCGAGCCGGGCAATTTGCTGTTGATAGTTTTGTTTTTGCTGGTTGAGCTTGTGGACGGCAACTTCCGCTAACCCGTATTGGCGGTTGGCTTCCAACAGGGCAAGCTGTGCTTGTTTCAGACGGCCTTGCTGCTCTTGGCGGCTGTGCGCGGTGGTGTGCTGTTGGTGTTCGAGTTCGGCGGCAGCTTCCTGCAAAGTAGCGATGTCGTCTGAAAGCCCGTCGGACGTGTGTTGCAACACGGTCTGTTCTTCCGCCAACTGCGCCAGTTCGCGCTCGATGTGTTCGCGGCGGATTTGCCCTTGGTTGGTGCGCGCCAAGAGTTCGGCAGCGCGTTGTTGCGCCTGACTGTATTGGCGCGTGTGCTGTTGTTGCTGCTGCATCAGGTTTTTGTGCTGCACTTCGGACGAGCGTACGGCAGCCTCCGCCTGTTTGAACGCGGCTTCGGCGGCGGAGAGTTCGGGGGCGAGGTTTTCCAGTTCGGACGCGATGCCGTCAAGGCGTGCTTTTTGGGCAATCAGGCTTTCCTGCGCGGGTTTGGCATAGAGCAGGACGCTGACTTTATCGACCTGATGGCCTTCGGGCGTGAGCCAAATTTGGTGTGCGCCCAAATCGCTTTGATGCGCGAGGGCGTAGCTCAAATCGGGTGCGCACAATACGCCGTCGAGCCAGTGGTGCAATGCCGTCTGAAACGGCGGCTGCGCTTGGATTTGGTTCAACAATGCCTGTACGGGCAGGGATTTTTTGATGCCGCCGGAGAGGTCGTCTGAAAGCCATGCCGCCTGCCCTTGCGGCAACGGCGCAGGGGGGACGAAGCTGTGCGGCACGGCGCGGGCGTGCAGGCGTTCGGCAAGGATGACGGACAAGGCGTGTTGCCACTCGGCAGGGGCGGTGATGTGTTGCCACAGCTGCGGCGCGGCGGCGTGGTCGGTTGCCTGCCAGAAGTCGGCGGCTTCCTGCTGTTGCGACAGGATTTGCGACAACGCCTGCTGCTGCGCCTGCAAGGTAATGTGTTGCTGCTTCAGGCCTTGGAAGCGGTTTGAGACCGTCTGAAACGCCTGGCGGGCGGCATGTAAGGCTTCTTCGGCGGCGATGATTTGTTCTTCGTAATGCTCTTGCTGGCTTTGCAACAAGGCGGCTGCTTCCTGCGCGGCGGCGGTTTCCGCTTCGTCGGGCAGGTTCAGGGCTTGGTTTTCCTGTTTCAGACGACCTTTGCGCTCTTCGTGCTTGGCAACGGTTTGTTCGGCATGGGCAAGCTGCTGCTGCTTCAACGCCAGTTCGCGGCGGATACGGTTTGCCTCGTCCTGCTGGGTTTGGAAGGCAGCATTGAGCGTGGCTTGGGCTTCTTCCAATTCAGGCAGACACTCTTCGTGTTCGGCAACCTGCATCGCCCATTCCGCCAATTCGGTTTGCTTTTCTTCGGCCTGCAATTCGTTTTCTTCAAGCTGCACGCGGATTTGCTGCTGCTCCTGATGGATGCGCTGCATCTGCGCCTGCGCCGCCTGCTTGTCGCGTTCGATGCGTTGGTGCAGGTTTTGTTGATGGCGGATTTGTTCTTCCAAACGGGCAATCTGCTCACGCAACACGCCGCGTTTGTTGCTCAATTCGTGCACCGCCTGCTGCTGCGACTGTTCGGCAGTCTGCAAGGCGTGTACTTCGTCGTTTAACGCCTGAACTTGCGCGGCGGTTTCATCCTGCTGCGCCTGCAAAGACTGATGCTGCGCGGTCGCTTTATCGGCGGCGGCAAGCGATTGCTGCCATTGGGCGTAATCGAGCAAATCCTGCTGGCGGTTCAACTGCGCGGTCAGGGATTTGTAGCGTTCGGCGGTTTCCGCCTGTTTCTCCAGCTTTTCCACCTGACGCGCCAACTCGTTCTGCAAATCGCCCAAACGCTGCAAATGCTCGCGCGTGTCTTTCAGACGGCCTTCCGTCTCCTTGCGGCGTTCCTTATATTTGGACACGCCCGCCGCCTCTTCTATATAGGCGCGCAACTCCTCCGGCCGCGCTTCGATGATGCGCGAAATCATCCCCTGCTCGATAACGGCATAACCGCGCGCGCCCACGCCCGTACCCAAGAACAAATCGGTAATGTCACGGCGGCGCACGGTCTGATTGTTGATGAAATAAGTCGATTCGCCCTGACGCGTCAGCTGCCGCTTGATGCTTACCTCGGCATACTGCCCCCACGCCCCCTGCAAACTGTGGTCACTGTTGTCAAACACCAGCTCCACCGAAGCCCTCGGCGCAGGACGGCGCGTTGCCGCACCGTTAAAAATCACGTCCTGCATACTCTCGCCGCGAAGCTGCTTCGCCGAAGCCTCACCCAACACCCAGCGCACCGCATCAATCACATTCGACTTGCCGCAGCCGTTCGGTCCGATAACCGCAACAAGCTGCCCCGGCACATGAATCGTGGTCGGGTCGGTAAAAGATTTAAAGCCGGAGAGTTTAATGTGGGTCAGGCGCATGGCAATGTTTCGAATCGGACAAGAAGGCGTATTTTAACGGAAATACGCTTATCCGTTGAGAGAAAAGCATCCAGAAAGTCCGACTGCTTTTTTATCTTCAAAAGGCCGTCTGAAAAGTTTGTTAAAAAGAAACAGACTAGCTATCGAACTCACTAAAATATTCAAAATAAATTCATATAAAACAATTAACTAAGAAAATATCCACCCAACCACCTCCCCTTTGATTAATTTTTGTACAGAAATGCAAACAAACTGTTTATTTTTTATGATTTATGGTTATTATCGGGAATTAAAGGTTTAAAAATCAGATAAACGATCTCTCCAACCTTTTCATCAAGCGAATAACGATACAGGGAATCTCATGTCAAACATCCAAACCAAACTTAAAACCATCGTTTTTACAGCCATCAGCGCAGCCATCTTGTCCGCATGCGGTGGTGGCGGAGGCGGCGGTTCATCTGCTTTAAGCACCGGCGCGACTCCTACCAATAATACCGGCAACTCTGCTGGCAACAATGGCAATTCTGCCAATAACAACAGCAATGCCAACACTCCGAAAGCGCCGTCTACTACTCTTACCAACAGCGCCGACAACCTTGCCGAACTGACCGATGAAGCTCCAATCGATCCGGCCAACGTTACCCAGCCTTTGCACACACATTTCATCTCCTCCAAAGGTGCGCAGCAATCCAACCCTAACGTACAAATCCGCAGAGATGCCGCAGGCAAAATGTTCCAAACGGACAATCAAGACCGCAACCAAAATGGCCTGATCAGTTCTATTGACTTTAACAGCAATGATGAAGTCAAAATGGACGGCGTTGTGTTATTTAATAAGACCTCTAATGGCAACGCAACCCAACCCACATGGACAAGTTATGCTTCTGTTATTGCCAAAGTATATTCAAAAGGCAATACTCAAACTGATGTCAGCGAACAAACTGGCAAAGAGAAAAATACCGAATTTGCATATGGTAAATCAACTTTGGATGACAAAATTGCTGAAGATTATAAAAAATTAAAGGCTGAAGAAGAAAAGCTTGAAAAAGAAGAAAATCCAGAAGCAGGTCCAGTTAACAATAAAAAAGTAACGGAGATAAAAGCAAAGATTGAAGAATTAAAGACTTCACACGCTAAAAATCTTGAAAATCGAGCTAAACTAGCAGAAATTAATGAGAATGTTAGCAATAATCTAGCCTACTTCCGTCCTGATCAAAACGGCTTGGTATTCGACAAACAATTCGACGGCGTCTATGTCATCAATTTTGGCGATGGCACCAAAATTGTGTTGCATGATCCTTCTGCGGCCGGCTGGACATATCAAACCTTCGCGCATTACACCGACCCTAAAGGACATGTATACCAAGGCTACCAAAGCCTGGGCGATGAAACTGTCTTCACGACCCTGCCTGCAAAAGGTACAGCCACCTACAAAGGTATTTCCACTGCCTATGTGGTTACCGACAAGAACAATCGTCAGTTGACTTCCAATGTCATGGCTATCGTTGATTTCGGCCTCAAAGGTGTCCGTTTTGAAACATCAAACTCACACTTCCATACTTTGGAAAATGGTAAGCGTGTATCCCAAGCAGATAAAAACTACGATTTCAAAGGTACAGCAAGCTGGAAAGACAGCAACCTCTTCTCCGGCAAAGTCAGCACGGCCGATGACAAGTTAAGCGGTAACCTGAACGGCAAATTCTACGGCCCCAATGCTGCAGAAATTGGTGGTACTTACGGCTTGAAAAACAAAGATGCAACCGAACATTTAATCGGTGGATATGGCGCGAAACGTCAATAAACCTGCCTAAACAAAAGGCCGTCTGAAGTTTCAGACGGCCTTTTTATTTTTAATTTGAATTACACCGATACGGCTGCTTTGATGTGCGGATGCGGATCGTAGCCTTCCAATTCAAAGTCTTCAAATTTAAATTCAAACAAATCTTTGACTTCAGGGTTGATTTTCATGGTCGGCAGTTTTCGGAAATCGCGGCTTAATTGCAGCTGGGCCTGCTCGATATGGTTGCTGTACAAATGCGCATCGCCAAACGTATGGATAAATTCACCGGCTTCCAAGCCGCACACTTGTGCCATCATCATGGTCAACAATGCATAGCTGGCGATGTTGAACGGTACGCCAAGGAAAATATCGGCGCTGCGTTGGTAAAGCTGGCAAGACAGTTTGCCGTTGGCAACGTAAAACTGAAACAGCGCATGGCAAGGCGGTAAGGCCATTTCGTCGACCAAAGCGGGATTCCATGCCGATACAATCAGACGGCGCGAGTCGGGATTTTTCTTGATTTGTTCAACCACATTGGCAATTTGGTCGATATGGCGGCCGTCGGGTGCAGGCCAACTGCGCCATTGGTAGCCGTAAACCGGGCCTAAATCGCCGTTTTCGTCCGCCCATTCGTCCCAAATGGAAACGTTGTTGTCTTTCAGGTATTTGATGTTGGTATCGCCTTTGAGAAACCAAAGCAGCTCATGAATAATCGAGCGCAGATGCAATTTTTTGGTGGTCAACAGCGGAAAGCCTTCACTCAAATCAAAACGCATTTGGTAACCGAACACGGAACGTGTGCCGGTGCCGGTACGGTCGGATTTGTCAATACCATTGTCGAGAACATGGCGCATAAGGTCGTGATAGGCTTTCATGGGTTTCCTTAATGTATGTGTTGTGGGAATTTCTTGTGTATTGTACCGAATTTTCAGACGGCCTGCCTCTCTGTCTTCAATGGGGCGCCTTCCCCATATTCGCGTAGTACACTCATTAACAATGTTGACAATTCAGCGCTAATTTACACAAATTTTTGAGCTGAATTAAATTTTTACAAAAAAATTTTCAACATTTTCTAGTTTAATTACTCGGCATTTTGTTTTTATTTAAATCTATTTAATAAAATATTTTTATATATTTTTAATTGAATTTAAAATATAATTCCATTTTTACAAATTGGTAAAAAAATAATGTCAACAATCTAGGTAAAATTTTTCTTGGCAAGTAAAATTTTTACAGCTATATTTCAAAACATAAATATTGAAATATCTCACTCAATAGGAGTAGAAAAATGACTGACCTGAACACCCTGTTTACCAATCTTAAACAACGCAACCCCAACCAAGAACCCTTCCATCAAGCCGTTGAAGAAGTGTTCATGAGTTTGGATCCGTTTTTGGCGAAAAACCCGAAATACACCCAACAAAGCCTACTTGAGCGTATTGTTGAACCGGAGCGCGTGATTATGTTCCGCGTTACTTGGATGGACGACAAAGGCCAAGTCCAAGTCAACCGCGGCTACCGCATTCAAATGAGTTCCGCCATCGGCCCTTACAAAGGCGGTTTACGTTTCCACCCGACCGTCGATTTGGGCGTGTTGAAATTCCTCGCCTTTGAACAAGTGTTCAAAAATGCGTTGACCACCCTGCCTATGGGCGGAGGCAAGGGCGGTTCCGACTTTGATCCTAAAGGTAAATCTGATGCCGAAGTAATGCGTTTCTGCCAAGCCTTTATGACCGAACTCTACCGCCACATCGGTGCCGATACCGACGTTCCTGCCGGCGACATCGGCGTAGGCGGCCGCGAAATCGGCTATCTGTTCGGCCAATACAAAAAAATCCGCAACGAATTTGCTTCCGTCCTGACCGGCAAAGGCCTCGAATGGGGCGGCAGCCTGATTCGCCCTGAAGCCACCGGCTACGGCTGCGTGTATTTTGCCCAAGCCATGTTGGAAACCCGCAACGACAGCATCGAAGGCAAACGCGTGTTGATTTCCGGCTCCGGCAACGTGGCGCAATACGCAGCCGAAAAAGCCATCCAACTGGGTGCAAAAGTATTGACCGTTTCCGATTCCAACGGCTTTGTCCTCTTCCCTGACAGCGGTATGACCGAAGCACAACTGGCCGCTTTGATCGAACTGAAAGAAGTACGCCGCGAACGCGTGGCCACTTACGCCAAAGAACAAGGCCTGCAATACTTTGAAAACCAAAAACCGTGGAACATTGCGGCCGAAGTCGCCCTGCCTTGCGCCACCCAAAACGAATTGGACGCAGACGCTGCTAAAATCCTGCTGGCAAACGGTTGCTATGTGGTTGCCGAAGGTGCGAACATGCCGTCAACTTTGGGCGCGGTCGAACAATTTATCAAAGCCGGCATCCTCTACGCTCCGGGCAAAGCCTCCAACGCCGGCGGCGTAGCGACTTCAGGTTTGGAAATGAGTCAAAACGCCATCCGCCTGTCTTGGACACGTGAAGAAGTGGATAGCCGCCTGTTCGACATCATGCACAACATCCACGAATCCTGCCTGAAATACGGCAAAGTCGGCGACAAAGTGAACTACGTCAATGGTGCGAACATTGCCGGTTTCGTCAAAGTTGCCGATGCCATGTTGGCGCAAGGTTTCTAAACCTCTATCCAGCCAAATCAAAGGCCGTCTGTTTTCAGACGGCCTTTTTCTTTTCATGCAAATTTTATACGCCCAAATAACCTTCCCTGCTGGAAAGCCATCTTGCCAAATGTGCTTCAACGATTTCAGGGTTTTGTTCAATCAGCAAAGGGGCGATTTCGCGCGCTTGTTCCAAAAGGTGTAAGTCTTCTTCAAGGTTGGCGAAACGCAGCATGGGGACGCCGCTTTGCCGCGCGCCGAGAAATTCGCCGGGGCCGCGGATGTTGAGGTCTTGGCGGGCGATTTCGAAGCCGTCCGTGTGTTCGTAGATGACTTTCAGCCGCGCTTTGGCGAGTTCGCTCAAGGGCTCGGCAAACAGGAGGACGCACACGCTTTCTGCCGCGCCACGCCCTACCCGCCCGCGTAATTGATGAAGCTGCGCCAAACCCATGCGCTCGGCGTGTTCGATGACCATCAGGGCGGCGTTGGGCACATCTACGCCGACTTCAATGACGGTGGTGGCAACCAAGACGTTCAGACGGCCTGCGGCAAATTCCGCCATGACTTCGGCTTTTTCGGCAGCCTTCATGCGCCCGTGTACCAAGCCGATGTTGAGTTCGGGTAAGGCCGTCTGAAGTTGCTCGAGAGTTTCGGTGGCGGTTTGCAGTTGCAGGGTTTCGCTCTCTTCAATCAACGGACAGACCCAGTATGCCTGCTGCCCTTTGCGACAAATATTAAGGACGAAGCCTTCGACTTCGGCGCGGCGGACGTTGTTGACAAGGCGGGTTTTAATCGGCGTACGTCCTGGCGGCAATTCGTCGATGACGGATACGTCCAAGTCGGCGAAGAAACTCATGGCAAGCGTGCGCGGGATGGGCGTGGCGGACATCATCAGCTGATGGACGTCGCTCCCTTTGTTTTTGAGAGCGAGGCGTTGGGCGACGCCGAAACGGTGTTGTTCGTCCACAATCACCAAGCCCAGATTTTGGAACTCGACGTCGTCCGAAAACAGAGCGTGCGTACCAACGGCAATTTTGACAGAGCCGTCAGCCAGTTTGGCTTTGGCTTCGTCTTTGGATTTTTTGCGCTGACTGCCTGAAAGCCAGACGACTTCAAGACCTAACGGCTCAAGCCATTGTTTGAACTTGATGAAGTGCTGTTCGGCAAGGATTTCGGTCGGCGCCATTACAGCCACTTGCGCACCGGATTCGATAGCTGTCAAAGCAGACAAAGCAGCAACAATGGTTTTGCCGCTGCCGACATCGCCTTGCAGCAGGCGGTGCATGGGGTGGGTTTGCGCCATATCACGGCAGATTTCGGAAACAACTTTTTCTTGCGCATCGGTCAGGGCAAACGGCAAGGCGTGGCGCAGGGCTTGGGTCAATGTACCGTCGCCACCCAATGCCGTAGCCGAGCCACTGACACGCTTCTGCCGCGCCAAGCGCATGGAAAGCTGTTGTGCCAAAAGTTCGTCAAATTTAAGCCGTTGCCATGCGGGGAGCGTGCCGTCTGAAAGTTGATGAATAGTGAAACTAGGCGGCGGTGAATGCAAAAGGCGCAGGCTTTCGGCAAGGTGCGGCAATTTCAGACGGCCTAATAAAGCATCAGGCAAGGTGTCGTGCAGCGGCGTAACGTCCAAGGCCGTCTGAATAATACGGCGCAAAGTGGGTTGATTTAAACCGTTTACGGTCGGATAAATCGGCGTGAGACTTTCTGCCAAACCGCTGCTCTCGGCATCGCGGATTTTAGGGTGAATCATCTCGTCGCCGTGAAACCCGTGCTTGATTTCGCCTACGGCACGGATGCGTTTGCCGACCGCCATCTGTTTCTGGTTGCTGGCGTAAAAGTGGATGAAGCGCAGAAAAAGGACGCTGCCGGAACCGTCGGCGATTTGGACAATCAGCTGTTTGCGCGGTTTAAAAGTGACTTCCTGATGGATGACCTCACCCTCAACCTGACATGGTACGCCGATCGGCGCATCCTTAATCGGCATAATGTGTGTCTCATCCTCATAACGCAACGGCAGGTGCAACACCAAATCCCATGCGGTATGGAGGTTGAGTTTTTCGAGCTTCTTGGCGGAAACATCGGTAATTTTGAGCTGTTTTTGGGTTTCGGGCGTCATCTTAAAAGGCAGCTGATTTAAAGTTTGCTGTATTTTATCCGAAAACAAAAAGGCCGTCTGAACGCAATGTTTCAGACGGCCTCAATTTAGGTATAACGCGATTAAGCGTTAGCTTCCTGTTGTTGTTGGTAGATGGCTTCGAAATTGATCGGAGCGAGCAATACAGGTGGGAAGCCGGCGCGGGTTACGCTGTTGGAAATGGCTTCGCGTGCGTAAGGGAACAGGATGTTTGGACAAGCAACGCCCAGCAGCAGTTGTACGTCTTCTTCAGGAATGTTTTCCAAACGGAAGATGCCGCTTTGGGTAACTTCGTTCAAGAACATGGTGCGCTCTTCGTTCAGTTTGGCAGTTACGGTAACGGTAACGTCAACGCTGTAGAAGCCGTCTTCCAGTTTGGTGTTGCCGGTAGAAACGCGCATATCGACTTCAGGCTCGCCTTGTTCCAAGAAGATTTGTGGTGCGTGAGGCACTTCCAAAGACAAGTCTTTTACATACAGACGCTCAACGCTGAATACGGGTTGCAATTCTTCGCTCATTTTATTTTCCTAAGTTAAGGGTTAAGGATTCAGTAATTCGTCCAACTTGCCTTCCTGCTGCAAGCGGTACAAATCGGTAAAGCCACCGACATGGGTGTCGCCGATAAAAATCTGCGGCACGCTGCGCTGGCCGGAAAGCTGCTGCATTTCGGCAAAAACTTCCGGATTGCCGTCGATGCGGATTTCGTTGATTTCTTTCACGCCCACCGCCTGCAACAGCCTTTTCGCCATGGTGCAGTACGGGCAATATGGACCGGTATAAACAGTAACGGTTTGCATGATTTCTTCCAAAATACCAATGTTCATGACTATATGGGCATAAGCGTTATTTTACAAGTGTTCCCGCCGTACGGTTGTAAAAAACATTCAGACGGCTTCTTGGCCATAAACATTTGTGCAGATGCGGAAAAACTATAATTAAAGTATGATAAGCGCTTTCGCAGAATGACTTTTGCCATTTGTTTTTTGGAGAAGAACACATCGCAAAAGTTTTTCTATTCAAAATCAGGTATCCCCATGCTTTCAGGAATTCCCATCCCCAAGGATGCTGTGCGTCCACCCGAAACTGTCCTCGTCAACATCACGCCGCAAGAAACGCGTGTGGCTGTTTTGGAAGAGAACAATATCTGCGAGCTGCACATCGAGCGCAACAGCGGCCATAGCTTGGTCGGCAATATTTATTTAGGCGTCGTCAAACGCGTCCTCCCCGGCATGCAAAGCGCGTTCATCGATATCGGCTTGGAACGCGCCGCGTTTTTGCATATCGTCGACGTCCTCGAACAACGCCGCAATCCGGACGAAACCCAACGCATCGAACACATGCTCTTTGAAGGCCAGTCTGTCTTGGTTCAGGTCATTAAAGACCCTATCAATACCAAAGGCGCACGCCTGTCCACCCAAATCTCACTGGCCGGCCGTTTCCTCGTCCATCTTCCGCAAGAAGACCACATTGGCATTTCCCAACGCATCGAGAATGATGCCGAACGCAGCAGTTTGAGGGAGCGCCTCAACAACCTGCTGCCCGAAAATGCCTGCCACGGCTACATCATCCGCACCAACGCTGAAAACGCCTCCGATGACCAACTGCAATCAGACATCAACTATCTGACCAAAGTCTGGGAACACATTCAAAAACAAGCAAAAATCCAGCCGCCCGAAACCCTGCTCTATCAAGATTTGCCTTTGAGCCTGCGCGTTTTGCGCGATATGTTCAGCCTCGATACGCACAAAATCCTGGTCGATTCCACTGAAAACCACCGCCGCATGACCCAGTTTGCCGAACAATACGTTCAAGGTGCATTGGGCAGAATCGAGCTGTTCAAAGGCGAACGCCCCCTATTTGAAACCCACAACATCGAGCAGGAAATCGCCCGAGCCCTGCAACCGCGCGTCAACCTCAACTTCGGCAGCTACCTCATCATCGAGTCCACCGAAGCCATGACCACCATCGATGTCAATACCGGCGGCTTTGTCGGCGCGCGCAATTTTGATGAAACCATCTTCCGCACCAACCTCGAAGCCTGCCACACCATCGCCCGCGAACTTCGCCTGCGCAATCTCGGCGGCATCATCATCATTGACTTCATCGATATGGCACAGGAAGTCCACCGCGAAGCCGTCCTGCAAGAGCTTGCCAAAGCCCTGAGTTTCGACCGCACCCGCGTCACCCTCAACGGCTTTACCAGTCTGGGCCTTGTCGAACTGACCCGCAAACGTTCGCGTGAAAACTTAAGCCAAATCCTCTGCGAACCCTGCCCTTCCTGCCAAGGCCGGGGCCGTCTGAAAACGCCGCAAACCGTGTGCTACGAAATCCAACGCGAAATCGTCCGCGAAGCGCGCCGCTACGATGTCCAAGCCTTCCGCATTTTGGCCGCTCCGAATGTCATCGACTTGTTCTTAGACGAAGAATCGCAATCGCTGGCAATGTTGATAGACTTTATCGGCAAACCGATTTCGCTGGCAGTCGAAACCGCCTACACGCAGGAACAATACGATATTGTGTTGCTGTAAAGATAAAAGGCCGTCTGAAAACTTTTCAGACGGCC
>NZ_KV820396.1:89531-131936 GCF_001815375.1 Neisseria sp. HMSC065C04
TAAAAGGCCGTCTGAAAACTTTTCAGACGGCCTTCTTGTTTGAGTAAATAAAGATTACGGTTTCACTACTTTACCGTTGATTTTGACGGAAGTCAGTTTCAGGTTGTAGGTTTTGCCGTCATCGGTATAACTTATTTGCGCAGGGATATTGTCGATATCGGAAGCAAACGAGTAAGTAACGGTATCGTCGCCGCGGCGGACGCGATATTTGCTTACAGGCGTTGTGCCGCCGTTCAGTTTATAGCTTTCGCTGCCGATTTTGTTCATGTTGCCGACGGTATAGAGTTTTTTACCGTTGGTAATTTTCAAACCTGACGGCAGGCGCACGTCATTGGCGGCCAGTTGCCATGCCAAAGTGAACAAGTCCATGGCCGGGCCGGATTTTTCGGTTTTCAAATCACCTGCTTTGCCGTAAGTGATGTTGCCGCCGGAGAATTTGGCCTCGGCATACAATTTACCGCCGCGTACATCTTTGTAGTAAGACGGATTCAAGGTCGTGCCGTTGATGCTGCCGCCTGATTCAAAGCGGATATTGTAAAGCGGTACTTTGATGGTAGAGACGATTTTGTATTGGCTGCCGCTGCGTGTGAAGGTCATGGTGGCAGGAATACCGTAGCTGCCTGAGTATTGCAAAACGGCAGATTGCGGCAATTCAGCGGCTTGTGCGCCGATGGAGGCAGTGAGCAGGGAAAGTGTCAGCAGGGTTGTTTTAATCGGATTCATGATGTTTTCCTTGTGTGTATAGTGTTTTAATTAAGCCAACATGCTTTGACCGGCGGCATTACGTTGTGCATTCAAAACGCGGTTGCCTTCGATTTTCAGATGGCCTGCAACAAAGTCGGCAACGGCTTGCGGGAAAAGCTGGTGTTCAACCGTCAGCACGCGTGCGGCAACGTCGTCAGCAGTATCACCGTCCAAAATAGGAACAATGCCTTGTGAAATAATCGGGCCGCAATCCAGCTCGGGCGTTACGAAATGGATGGTGCAGCCAGCTACTCGGCAACCTGCTTCCAATGCGCGTTCGTGGGTGTGCAGACCGGTGAAAGAAGGCAGAATAGACGGATGGATATTGATCAGGCGGTTTTCATAATGCGCGCAAAATTCCGGAGTCAAAATGCGCATAAAGCCCGCCAATACAACCAAATCTGGCTGATAGGCATCGATTTTCTCCATCATGGCCTGATCAAATGCCAGACGCGAATCGAAGTTTTTATGGTTCAAACTGTCGGTGGCAATACCGCGCTCTGCCGCCCATTCTAATCCGGCTGCGGTCTCGTTGTTACTCAATACGGCTGCAATGTTGGCATTGGGAATATCGGCATTCACAATCGCCTGCATATTGCTGCCGCGTCCGGAAATAAGGATGACGATATTTTTCATCATAATTCCTTGTTTGTTTGGAACAAAGGCCGTCTGAAACGGAATTTTTTCAGACGGCCTTTTATCCGTTGTTTAAGGGCGTAAGCCTTGATTCGGATTATTGAACTTTTTGTACGTCAACTTGTACAGGTTGTTGCGCAGCGGCATCAGGCGCGCCAACTTTAACCAGTTTTACATCGAATACCAAAGTAGCGTTCGGGCCAATTTTATCGCCGGCGCCCACTTCGCGGTAAGCCAATTTAGCAGGGATGTAGAATGTTGCTTCGCCGCCTTCTTTCAAGAGTTGGATACCTTCAGTCCAACCTGGGATTACTTGGCTTACAGGGAAGCTTACTGGGCCGCCGTTGGCTTTACTGCTGTCAAATACGGTACCATCAATCAGACGGCCTTCATATTCAACGGTAACCATATCGTCTTTAGTCGGTTTTTTACCTTCGCCTTCTTTGGTGATTTTGTATTGCAGACCGGAAGCGCTGGTTTTCACGCCTTCTTTAGTCGCGTTTTCTTTCAAGAACGCTTCGCCTTTTTCCAAGTTTACTTTGGCATCTTCAGCACGTTTGGCAGCCGCTTTTTCTTGTTGCTCTTGCAGGAATTTCATCATCACTTCCTGAGCTTGAGCTTCAGTCATTTTAACTTCTTTACCTTCAAACATGGCTTCCATGGCTTCGGTGAAGACTTTCAAATCAATTTCCGTACCTTGGTCTTTCATTTGTTTCAATGAACGGCCGATGTCCACACCCATTGCGTAGCTGGCTTGTTGGGCAGTAGAACCGATGGCAGAAGCATCTGCAGTCGCATTTGAAGCTGCGGAAGCAGCAGGGGCATCTTTAGCGGCAGTGTCTTTTTGGTTGCAAGCAGTCAGTGCCAACAAAGCAGACAAAGCCAATGCGCTGAATTTGAAAGTTTTGTTCATGATTATGTCTTTTCCGGAAAGGTCAAAAAAAGGGATTATAGCTGAGTTTGATTGAAATGGAATCAAGGTGGATTAAAATTTGTAAAGGCTCTTATCAAAAACATCAAGGCCGTCTGAAAACAGGTTTCAGACGGCCTACTCTTAGCTATCGCTCAAACGATTAATACCAGCCGCGCAGCTTCATTGCTTTTTCAACACGACGGATACTCATCATGTAAGAAGCGGTACGCAGGTCGACATCGTATTCTTGAGCCAAGTTCCAAATATCGCGGAACGCACGGCGCAGGACAACGGTTTCTTTCTCTTGAACTTCGTCAAACTCCCAGTAGTAGCCTTGCAGGTTTTGTACCCATTCAAAATAGGATACCACCACGCCACCGCAGTTTGCCAAAATATCAGGAACAACCAATACGCCATTTTGACGCAGGATAACGTCTGCTTCAGGAGTAGTCGGACCGTTTGCACCTTCAACCACGATTTTCGCACGGACTTTACCGGCGTTTTCAGAAGTCAGTTGGTTTTCCAGCGCGCAAGGGGCGAGTACGTCCACTTCCAAAGCCAAAAGTTCGGCATTGCTGATTTCTTTGCCGTAGCCGGCTTCGTTGGTGATAAAGCCTTTTTCTTGGAATTCTTTAATGATTGCTTCCATATCCAAGCCGTTTTCGTTGTAGATGGCAACGTCAACAGTAGATACGGCAACGATTTTCGCACCGGCTTTGTGTGCATAGTAACCGGTGTGGTAGCCCACGTTACCGAAACCTTGAATAGCGTAAGTGGCGCCCTTCACGTCTTTGCCCAGTTTTTCCAAAGCTTGGACGGCGGCGAAGTTTACGCCGTAACCGGTGGCCTCAGTACGCGCCAAGGAACCACCAAACTCAACCGGTTTGCCGGTAAACACGCCCGGTGCAGAATGTTTCACGACGTTTTCATAAGCATCAACCATCCAAGACATGATTTTGCCGTTGGTGTTCACATCGGGGGCGGGAATGTCGATTTTCTCGCCAATCAGCGGAGAAATAGCTTCAGAATAAGCGCGGGCGATGCGTTCTAATTCTGCTTCGGAATAATTGCGCGGATCCAAAGTGATGCCGCCTTTACCGCCGCCGTAAGGAATACCGGCTACACAGCATTTGATGGTCATCCAAATAGACAGTGCTTTGACTTCGTCCAGATTTACATTGGGATGGAAGCGCACGCCGCCTTTGTAAGGGCCGACGGCATTATTGTGTTGTGAACGGTAGCCGGTGAAATTTTCTACTGTACCGTTGTCGAGTTTGACAGGGAAGTTCACTTCCAAAACACGTTGCGGCTTTTTCAAGATTTCAAATACTGCCGGGTCGGCATTCAGGCGATCGCAGGCAATTTTTACTTGTTTTTGTGCAATTTCAAACGGATTCAGTGTTTCTTTAACAGCAGATGCGGACATGTATTTTTCCTTTTCATACACATGATTAGACGAGAGCCATACTTGTTACTATATACAAAAACAGGAAAAAATGTAATAGCATGTAGTCGATAAAAAGCAAATCCATTCATTTATATATAAATTTAGTTTGAGGCCGTCTGAAAATATCGGTACGCCGACCAAAAAATTTTCAGACGGCCTAGTATAAATGCTCATCAAACCATTCAAAAAAACACTCAAACCCTTTGTTTTTTAATGCCTACCAAACCGCCCTTTTTGTTGACAAAATCCCTTCCACATTACCAACAGACGGACAGACTTACACCAGCAAAAATTGTTAACAATTTAAACAAATATCCCATTAAAGAATCAGCAAAACATCGGCAAATCAGGCAAACAATGTTAAAATAAGCGCTTAAATAATATGACAGAAAGCTACTCAATGACCACTGCTGCCTTAGAACACGTTCAAGCCGTTGCCTTTGATTTGGACGGTACCTTATGTGATTCCGTTCCCGATTTAGCCGCAGCAGCCCAAGCCATGTGTGCGCACTTGGGTTTACCTGTTTTGCCTACCCAAACGGTTGAAAGTTATGTCGGCGACGGCATCAGCAAGTTGGTTCATCGCGTCATTAGCAATGATCGTGAAAAAGAAGCCGATCCTGAAATCTGGGAAAAAGGTTTTGTGTTCTTTATGAAATATTATCGCGAGCACTTGAGCGACTTTACCCGCCCCTACCCTGAAACCGAAGCCGGTCTCGGCCTGCTCAAGTCCTTGGGTATTCCATTGGTTGTCATTACCAACAAAAATGAAATTCTGGCAGCCGAGCTGCTGAAACAGCTTAATCTCGACGGCTACTTCAGCCTGGTTCTCGGCGGCGACAGCCTGACTGAGAAAAAACCCAGCCCATTGCCGCTTCAACATGCAGCCGAAGTTCTGGGCATCGACGTTGCCAATATGCTGATGGTAGGCGATTCTAAAAATGACATTATTGCTGCTAAAGCGGCCGGTTGCTTCAGCGTCGGCGTAACATTCGGCTACGGCGACATGACCTTGCTCTCTCAAGACAAAGCGACCAAACCTGATTTGTTGATTCGCGCCCTGCCTGAAATCTACGAAAATCTACAACCACAAAAAAACAAAGACGAAGAATAATTCGGCTTTATTTTCAGACGGCCTTTTCGGCTATTTTCCCCAATTAGGCCGTCTAAAAATGTAATTCAATGTAGTCACTTCACTCCCACCATATCCCATGAGACCCCCTAAAACCTTACGCGCCCGTGCCTTGGATATTCTTTCCCGTCAGGAAGTCAGCCGTGTCGGCTTGAAACGCAAACTGGCTCCCCACGCTGAAAGCGAAGAAGAATTGGAAAAGGTTTTGGATGAATTTGCCGAACGGAATTGGCAATCCGACCAACGTTACGCAGAAGCCTATATTCACAGCAAGAGCAACCGTTACGGCACGCTCCGCCTCAAGCAAGCTTTGGCGCAACAAGGCATCGATGCAGACAACTGTCGGGAGTTCCTACCCGATAGGGAGGACGAGCTGCAAACCGCCATTTCCGTCTTGCGTAAAAAATTCAAGCAAGAAGCCCAAGATTTGAAAGAAAAACAAAAACAAGCGCGTTTCCTTGCCTATCGCGGCTTTGGTGCCGACACCATTCAGACGGCCTTAAAAACCGCGTGGAATGAAGACGAAGACTTCTATCAATAATCATTCCCACTTGAATCTTTGCTTCTATCGGCGTACCCTTACGCTTTTATTCAATAATTCAATCAGAGCTTCATCATGTCCGACAAATCGCACGATACACCCAATCCCCTACTCGAAGACGAACGCAAAAATCCTGTTTACCGCTTGGGTCAGGCAGTAGCCGGATTCATGTTGCTGGTTTGGGCCGGCGTTTTGGCCTTGGTTTTCTTCTTGGTTTTCCGTTTTTGGTTGAATTAAATAAACCCAATCCAATTACAAAAAAGCCATAAACCCTCTTAAAAAGAAGCCAACAGCTTTTATTTGTAAACATCAAAAAGGCCGTCTGAAAACACTTTCAGACGGCCTTTGCTTATAACGAGATTATCCTCGAATCACTTTGCGGATATTCGGATTGGCATGCATTGCATGAATAATCTGATTAACCTGATCCAAGTCTTTGACTTTAATTGTGAATTTAAATTCTACAAAACCTTCCGTTCCTGCTTGCGCTTTGGTTGGCGTATCGACAGATTCGATGTCCGCACCGGAATTGGAAATCGCTTGCGCCATTGAGGCCAACAAACCATGCGCATCTTCGGATTTGACATTGAGTATGGTGCGGTACGTTTGATTGCGTAAACTGTCCCAACCCGCATCGAGTTGCTCTTCCGGATCGGCTTTGACCAAAGTTTGACAGGTATCACGGTGGATAATCATGCCCTTGTCTTTGACCAATAAGGCGCGAATCGGATCGCCGGGGATCGGATGGCAACATTCGGCAAAATGAATCCGGCCGGTTTCTTGATCGTTGACTTTGATCGGGCTGAGTTTGACTGTACTGCCAAAATGTTGGCCCGCCAACTCGGCAATGTGCATGGCAACGTGTACCGGCAAAGTATGCCCCATACCGACATTATAGAGGACCTCTTCAAACGAGGTTTGTTTGGTATTCAAATCGGCAAGATATTTTTCTTTGAGGTCGTCTGAAAGCAGGATGTCTTTAGGCAACAGGCTGGATAAAGCTTTTTGCAGCAGGTTCTCACCCAAAACAACGGCATCGTGACGATTCAGATTTTTAATATATTGGCGGATGGCGCTGCGCGCACGGCTGGAAACGGTAAAGTTCAGCCATGCCACATTAGGCTTGGCGTGTTCGGAAGTAATGATTTCTACCGTATCGCCGGTTTTCAGCTTGGTGCGCAACGGCATCATGACGTTATTGATACGCGCGGCAACGGTTTTATGACCGATATTGGTGTGAACGGCATAGGCAAAGTCAATCGGCGTCGCTCCTTTAGGCAAGGTAAGGATATCGCCTTTCGGGGTAACGATATAGACTTCGTTAGGGAACAAATCGACTTTGACATGCTCCAGAAACTCGATGGCATTTGAGCTGCTGGCTTGCAGGTCAAGAATATTTTTCATCCATCGGTTCATATGGAGGACGGCTTGGTCCGGAGTGTTTTCACCGGATTTGTAAATCCAATGACCGGCAATACCGCCCTCAGCCACTGCATCCATTTCACGCGTACGGATTTGCACTTCGATCGGCAAACCGTAAGGACCGACTAAGGTCGTGTGTAGGCTTTGGTAGCCGTTGCTTTTCGGAATAGCGATATAGTCTTTAAAACGGCCGGGCTTGGGGTGGTATAAATTATGCAATGCACCCAACGCGGCATAACAGGCAGGAATATTGTTTACAATGACCCGAAAGCCGTAGATATCCATTACTTCGGCAAAACGCAGCTTTTTAGCCAGCATTTTTTGATGGATGCTGTATAAGTTTTTCTCGCGGCCTTTGATTTTGGCTTCAATATTGACACCGACCAAACGCTGACTGAATGCACGCAACACTTTGCCGACAACATCGCGGCGATTTTTGCGGCTGTTGTCCATGGCTTTTTTCAGGGTTTCGTAGCGTCTTGGGTGGAGGTTTTGGAACGATAAGTCTTGAAGCTCTTGATACGCATTGTTCAGGCCAATGCGGTTGGCGATTTGAGCATAGATTTCGAGGGTTTCTTTGGCGATGCGGCGGCGTTTTTCCGGACGCATAGAGCCAAGCGTGCGCATATTGTGCAGTCGGTCGGCAAGTTTGACGACGATGACACGCACGTCTTTAGTCATGGCGAGGATAAGTTTGCGAAAACTTTCCGCCTGATGCTCGGCATGATCTTCAAATTTGAGTTTTTCCAGCTTGGAGAGGCCGTCTACCATTTCGGCAATGGTATCGCCGAATTCTGCCGCCATTTCGACTTTGGTTACGCCCGTATCTTCCAATACATCATGCATAACGCCCGCGCAGAGGCCTTGAACATCCATGTGCCAAATCGCAAGCTGCGTGGCAACGGCAAGGGGATGGGTAATGTAGGGCTCGCCGCTTTTACGGGTTTGTCCGTCATGGGCGTGGAAAGCGTAGGCAACGGCTCTTTCAAGCTCGGCCTGCTCATTGGTATTGAGATAGGATGCAGTGCGAAACAGAAGCTCGCGCGCTTCTGCTGTCAGCGGGTCATAGGGGGCGGTAGGCAGTGGGGCTGGCATTTTCAGACGGCCTTTTATGGCTATTTTTTTAAGCCGTCAGACTGTATCGGTTGTGATATCGCACCGATACAGTCCGCGCGACGGTTTTATCGGTTTTCCGGTTGGTTTATTTGTTGCGGGTCAGCAGCTCGGTTCCGATTTGTCCGGCTGCGATTTCGCGCAGGGCGGTTACGGTTGGTTTGTTGTTGCGGATGTCGTCAACCAAAGGCGTATTGCCGTTTTCGAGCTGGCGTGCGCGACGGGCGGCAACGAGGGTAAGGTCGAAGTGGTTAGGGATTTTACCTGTGCAATCTTCAGTAGTAATACGAGCCATGTTTGCTTGCTTTCTTTCTATGTTTCAAATAAACGGTTATTTTCGCTGTTTTTTAGGAATTTTCCAACAGGTTTGAAATAAATCCCTGTTGAGAGGATTTTTTCAGACGGCCTGCTTTAATAATGTGGAACAAATCGGCTTCGGCACGATCCAAATCGTCATTCACAACGACGTAATCGAACAAAACAGACTGCTCAATCTCATGACGTGCTTTTGAAAGACGTGTTTGAATAACTTCTTCGCTGTCTGTACCACGGCCGATCAAACGTTGCGCCAAAACTTCAAAGGAAGGCGGCAGGATGAAAATGCTGCTGGCTTCAGGCAACGATTTACGCACTTGCGCTGCACCTTGCACATCAATTTCCAAAATCACGTCATAGCCCTCTTCGCTCAACGAATTCACGCCGGCAATGCTGGTGCCGTAATAGTTACCGAACACATTGGCGTGTTCCAAAAAGGCTCTTTGCTCAATCAGTGATTCAAATTCTTCTTTGGAAACAAAGTGGTAATGCACACCATGTGCCTCACCCTCACGCGGCTGACGCGTGGTATGAGAAATAGAAACACGAATGTCGTCATGATTTTTCAACAGGCGCGACACCAAGGTCGTTTTACCTGTGCCGGAAGCGGCAGAAATGATGTAAATATTGCCTTTTTTATGATTTTGCATGGTGGTTCAGCCGATGGTATGTATCTGTAAATTATAACACAACACAATGTTTCTCGGAATTTCAGACGGAATGTTGCAAAATTTGGCTATTGTATCGATTAATTTGGCAAGTTTGCATATGACCGCTACAATGGCGTGTTAAAAACTTTTTGATTTCGGAATGTCGAAATGTTGATTCATCCTGAAGTAATGGGCGTAGAAGCTTTAGCGGACAAAATCCGTAAAATTGAAAACTGGCCGCAAAAAGGGATTTTGTTTCATGACATTACTCCCGTTTTGCAAAGCGCAGAATATTTCCGCCTGCTGGTTGATTTGCTGGTTTACCGCTATATGGGGCAGAAAGTTGATGTCGTTGCCGGCTTAGATGCGCGCGGCTTCATCATTGGCGCGGCTTTGGCCTATCAGCTGAATGTCGGCTTCGTTCCCATTCGTAAAAAAGGCAAACTCCCGTTTGATACGGTTTCTCAAAGTTACGCTTTGGAATATGGCGAAGCAACGGTAGAAATCCATACCGACGCCATCAAGCCGGGCGCACGCGTTTTGTTGGTAGATGATTTGGTGGCAACCGGCGGCACAATGCTGGCAGGTGTCGAGCTGATCCGAAAACTGGGCGGCGAAGTAATCGAAGCGGCTGCCATTTTGGAATTTACCGACTTGGACGGCGGCAAAAAAATCCGTGAAAGCGGCGCGCCGTTATTTACCCTGTGCCAAAACAAAGGCTGTATGTAACACACAAAAAACCGCAAGCCAATCAGCCTGCGGTTTTTTATTATCACAACTATTCGAGAACGTATCCGTCTGTATCCCAAAAGGTTTTTTTCACCAACTGGTCGTCTTTATAAACCAGCTCAGATTTCTTCGCACCATCATCATACCAATCCAAAATGATGCCGCTGCGTTTACCGTTGCGAATACTCAATTCAGACACGATGCGGCCATTTTCATCCCAACTGATGATCTCCGTCGGTTTGTCATTGCTCATCATCATTTCAGTTTTCGGGCTGCCGTCTGAATACCATTGTTTCCAATGGCCATTGGCTTTATCGTGCTTAAACTGGATTTCGCTTTCTTTCACACCATTTCGGTAATAGCGGGAACCCACGCCCTCACTCAGTCCATTTTGATAAGGCATTACTGCGGATTTTTTACCGTTTGGATACCAGTTGACCCATTCGCCATGCGGTTTGCCGTTGCGATAGCTGCCAACCATCTTTTTCTGACCGTTGAAATGCCACAGGGTCAGCGTACCATTATCCAACGCCGGCACAAAAACCTTAATCTGACCGGCAGGTATTTCATAAGGATCAGAATATTTTTTCATCGATGGATAGTAAAAATCCTGCACCTGCGCCTTGCCTGCCTCAATCTTGTATTGGCGAACATAAGCAACCGAAGGCATGGTCGCCGTCAGTTTACCGTTTTGATTGAAATAAACGGTATGTTGCTGGGCAAAGGCGACAACGGGCATACTGAACAAGGCAGCAGCCAACAGGCCTGATTTTAAATAATTATTCATAATATGGAGTTTGGCAGTATATGTTCTACAAAAAGTCAGTAATAAAAATCTACTGACATTAGAAACTATGACAAATATTATAAGCCATAGTTTCAAAGCCTGCTTGGATTTCATATTCAGCATACCATAGGTATTTGTATTTCCTTAAAATATTAAAATTTTTATAAAACAAAGGCCGTCTGAAACTTTTTCAGACGGCCTTTGTTTTATTTATATCAAAATAAACTATTCTTCACCCAGTAATTGCTCGCGGGTCAACAGGAATACAAACCCATCGCCACCGCTAGTTTCCAACCAAGTAAACGGTAATTCGGGATAAGCCGCTTCCAATACTTCACGATTGTGACCGATTTCAACCAGCAATACACCTTTTGGATTCAAATATTTCGCCGCTTGCAGAATGATTTGACGTGTAGCGTCCAAACCATCTTCGCCACTACCCAAAGCCAATTCCGGCTCGTGCAGGTATTCATCAGGCAACGCTTCCACTGATTCCGCGTCGACATAAGGCGGATTGGAAACAATTAAGTCGTATGTTTCATCCAAACCTTCGAATAAATCGGTATGCACCAAGCTGATGCGGTCTTCCAAACCATAATCTTCAATATTGATGGCGGCTACTTCCAGCGCATCCAAGCTTAAATCAACGGCATCGATTTGTGCATCAGGATAGTGGTGCGCCATTTGAATGGCCAAACAGCCGCTACCGGTACACAAATCCAAAGCTCGATGCACCAACTCATCATGTTCAATCCAAGGACGGATACCGTCGCCCAGCAATTCGTAAATGAAAGAACGAGGCACGATAACGCGCTCATCAACATAAAAATCAAACTCGCCCTGCCATGCCTGATGCGTCAGATACGCGGCAGGAATATGCTCCACTGCGCGGCGTTCGAGAATGGACAACACCTCTTCCTTCTCACTTTGCAACAATTTAGCATCCAAATAAGGTTCCAACGTATCCAAAGGCAGATTCAAAGTGTGCAAAATCAGATAGGCTGCCTCGTCATGGGCATTATCGCTTCCGTGTCCGAAAAACAGTCCGGCATCGTTAAAACGGCTGACGGCGAAACGCAGCAAATCGCGAACAGTGGTCAGCTCTTGAGCAGCTTGATTGAACATAATGTTTTGTCTTGTCAATTTAAGAATGTTGAAATTATAACAGAAAGGCCGTCTGAAAACTTTTCAGACGGCCTTCGATTTAATTCAGCTTAAGATTATTTATCGCGGCTGAATACGATTTTGGTAGCTTGGATAGCAACGCAGACAGCACCACCGATAAAGATCAAGTCAGCAGCAGTACGAACCCAACGCAGGGTATCCAGAATTTCCATTTGCAGGAATTCTTCACTACGTGCATACCACAGACCATGAGTGATAGAAGCGTAAGCTTGAATCACGCCGACCGGCAACAGGCTGATGGCAATCATACCCACCAGGCCGCCGTTCAACAGCCAGAATGCCCAAGTCATCAGTTTGTCGTCAAATTGAGCATTAGGTTTCAGGTAACGTGCAACCAGCAATACGAAGCCCAGAGCCAAGAAACCGTACACACCGAACAGAGCCGCGTGAGCATGAACTGCAGTAGTGTTCAGACCTTGGATGTAGAACAGAGAAATCGGCGGGTTAATCAAGAAGCCGAATACGCCGGCACCAATCATGTTCCAGAAGGCAACTGCTACGAAGCACATCAGAGGCCAACGCAGACGTTTCGCCCAGTCGGACAGGTGTTGGTAAGACCAGTGTTCATAAGCTTCACGACCCAGCAGAATTAAAGGCACAACTTCCAAAGCGGAGAAACATGCACCGATTGCCATAGAGGCAGAGGTAGAACCAGAGAAGTACAAGTGGTGTAATGTACCTGGAATACCGCCCAACATGAAGATGGCAGCAGCAGCCAAAGTAGAAGCAGTGGCAGTACTACGGCGGACAAAGCCCATGTTATAGAAGATGAATGCGAAAGCGGCAGTAGCGAACACTTCGAAGAAACCTTCTACCCACAAGTGAACCACCCACCAACGCCAGTATTCCATCACAGCGATTGGAGATTTTTCACCGTAGAACAGACCAGGAGCATAGAACACACCCACACCAACCATAGAAGCTACGAAGATAGCCAACAGGTTTTTGTCTGTACCTTTTTCTTTAAAGGCAGAAATGGTGCAACGCAGCATCAGGAACAGCCACAACAGCAAGCCGACCATCAGCAGAAGTTGCCAGAAGCGACCCAAATCCAAGTATTCGTAACCTTGGTGACCGAACCAGAAGTTCAGCTCAGGCGGAATGATGTGAGTCAAAGCAAAGAAGTTACCTGCGTAAGAACCGCCGACTACGATGAACAGGGCGATGTACAGGAAGTTCACACCGGCACGTTGGAATTTAGGATCTTTACCGCCGTTCACAATCGGAGCCAAGAACAGACCTGCTGTCAGGAAGCCGGTTGCAATCCAGAAAATAGCGGATTGGATGTGCCAAGTACGGGTCAGCGCATATGGGAACCAGTCGGCCATTTCAAAGCCCAAGGCGGTATCGATACCGTAGAAGCCTTGACCTTCGACAGTATAGTGAGCGGTCAAACCACCCAACAGTACTTGTACGACAAACAGCGCAACAGTCAGGAATACATATTTGCCCAACGCTTTTTGAGAAGGAGTCAGTTGTACTTTAGAGATAGGATCTTCAGTAGGTACTTCAACCTCTTCATGTTTGGTCAAGAAAGAGTAACCCCACATCAGCAAGCCGATACCCATCAGCAACAATACCACGCTGGTGAAGGACCACATGTAGTTTTCAGTAGTCGGTACGTTCTTGATCAAAGGCTCGTGCGGCCAGTTGTTGGTGTAAGTGAAGTTCTCATCAGGACGGTTAGCCGAAGCAGACCAAGAAGTCCAGAAGAAGAAGTTGAACAGTTTTTCACGCGCTTCTTGGCTTGGCAATGTGTTGTTTTTCATTGCAAAGTGTTCGCGAGTGGTTTGGAACTTAGGATCGTCGCTGTACACACCGTGGTAGTAAGGCAAAATGCTTTCGATCGCTTTCACGCGGGTATCGCTGATAACGACAGAACCGTCTTCCTTAATACGGCTTTGGTTGCGGTATTCGTCAGCCAAACGGGTTTTCAGAACAGCTTGTTCCTCAGGAGAAACTTCGTCAAATTTTTTGCCGTAAGTTTCTTGCGCAGTCAGATCCAACCATGCAACCAGCTCGCGGTGCAGCCAGTCGGCAGTCCAGTCCGGAGCTTGGTATGCACCGTGACCCAATACAGAGCCAACTTCCATACCGCCGGTAGTTTGCCATGCAGATTGACCTGCCAAAATATCGTCTTTGGTCATCAGGACTTTGCCGGATGCAGAAACGACTTGTTCAGGGTATGGCGGAGCCTTTTTATAGACCTCGCTACCCATATAACCAAGAATGGTAAAGCATACTGCCAGTACGGCAAACAGCAAGTACCAAAGCTTCTTGTACTGTCCCATTTTGAGTACTCCTTGATTTTGGTAAAAAGTGGTTGGGTATTAATTCATCAAATATGAATGTTAAAGATTGTATCACGGTTTTAAAAGTAAAGAAATATTTTGTCAATAATATTCCTTTAAAACCATTAACTTACATGATATTGATTCCTATTATCCTGTATAACTCCTCCTTTGTTATATTTTGTGTTAAGCCCACACTAACATTTTCACACAAAAATAAACTTTTCGGTTTAGTTTTTTATACTACTAAAGGAGTATTTAAGGATTAAAAGATTCATATTCATTGAACAATTTGATTTATGTCAAAATACACCCAAACAAGCGCCTACATAATCATACAAAATTTCAAACCATCCTATCAGGATACTTAACTTTTCTTACAATAAGGAAACTTTAAACATGAAACGCCAAACCTTAGCTGCACTTATCGCTTCTGTATTTGCACTGGCCGCATGCGGCGAACAAGCTGCTAAACCAGCTGAAACTCCGGCTGCCACCGCTTCTGCCGAAGCTCCTGCTGCTGCTTCTGACTCACAAGCTGCTGCCGAGACTCCTTCTTCAGAATTGCCTGTAGTCGATGCCATCATGACTCACGCTCCGGAAGTTCCACCTGCAATCGATCGCGATCATCCGGCTAAAGTACGCGTTAAAATGGAAACCGTCGAAAAAACCATGACTATGGAAGACGGTGTTGAATACCACTACTGGACATTCAACGGCGACGTTCCGGGCCAAATGATTCGTGTACGCGAAGGCGATACCGTAGAAGTAGAATTCTCTAACAATCCTTCTTCTACTGTTCCTCACAACGTTGACTTCCACGCTGCTACCGGTCAAGGCGGTGGTGCAGAAGCTTCTTTCACTGCCCCAGGCCACACTTCTACTTTCAGCTTTAAAGCTCTGCAAGCCGGTTTGTACATTTACCACTGTGCCGTTGCTCCTGTAGGTATGCACATCGCCAACGGTATGTACGGTTTGATCTTGGTTGAACCTAAAGAAGGCCTGCCTAAAGTAGATAAAGAGTTCTACATCGTACAAGGCGACTTCTATACTAAAGGTAAAAAAGGCGCTCAAGGCCTGCAACCTTTCGATATGGACAAAGCCATTGCCGAACAACCTGAATACGTTGTATTCAACGGTCACGTAGGCTCTATCGCCGGTGACAACGCCCTGAAAGCCAAAGCTGGTGAAACTGTTCGTATGTACGTTGGTAACGGTGGTCCTAACTTGGTATCTTCTTTCCACGTTATCGGCGAAATCTTCGACAAAGTATATGTTGAAGGTGGTAAACTGATTAACGAAAACGTACAAAGCACTGTGATTCCTGCCGGTGGCGCCGCCATGATCGAATTCAAAGTCGATATTCCAGGCAGCTACACTATAGTTGACCACTCTATCTTCCGTGCGTTCAACAAAGGTGCTTTGGGTCAATTGAAAGTTGAGGGTAACGAAAACCCTGAAATCATGACCAAAAAACTGAGCGACACCGCTTACCAACCTGCCGGTGCTGCCGCTTCTGCCCCAGCCGCTGCGTCTGCCGCACCTGCTGCTTCTGAAGCCGCTAAATAATCCCTCGGTTTAATACGCCAAGCCACTGCTACTCTTCTCTTAGAGTCGCAGTGGCTTCCATCACAATTAATCTTCCTATTCAATCAGACAGATTAATTTTTCAGACGGCCTTGTTATGATTAGGCTATCTTAAAAATAAATTTTCTGTTTTCAAACGATAATAAGGGCGTACCATGAAACTCATACGACTCCTCCTCTTAGGCAGTGCCTTAATCTGCGGCAATACATTTGCAGCCGAAATGGTAAAAATCGAAGGAGGCAGCTATCGCCCTCTCTATCTCAAAAAAGAGACTTCCCTTATTAAAGTCAAGCCCTTCCAACTTGACAAATACCCTGTAACCAATGCCGAATTTGCCGAATTTTTGAAAACACATCCACAATGGCAAAAAGACAAAATCAGCTCTAAACAAGCTGAAAAAGCTTACCTGAAACATTGGGTAAAAAACGGCAGCAACAGTTATGCGCCTAAAGCCAGCGAACTCAAACATCCGGTAACCAATGTTTCATGGTTTGCCGCCAATGCCTACTGCGTTTCCAAAGGCAAACGCCTGCCGACTATTGACGAGTGGGAATTTGCAGGCTTGGCTTCTGCCACTCAAAAAGACGGCTCTGCCGAACCCGGCTACAACCGCACCATCTTGGATTGGTATGCAGACGGCGGCCGCAACGGCCTGCACGACATCGGTAAAAACAAACCCAACTACTGGGGCGTATACGATATGCACGGCCTAATTTGGGAATGGACTGAAGACTTTAACAGCAGCCAACTCTCAGCCGGCTCGTCCAACACCCAAATGTTCTGTAGCGGCGCATCCGTAGGCTCAAGCGACCCATCCAACTATGCGGCTTTCTTGCGCTACGGCATCCGTACCAGCCTGCAATCCAAATATGTTTTAAATAACTTAGGCTTCCGCTGCGCAAGCAAATAAAGTTTAGTTTTATCACCAAAGCAGCTTTGGCGGTACTGGAAGGTATCGCCGCTTTTTTTGGCCGTCTGAAAAGATGTGGCACACAAAGACAAATTGTGGCATAATCCGCCCGTCTTTATAAAAAGACACTTAGGAGTTTGCTTAGGTCGCTTGGCTTGGCAAACTTGTCCGAACCTGAAAAGGTTCTTTTATTTTCGGAGTTATCCATCATGGCATTGACCGTAGAACAAAAAGCACAAATTGTTAAAGATTTCCAACGCAAAGAAGGCGATACCGGTTCTTCTGAAGTACAAGTCGCTCTGTTGACTTTCCGCATCAACGACCTGACTCCTCACTTCAAAGCCAACCCTAAAGACCACCACAGCCGTCGCGGCCTGTTGAAAATGGTTAGCCAACGTCGTCGCCTGCTGTCTTACCTGCGCCGTACTCAGCCTGATACTTACCGTTCACTGATTACCCGTCTGGGTCTGCGTAAATAATTTATGCTTAAAATCAACACCGCCTTTGGGCGGTGTTTTTATTCACATACCCATGCCGTCTGAAACATAGGCCCACTCTGTGTTATACTTCCACACGCTTAAGCAGCAAGGCTTAAACTCCCAATCACTCCTTAAAGCTCCCATCAAAGCGAGAATCTGAATTGTCTGTTCATTCCATGTTGCACTCAGGAAAATTTTGGCTGAAAACCCTGGTTTTCGGCATTACCGCGCTTTTATGCCTCGCGGCGGTATTGAGTGCCTTAATGTTCCGCATATTCAACACAGAAAACATCGACGCATTCATACAAAAAAACTTTTCCGCCCATGGCTGCCAAATCAAATACAACGCCACTATCGGCAGAAAATGGCTGCCACGCCCCACGCTAATTTTAAAAGACCTCAGCCTTTCCTCTTCCGAACCTGACACGCCGACGTTGAACATCGCCGAATCCAAAATGGGCTTTGGCTGGAGCAGCCTATGGTCGGATGCCCCCATTCTTGAAAAATGGATTCTTTTAAACCCGACACTGACACTGGACTCAAAACACCATCTGCCCGCCTGCCTGCAACAAGACCCATCGTCAAAAGAAAGTTTTCAGCTCAACCGCATCATCATCAATAACGGCAGCATCCGTTATCACACTAAAGAGCAAAATATTGCCTTAAACAACCTGCAATTTTCCCTGCAACAAGCCGATTCAGACGGCCGTCCCTTCGACATCAGCGGCACACTGCAAAACATCGGCAATCCTATCAGTTGGCAGGGTTCAGGCTATCTGATACCCAACAATGCCGGTTGGAGTGTTCCCGCCCTTAAGCTGAACCTGCAAACCGTATTACTCAAAAACAAGCTGGATGCCCAAATCGCAGGCAGCCTTAATTGGCAAAACCAAACCGCCCTACTCCGCGACTTCAATCTACAAGCCGAAAGCGGCTACCAAAACTTACATATCAACGCACGTTCGCCCCTCTTGCAGTTTAAAAACGGCTATTTGCACCTCAACACACTCAACGGCGCATTGACCGCCGGCAGTGAAAACAACCAATGGGACGGTTCATTCAAACTAGACAAAACCAACCTCTACGCAACCGTTTTGACCGCCGCCAATTTTGAACTCAAAGGCAGCCATAAAAACGACCGTCTCCAAACCAACTTTACCTTTTCCAGCCCTTTGGTTTGGCAAAAAGGCAAAGGCATCGATGCACCAAAACTACACCTTAGCACCCTGCAAGACACCATCAACCGCCTTCCCCGCCCCCGATTCATCAGTACCCTTGAAGGACAGGCCAATTTCAGCCTCAATACATGGGAAGGCCGTCTGAAAGGCGCATTTGACAGACAAGCCCTTGCCTTGGCCTTTAAATACCAACGCGATGCCCAACCTCGTCCGCACCTTGACGCTGGTATCGCCTTACAAAAACTCAATCTGACCTCTTACTTGGAAGATCTGAAAACCCAGCCATCACTGAACCTTCCTTCCCTGCTGGCTAAATCATGGTTGCCCGACATTGAGGCCAACCTCCAAATCGGCAGCATTCAAACTGCCGGCCTGCAATTAGAAAACGTCGAATCCCTACTCACCGCCGATAAAGAACATATCGCCCTGCACCGTTTCAAAGCCGGGCTTTATGGCGGCAAAACCGAGGGCGGCCTGAGTATTGCGGCGACCCAACCTGCTTCCTACCACCTTCAGCAAAACGCAAAAGGCATACAAATTCAGCCGCTGTTGCAAGACCTGTTCGGTTTCCATAGCTTTAGCGGCAGTGGCGACGCCGTTATCGACATTAAAACCACCGGCAATGACCGCGCCCAAATGATACAAGCCCTAAACGGCAGCCTGCTCCTCGATATTACCAACGGCGCATGGCACGGTATCGATATGGACAGCATTCTGAAAAACGGCATCTCTTCGGAAAAAATCGACAACAGCAACCTTAAAACCCCTTTCCATCATTTCATCCTCAATAGTGAAATCGAGAAAGGCATCAGCCATCATATCAATACCGAACTGTTTTCCGACAGTCTGCACGTTGTCAGCAGCGGCTATACCGATTTGAATACCCAAAAGCTGTCCGAGAATCTGCTTATCAGCAACGTACTGCAACCCAAAAACAAACCGATCCCCCTCAAAATCGGCGGTACCGTACAAAACCCTTCCATTACCCTTGATTACAGCCGCTTGACCAATGGCATGAACACACCGGCAGAAAAACAAAAAGCCCTGCAAGAAACCATACAAGAACAATGGAAGTGGCTCAAACCGCGCTAGGTTTTCAAATCAAAGGCCGTCTGAAACCCAAAAAGTTTCAGACGGCCTTTTATCAGATACATTGTCAAAATAAGATGTTTACTTAGTAATGACCATATAAATAATTAGTGCAACAATAATGGCAAACCATATAGTCAACATTATCAAGCCTTTTTTGGAGAGTTTTCTTTTTCTCCAATCGAGCCTCAATATTTCTATCGTACCCTCCAACATAGACCTAATTATTTCCATCAATATTTGAAGTAGAAATTCCAATAAATCCGACATCTACAAACCCAAACGCTCCCAAATCTCATCGATTTTGGCCGTAACGGCAGGGTCTTTTTTGATCACACGCCCCCATTCGCGGTCGGTTTCACCCGGCCATTTGTTGGTCGCATCCAAACCCATTTTGCCGCCGAGTCCACTGACAGGGCTGGCGAAGTCGAGATAATCTATGGGCGTGTTTTCTACCAAAACAGTGTCACGTACAGGGTCCATGCGCGTGGTGACCGCCCAGATAACTTCTTTCCAGTCGCGCACGTCCACATCGTCATCGACTACGATGATGAATTTGGTGTACATAAACTGGCGCAGGAACGACCAGCAGCCCATCATCACGCGCTTGGCGTGTCCGGCATACTGTTTTTTCATGCTGACCACCGCCATGCGGTAGGAGCAGCCTTCGGGCGGCAAGTAGAAATCGGTGATTTCGGGGAACTGCTTTTGCAAAAGCGGTACGAACACTTCGTTCAACGCCACGCCCAAAACGGCGGGTTCATCGGGCGGTTTGCCCGTGTAGGTAGAGTGGTAAATCGGGTTTTCGCGCATGGTGATGCGCTCGACCGTAAACACAGGGAAATGGTCCTGCTCATTGTAATAGCCGGTGTGGTCGCCGTATGGGCCTTCCAACGCGGTTTCATTTGGATGAATCACACCTTCCAACACGATTTCAGCGCGTGCAGGCACTTGCAAATCGTTGCCGATACATTTCACCAGTTCCGTCCGCAAACCGCGCAGCAGTCCGGCAAACTGGTATTCGCTCAAGGTATCGGGAACGGGCGTTACTGCGCCCAAAATGGTAGCGGGGTCGCAGCCGAGCACGACGGCGACGGGATACGGCGTATCGGGATTGAGTTTGCGAAATTCCTGATAATCCAACGCGCCGCCGCGATGCGATAACCAGCGCATAATCAGCTTGTTTTTGCCGATTAATTGCTGGCGGTAAATGCCGAGATTTTGGCGTTTTTTGTTTGGTCCGCGCGTGACGGTCAAGCCCCACGTTACCAGCGGCGCAACGTCTTCCGGCCAGCAATGCTGAATCGGAAGTTTATACAAATCAACGTCTTCACCTTCCCACACGATTTCCTGACACGGCGCATTTTTCACCACGTTCGGCGCCATGCTCCAAATGTCTTTCAACAACGGCAGTTTGGAAAACGCGTCTTTGATGCCTTTGGGCGGTTCGGGTTCTTTCAAATACGCCAGGGTCTGCCCGATTTCGCGCAGCTTGGATACGCTGTCCGCACCCATGCCCAGCGCCACACGTTCGGGCGTGCCGAACAGATTCGCCAACACGGGATAATCATAACGCGTACCATCAGGCTTAATCGGGTTTTCAAACAACAACGCCGGCCCTTCGGCACGCAGCACGCGGTCGGCAATTTCGGTCATTTCCAAATGCGGCGACACCGGATGCTGAATGCGCTTGAGTTTGCCATCAGCTTCCAATCCGGCGATAAATTCTCGCAAATCTCTGTATTTCATGATTTCATTTTCCTGAACAGGCCGTCTGAAAACAGACTGCCATTTCGGGTTTGAAAGATAAACCAGCGGCTATTGTACCTGCCAAATCTGTTCAAATCCCAACTTTCCACGTCCGAATTTTGAGATTTTTTGCAAACTACCGTCAAATTTAAACAATATCTGCTTGTGATTGCTTTCAGACGGCCTTATCTTTGGTAAAATTCCAACTCAATCCAGTCATCAATCAATATCTATCGTGGGACAGCGGCCATGTTTGCTATTTTAGAATCTTTTTTCGTTGAATATGGCTATGCGGCCGTGTTTTTCGTTTTGGTTATTTGCGGCTTCGGCGTGCCGATTCCTGAAGATTTGACACTGGTAACCGGCGGCGTGATTTCCGGCCTGGGTTATACCAACCCTCATTTTATGTTTCTTGTCGGTATGCTCGGCGTATTGGCAGGCGATGGCTTTATGTTTGCAGCCGGCCGGATTTGGGGGCAAAAAATCCTTAAATTCAAACCGATTGCACGCGTGATGACGCCCAAACGCTACGCCCAAGTACAGGAAAAATTCGACAAATACGGCAACTGGGTTTTATTCGTCGCCCGTTTCCTGCCCGGCCTGCGTACCGCTGTTTTCGTGACCGCCGGTATCAGCCGCAAGGTTTCCTACCTGCGCTTTATCCTGATGGACGGCTTGGCCGCGCTGATTTCTGTTCCGGTTTGGATTTATCTGGGCGAATACGGCGCACGCAATACCGACTGGCTGATGAAAAAAATGCACAGCCTGCAATCCGGTATCTTTACCGTACTGGGCATCGGCGCAGTCATTGTCGGCTGGATTTGGTGGAGAAAACACCGCCGCCATACCTTCTTCCGTGAAAAACTGCATGAAAAACGTGCTGCAAAAGCCAAAAAACAAGCCAATCAATAAACCATTCCAGGCCGTCTGAAACACTTCCCCGCTTTCAGACGGCCTCAATCATTCATCAGAAACACCATGAAACAAAAAATCTTCGTCCTCTACACCGGTGGCACCATCGGCATGACCCAAAGCAGCGCCGGCCTACGTCCCGACACCGCCCTCGTCAATAAAGCCCTTGCCCCCTTTTCAGACGGCCTTGATTTCAAATGGCACGTTTGCCAGCCGCTCATCGATTCTTCCGCGGTAACGCTGCAAAACCAACGCAACTGGCTGGAGCTTATTATTGCCAAACTGCCTGACTATGACGGCATTTTGGTGCTACACGGTACGGATACCATGGCATACACTGCCAACCTCTTCGCCCTTTCGCTGCAAGGCTTAGACAAACCCGTTATCCTGACCGGATCGCAATGGCCTTACGATGCCGCCAACAGCGATGCGCCGCGCAACCTTGCCACCGCCGTTTCCGCCTTCTCGCTCAAGCTCAAACAAGTGGCCATTGCCTTTGACGGCAAACTCTTCTCCGCCGTCGGCAGCAGCAAGGTCAGCACCGAGACCTCCGCAGGTTTTGACAACCTGCATTTTGGCGCACTCGCCGAATGGGAGGAAAACAAAGGTTGGCACAATATCCATATTGCCCCGACCCAACATTCAGACAGCCTCAATCCGCGTCTTCCAAATCCCGAAGCCAAAGTTTCCGTCCGCACGCTGATTCCCGGTTATGCCGCGCAAGAACTTTCAGACGGCCTGCCCCATCTTTCCACCCAAGCCCTAATCCTGCAAAGCTACGGCCACGGCAATGCGCCGAGCAACGATGCGTTTGTCCGAGCCGTCCAAGCCTTTACGCAACAAGACAAGTTGCTGCTCAACATCAGCCAAGTGCCGCAAGGTTGCGCCGCCGCCGTCTATGCCCAAGGCGATGCTTTGCGTCAGGCAGGTATCATCAACGGCGGCAAATGCAATCTCGAAACTGCCACTGCGCTGATGACCCTCGCCGTATCTCATGACTGGAATGCAGATAAGGTGCAACAAGAATTGCGACAATTAAATCTGCTGTAACCGCCATTAAATATGACTTTCACCGACACCCACTGCCATCTTGCCGACCCCAAACTTGCCGATACGCTGCCTGCCGTGCTTACCGAAGCGCAAGCCGCCGGCGTGGTACGTTTTATCGTACCGGCTACATCTCCCAATGATTGGCAGGCAGTTGCGCAGTTGGAAAGGCCGTCTGAAAACATCCATATCGCTTTGGGCATTCATCCGTGGTTTTCAGATGGCCTCAACGAGGCGGCATTCCAAGAATTAGAGTCCGAATTAATCCGGCATCCGCAAGCATGGGTTGGCGAAATCGGCTTGGATTTTTATGGCAAAGAGCAAACCCAAGCGCAACGCGACACGCAAACCGACGTCTTTATCCGCCAACTCATCCTTGCCCAAAACCTCAACCGCCGCGTCATCATCCATAATCTGAAAGCCACCGCCGCCATTGCCGCCGCCGTCAAAACCGTCGGTTTCACACGAGGCGGTATCGTTCACGCCTTCTCCGGCAGCGTAGAAGAAGCGCGAATTTTGGTAAAACTCGGCTTCAAAATCGGCATAGGCTCGCTGCTACTCAATCCCAATGCCAAAAAAGTCCGTGCCGCCTTACAAGCCTTAGATGACACGGATTTCGTTCTCGAAACCGACAGCCCTTTTATGCTCGGCCAAGAAACCAACACACCAGCCAACATCCGCCGTATCGCCAAAATTGCCGCCGAACTGCGCGGCGTACCGCTGGCGCAACTGGCTGAAATAACCGAGCAAAACGTGGATTCCCTGCTCCATACTTTCCCTTGATATGCCGACCTCAAGGCATCAAAAAGCCTTGCCCGGCCATTTCGTTTCCAAACCGACACACTCTGCCCTCCCTACCCCATATTCATGAATAAAAAGCGATACAAGGCCGTCTGAAAAAATGTTTTTGGCACAAAATATCGTTCACTCCGTCATCTCGGCTTTTTAACACCGTATTTTCCCTTTGATTGATAAAAAGTATTACGCATATTATTGGGCAAACTTTTTATTTACGTTAAAATATGCTTTTTTTTGATAATAAGGCCGTCTGAAACAGGCGGAAAATACTTATGGCAGAACAATATACACACTCCTCTACTTGGAAAAGCAAAATCAATGCTCTCGGCCCGGGTATCATGATGGCTTCGGCGGCAGTCGGCGGCTCGCACCTGATTGCCTCCACGCAGGCAGGCGCACTTTACGGCTGGCAGCTTGCGCTGATTATCATTCTGACCAACCTATTCAAATACCCGTTTTTCCGCTTCAGCGCACATTACACGCTGGATACGGGCAAAAGCCTGATTGAGGGCTATGCCGAAAAAAGCCGTGTTTATTTGTGGGTATTTTTGATTTTATGTATTGCATCGGCAACGATTAATGCCGGTGCAGTCGCCATCGTTACCGCCGCCATCGTCAAAATGGCGATCCCGTCGCTGACTTTCGATGCCGGCATGGTGTCCGTCATGATTATGGTTTCCTGCCTGCTGATTTTGGCAAGCGGCCGCTATAAAGCATTGGACAACGTTTCCAAAATCATCATCGTCAGCCTGACCATCGCCACCGTCGCCGCAGCAGCCGTGGCCATGTCTCGCGGCATGCAGATGAAACCCGACTTTATCGAGCCTACCCCATGGACACTGGCAGGCTTGGGCTTCCTCATCGCGCTGATGGGCTGGATGCCTGCACCGATTGAAATTTCCGCCATCAACTCTTTGTGGGTAACCGAAAAACAACGCATCAACCCTTCCAGCTACCGCGACGGTATTTTCGACTTCAATGTCGGTTACATTACCAGCGCGATTTTGGCGGTCGTTTTCCTCGCCTTGGGTGCATATGTACAATACGGCAACGGCGAGGAAGTGCAAATGGCGGGCGGCAAATATGTTGGCCAGCTGATTAATATGTACGCCGTGACCATCGGCGACTGGTCTCGTCCGCTGGTGGCATTTATCGCCTTCGCCTGCATGTACGGCACCACCATTACCGTAGTGGACGGCTACGCCCGCGCGATTGCCGAACCGGTACGCCTGCTGCGCGGCAAAGACAAAACCGGCAATGCCGAATTGTTTGCTTGGAACGTCTGGGTCGCAGGCTCAGGCTTGGCCGTAATTTTCTGGTTCAACAGCGCAATGGCCGAGTTGCTCAAATTCGCCATGATTACTGCCTTCGTTGCCGCCCCTGTGTTCGCTTGGCTGAACTACCGCCTCGTCAAAGGCGACAAACGCCACAAACTGACCATGGGCATGAACTTCCTCGCCATTATCGGTTTGATTTATTTGACCGGCTTTACCGTTTTATTCCTACTGAACCAAACAGGCATCTTGGCTGCGCCTAAATAAGCCCATATAAAAAAAGGCCGTCTGAAACTTAAAAACAGGTTTCAGACGGCCTTTCTAATCAATCATATCTTTTTGAATTTTCATTCGAACCCATTATAATGACTCCTTATTTCGCCGTTGCAGACCACTCGACGGCATCCGTATTTTGGAAAATTTATGAAGCCGTCTATCTTAGAAAAACTACAACAACTCAGCGACCGACTGGAAGAAGTCACGCATTTGCTCGGTCAGCCTGAAGCCACGTCCGATATGGACAATTACCGCAAACTCACACGCGAACACGCCGAACTGACCCCCGTCGTCGAAGTCTTCCAAAACTTTCAGCTGGCGCAAAGCGACTTGGCGGATGCCGAAGAAATGCTGTCCGACCCCGAAATGAAAGACTTTGCCGCCGAAGAAATCGAGGCGGCAAAAGCCAAAATCGACGAACTCGATACCGAATTGCAAAAACTGCTGCTGCCAAAAGATGCCGACGACGATAAAAATATCTTTATCGAGGTGCGTGCCGGTACCGGCGGCGACGAAGCCGCGCTGTTTGCAGGCGATTTGCTGCGTATGTACAGCCGCTACGCCGAGCGCAACCGCTGGCAGGTTGAAATCGTTTCCGCCAACGAAAGCGAATTGGGCGGCTATAAAGAAGTCATTGCCCGCATTATCGGACTCGGGGCGTACAGCCGTCTGAAATTTGAATCCGGCGGCCACCGCGTGCAACGCGTCCCCGCGACCGAAAGCCAAGGCCGTATCCATACTTCCGCCTGTACCGTCGCCGTCATGCCCGAAGCGGACGAACTCGAAGACATCGAGTTGAACCCCGCCGACCTGCGCATCGACACCTTCCGCGCATCCGGTGCCGGCGGTCAGCACATCAACAAAACTGACTCCGCCGTCCGCATTACCCACTTACCGACAGGCATGGTAGTCGAATGCCAAGACGGCCGCAGCCAACACGCCAACAAAGCGCAGGCGATGAAAGTCCTCGCCGCCCGCTTAAACGACGCGCAAAAACGCGAAGCCCAAGCCAAAGAAGCCGCCGAACGCAAATCCCTGATCGGCAGCGGCGACCGCAGCGAACGCATCCGCACCTACAACTATCCCCAAGGCCGCGTGACCGACCACCGCATCAACCTTACCCTGCACAAACTGGATTTTGTGATGGACGGCGACTTGGAAGAAATCACCAATGCCCTGATTGCCGAGCATCAAGCCGAGCTTTTGGCAGCAATGGGGGATTGATGAATTTAGCCCATTGCGTTTATACTTTTCAGACGGCCTGATGACATATGTCAATATGACCGTGAATATATTAAAGAAACTTCAATCCTGAAGTGTTAAAATGCAGCACCAGCTGCGTCACAGCAACACCCTTCTACAATTAACGAAAGAGAGGACACAAAATGGCAAAAATCCTGATCGCACCGGTATCTACCGGCCTGAGCGCCGATGCAGCGGCAAAAGCATTTGCAGCGGCATTGAATGCACAAGTTTTCCAAGCCGTTGACTCCACTACAGAAGCCCTGTTGGCTCAAGGCAAGAGCGACGACTGGTTTGACGCGCTTGTCGGTAAAGTTGCAGCATTGAACGCAGATAACCTCGTTATCGAAGGCATCACTCCTGATGCGGACAAATTGTTCTTGGCGGGCAAAAACGTCGAATTAGCGTTGTCTTTAGACGCAGGCGTTGTATTGGTGCTGAAATCCGACAACACCGATGCAGCCGCCGTTGCCCAACAATTAAACCTCACCAAACAGCTCTACACCAACTCCCCTGGCTTATTGGAAGGCTTTATCATTGACGGCGCAGCCGCTGCTTTAGGCGCACAAGTTGCCGAGCAAACCGGCCTGACTTTCTTCGGCTCCAGCGACAAACTGCAAGACGTATCCGCTTTGGCCAAACGCGAAGCTAAACGCCTGTCTCCAGCCCAATTCCGTTACAACCTGATCGATTTCGCACGCAAAGCCGATATGCGCATCGTTCTGCCTGAAGGCGCAGAACCACGCACCGTCGCCGCCGCCGCTATCTGTCACGAAAAAGGCATCGCCCGTTGCGTACTGTTGGCGACCCGCGAAGAAGTTGAGGCCGTTGCTAAAGAACGCGGCATTTCCCTGCCTGATTCTTTGGAAATCATTGATCCTGCTACTTTGGTTGAACAATACGTTGAGCCGATGTGCGAATTGCGTAAATCCAAAGGCCTGACTCCTGAAGATGCACGCAAACAGCTGCAAGACACCGTCGTACTGGGCACCATGATGATGGCTCAAAACGACGTAGACGGTTTGGTTTCCGGTGCAGTCCACACTACTGCCAACACCATCCGTCCTGCCCTGCAACTGATTAAAACCGCTCCGGGTGCAAGCCTCGTATCCAGCGTATTCTTCATGTTGCTGCCTAACCAAGTTTTGGCTTTCGGCGACTGCGCGGTTAACCCGAACCCAACGCCTGAACAACTGGCCGACATCGCCATCCAATCTGCCGACAGCGCCAAAGCCTTCGGTATCGATCCAAAAGTAGCCATGATTTCCTACTCCACCATCAACTCAGGCAGCGGCCCTGATGTCGATGCAGTAATCGAAGCAACCAAACTGGCTAATGAAAAACGCCCTGATTTGGCCATCGAAGGTCCGTTGCAATACGATGCGGCTACCGTTCCATCTATCGGTCAATCCAAAGCTCCGGGCAGCGCTGTTGCCGGTCAAGCAACCGTTTTGGTTTTCCCAGACCTCAACACCGGCAACTGTACTTACAAAGCCGTACAACGCAGCGCCAACGTCCTGAGCGTAGGTCCGTTGCTGCAAGGTTTGCGCAAACCGGTTAACGACTTGTCCCGCGGCGCATTGATTGAAGACATCGTCTTCACCATCGCCCTGACTGCCGTTCAAGCCAAACAAATGCAAGGCTGATTGACAAGCTGATGCTTTGAAATCAAAGGCCGTCTGAAACCGATGTTTCAGACGGCCTTTCGTATCTTTGCGTCAACTATATTATAATTCGCCATTATTTTCTGAAAGACTGCCCCGATGACTGCCTACCAGCAACAACTAGCCGACAAAAAGCAATATCTTCAGCAACTTTTCCAAGGACTGGATTTCCCTGAAATCGAAGTCTTTGAATCTCCGGAACAGCATTACAGGATGCGTGCCGAGTTCCGTATCTGGCATGAGGGCGGAGAAATGTTTTATGCCATGTTTGAGCGCGGGCAAAAGGCAAGCGGGGCAAGCCTGATCCGTTGCGACCAATTTCCTGCCGCATCCGAATCCATCAATACCTTGATGCCGAAACTGATTGAAGCCGCATCCAATCATCCCGAGCTGAAAAACCGCTGGTACGCCGTCGAATTTTTATCCACTTTAAGCGGCGAAATGCTGGTTACCATGATTTACCACAAGAAGCTGAACGACGCATGGCAACAAGCCGCGCAAGAGTTGGCGCACAATTTGGGCATTCATATCATCGGCCGCAGCCGCGGACAAAAAATCGTATTGAGCCAAGATTTTGTGACCGAAACATTGACAGTCAACGGCAAGACCTTCCGCTATCGTCAAATCGAGGGCAGCTTTACCCAACCCAATGCCCAAGTATGCCAAAAAATGCTGACGTGGGCGTGTAATGCAGCACAAAACTTAGGCAAAGACCTGCTTGAGCTGTACTGCGGCAACGGCAATTTCACCCTGCCGCTTTCACAACATTTCAATCAGGTGCTGGCAACCGAAGTTTCCAAAACTTCCGTCAATGCCGCCCAATGGAATATTGAAGCCAACCAAATTACCAACCTCAAAATCGCCCGCCTGTCTGCGGAAGAATTTACCGAGGCCTACACGCAAAACCGTGAATTCCGCCGCCTGCAAGAACAAGGCATCGACTTGAAAAACTATGATTTTTCAACTATTTTCGTTGATCCCCCACGCGCCGGTGTTGATGATGAAACGCTCAAATTGGTTGCCCGATTCGACAACGTCCTCTATATTTCCTGCAACCCTGAGACCCTGCGCACCAATCTCGACACGCTCTGTCAAACCCATACCATTGAACGCGCCGCCCTGTTCGACCAATTCCCATTTACCCACCATATCGAAAGCGGCGTTTGCTTGAAGAAGAAATAAAACCATACAAAAAGGCCGTCTGAATGTTCAGACGGCCTTTAATTAACGGCATATTAAGCGATTTTTAAATCAATCCGCTTCCAAAACCACTTTCATGGCTTGGTTTTCAGCAGCGTGTTTGAATACATCGTAAGCTTTTTCCAATTCGCTGAATTTGAAATGGTGGGTCATCATTTTGGTGTAATCCACTGAGCTACTGGAAATGGCTTTCATCAGCATTTCGGTGGTATTGGCGTTAACCAGGCCGGTAGTAATGGCAAGGTTTTTAATCCACAGTTTTTCCAGTTTGAAATCAACGGATTGACCATGTACACCGACCACTGCGATATGACCGCCGGGTTTCGCGATGTCTTGACACATATTCCAAGTCGCAGGGATACCGACCGCTTCAATGGCGCAATCTACGCCGTCTTCGCCGACGATAGCGGCAACTTGCTTGCTCACATCACCGGAAGCAGGGTTGATGGTATGGGTCGCACCCAATTCTTTCGCCAGTTTCAAGCGGTTTTCGTCCATATCGCAAATGATGATGGTGGCAGGGCTATACAGTTGAGCAGTCAGCAACGCAGACATACCGACAGGACCTGCGCCTGCAATGAATACGGTATCGCCAGGTTTCACATCGCCATATTGCACGCCGATTTCGTGGGCGGTCGGCAGGGCATCGCTCAACAGCAGGGCAACTTCTTCGTTGACGTTATCAGGCAGCGGAACCAAGCTGTTGTCGGCATAAGGCGTACGGACGTATTCTGCCTGAGTACCGTCAATCATATAGCCCAAGATCCAACCGCCGTTGCGGCAGTGTGAATAAAGTTGGATTTTACAGTTGTCGCAAGTACAGCATTTGCTGACACATGAAATAATGACTTTATCACCGACTTTGATGTTTTTTACAGCATCGCCGACTTCTTCTACAATACCAATACCCTCATGACCGAGAATGCGACCATCGGCAACTTCAGGGTTTTTACCCTTCCAAATACCCAAGTCAGTACCGCAAATCGTGGTTTTAACGATTTTGACGACTGCATCGGTCGGATCGATAATTTGAGGGCGGGGTTTTTCTTCGAAACGGATGTCGTTTGCGCCATGATAAACCATTGCTTTCATGTGAATCTCCTTGAGTAGCTAATAAACTTTAACAATACAGCGTAAATCCACGTTAACTATATTTATATACCCCTCCACCTAATAAGTCAATCCTGATTATTATTTCTTATGTTATAGTGTAACATACTGTTTTGAAAACAAATAATTAAAAAGTAAATATTAATGAACACACCCACATCCTTCGCACAACGACTCATCGATTGGCAACGGCAGCATGGCCGTCACGACTTGCCTTGGCAGGTCAAAGACCCCTATTCCGTCTGGCTTTCAGAAATCATGCTCCAACAAACGCAGGTTGCTACCGTATTGGACTACTATCCGCGTTTCTTAGCCAAATTCCCAACTGTGCAATCGCTTGCCGCCGCGCCGCAAGACGAGGTTTTATCCTTGTGGGCAGGCTTGGGCTATTACAGCCGCGCACGCAATCTGCACAAAGCATCGCAACAAGTCGTCGGACAATTCGGCGGCATCTTTCCTTCCGAACGCAAAGACTTGGAGACGCTCTGCGGTGTAGGCAGAAGTACCGCCGCCGCCATTTCTGCCTTTGCTTTCAACCGACGAGAAACCATCTTAGACGGCAACGTCAAACGCGTTCTCTGCCGTGTCTTTGCCCAAGACGGCAATCCGCAAGACAAAAAATTTGAAAACTCGCTCTGGTCACTCGCCGAAAGCCTGCTGCCGTCTGAAAACACTGATATGCCTGCCTACACGCAAGGCTTGATGGATTTGGGCGCAACCGTCTGCAAACGGACAAAACCTTTGTGCCATCAATGCCCTATGGCAGACATCTGCGAAGCAAAAAAACAAAACCGCATTGACGAGCTGCCCCGCAAAAAAACTGCTCCCGAAGTGCAAACACTACCGCTTTATTGGCTGATTATTTATCACACTGACGGCGCATTATTGCTTGAAAAACGCCCTGCCAAAGGCATTTGGGGCGGTCTGTATTGCGTACCCTGTTTTGAAAAATTAGACGATTTGTATGCTTGCGCCAAACGCTTCGGCATTATTTCAGACGGCCTTGAAGAACAAACCACGTTTACCCACCGCCTGACCCACCGCTTATTGATGATTACCCCTTTTCAGACGCAACAAAGGCCGTCTGAACATCTTTCAGACGGCCTTTGGATATCATCGGAACAGTTGGCGGATTATGGTTTGCCCAAACCTTTAATCAAGTATTTGGCCAAAGGCTAAACCGCCCTATTCCACAATCTCTTTAAATACAACTTCTTTTCCGCCGCGAATCAGTACGGCAAACCCGTCGCCAATTTGCCAACGCGAGCTTGGATTGGCGTACTCGACACCCTGACTGCGCAAGCGGACTTGCACCAGTTTCTCAACCGTATTGCCTTCACGCAACTCAACCATCATCGGGCTGTGGCTGTTGATATAAATTGCAGTAATCGTCCGACCTTGTGCGGATTGATAACGGACAGAATACGTCTGCGCCTGTGCAATGACCGGTAACGGCGCGTCAGGGCGCACGGCCTTATACGAGCCGCACGCAGCGCACAAACTCACGCACAAAGCGCAGATGATTTTGTTCGACATAGACATAGATTAGTAATGATGATGCGGAATCTCGCCATCAAGACGGTAATAAGTGCCGCAATACGGGCATTCAATCTCACTGTTGGACTGAATCGGCAAGAACACGCGCGGATGGCCGTTCCATGTTTCATGATTAGGGCCGGAGCAATGCAGCGGCAAATCCTGCGGTTTGATGACTACAACGTTTTTTTCAGACTGTGTACTCATGGTTTGGTTCCTCACTATGTTTTCTTATCTTCCGATATTGTAAAGCAAAACGGCCACTAGGTTCAGACTGAAAACATTATATAATCACTTTTTTCAGACGGCCTTTGATGATGATGACTACCCTGCTCCGCCTTCAAGATTTCGATACTTCCGATTCCGCTTCATTTCTTTATACACTCAGCGCAGCCTATTTGGATCACACCAAACAAGCAGGAGATGAGGAAATGTCCGGCCTTAACGACGAACAGCATACATTGACCGCCCTTTGCTATCTCGACAGCCAAATTCAAGAAGGCGGCTTCGTACAGCTTATCGCTTCAGGATACGGAGAATACATCTTCGGCAATCCGGTTGCCGACAGCCTGCGCCGCTGGCGCATCAAACCGATACCGAAAATCTTAGACAAAGCCAAAACCTTGTACGAAAAACACGGCGAAGCCATTGAAAAAATGGCAGATGAGCAAAGGGATTTCGGCGAAATCCGCAAAGCTTTTCCCGATTTTGAAGAGCTTGACGGCGATTATTATGACGTTGCCGACGAAGACTTGGAAACTGCGGCAGCGTATGTTCAGGCAAATTGGGATAAATTTGCCAAACTGTCAGACTGAAACCATAAAACTTTGCCGGTTTGAATCATCTGTTCAAACCGGCAAAATCATCAATACATCGAATTAACGTTTGTTTTTCTGATAAATCGGCATTACTTCAGGCAACATTTTGCGGATTGCATTGATACGCGCCTGATTGGTCGGGTGGGTCGACAAAATAGACAATGAGCTACCGCCCTGTACTTTGTTCATTTTTTCCCACACGCTTACCGCAGCCTCAGGGTTGTAGCCTGCTTCAGCCATCAAACGCACACCGCCAGCATCCGCTTCGCTTTCCTGATGGCGTGAGAACGGTTTGGTCGCCAACAAATCTGCACCCAAGCCGACCAAATCACCATCCACACCGGTTGAGCTGGCCAAAATGGAACCGCCCAAGCCGGTCAATACTTGTCCGCCCAAAGCTTTTTTACTGTGTTCCAACAGGGCATGGGTCATTTCATGGCCGACAACGGCGGCAATTTCATCATCCGTCAGCTTCAATTTCTCTACTATGCCGGTGTACACGGCCATTTTACCGCCCGGCATTGCCCATGCGTTCATTTCATCACTGCGGATAACGTTCATCTGCCAGTTGAAAGGTACGCCGGTTTTATTGGCGCGCTCAGCATGAGGACGCAGACGTGCAAACACGCGTTGAACGCGTTGAGCTGTTGGAGATGAAACATCCAAAGCTTTTTGACCACGTGCGTTTTGAATAACTTGTGAATAACTTTTAGCCGCGTCTTCATTTAAAGTCGCAGTATCGTAGCCAACCATATCCGCTACAGAAGTACAGCCGGTCAACGCCAAAATCACACCCATGCCGGCCCAATATTTTTTATTCAGTTTTTTCAACATGTTTTCTCTCTGTGTTTTTAAGTTAATGTAACGACATTGTACCCAAATTTAATACACTTTACACAAAAGGCCGTCTGAACGGTTTCAGACGGCCTTTAAACGTAACATTTAAGAACGGCGCTGCAACATCCAAGACTCAATCTTACGCGCATCATTTACGCGGGTTGTAGAAGACGGAGAGTTGAGCAACACAATGGTAATCGGCTGATTCTGTACATTGGCCTTAACCACCATAGAACGTCCTGCCTCACGGATATAGCCGGTTTTCTGCAATTCAATATTCCAGCTGCCCTCACGCACCAAGGCATTGGAGTTTTTGTAGTTTTGACGACCGTTTGCCGTCCAAACCGAGCCGTAATTTGAAGTCGAATTTTTGCGGATCAGCGGATACTTGCTGGCTGCTGCAACCATGCGGTTCAAATCGCGTGCAGTGGAAACGTTTTGGAAATTCAGACCGGTAGGCTCATAGAAACGGCTGCTGGTCATGCCCAGGCTTTGTGCTTTGGCATTCATTGCAGCAACAAACGCGCTCATACCGCCCGGATAGGTACGGCCCAACGCATGAGTAGCACGGTTTTCACTGCTCATCAGGCTCAGGTGCAACAGTTCGCCGCGTGTCAGCGTCGTGCCGATGCTCAAACGGCTGCCCGTACCTTTCAAACGGTCGATTTCAGCCTCGGTAATCGTAATAGGCTCGTTCATATCCAGATGCGCATCCAAAACCACCATCGCGCTCATCAATTTGGAAATAGAGGCAATCGGCATGACACGATCAGGGTTTTTCTGATACAGCACTTCACCGGTTTTATTATTGAAAATCAAAGCAGATTGCGAAGACAGCAGAGGACCTGCCAAGGCGGCTTGAGCTTCGACTTGGTCGGCATGATTCAACGCAAAAGCTTCCAGCGGGTCATTTTGCACTGGGAAATTTTGCTCCAAAAATTGTCCCAATACATCCATATCATTGGCAACGGCAGGCGCAGAAGCAAAGGCCAATGCCACACCTGTCCATACCATTCCTAAAGTTTTATAGATTTTCATATCTGCCAATTCAAAAAAATACATTTAATTCAACATTCTGTTAAATTTTTCGCCAATTGTAAAGCGAGTTGAGAAAACTTTGCGTTTGTTTGCGAGATATTCAAATCCAGCGCCCTCATCTGTTTCTTAGACGATACGGCACAATGCCTGCTCTGATTTGAAAAAACACAAGATAGTCATTATACTTAGGCTCCTTTGTCAGAGGCATTCCCTCAATTCGGCAATACGCCCGAAATATCTGTTCCCCCTTTACAACACAGCCTCCATACAACCATACGAAGAAATTATTATGTCTGAAGAAAAACGCACCTGTTCATTCTGCGGGAAGTCCGAAAACGACGTTAAAAATCTGATCGAAGGCGAACACGCCTTTATCTGCAACGAATGTGTAGAAACTTGCGGCATGATGCTGCAAGACAACGAATCCGGCGAAATTGAAAACGAGCTTGCCAAAGCGAACAAAGAAAACGCCGAGAAAAAACTGCCTACCCCGGCCGAAATCGTTGCCAACCTCAACGACCACGTGATCGGTCAGGAACACGCAAAAAAAGCGTTGGCAGTATCGGTTTACAACCACTACAAACGCCTGCGCCATCCAAAAGCAGACGGCAAAGTCGAATTGTCCAAATCCAATATCCTGCTGATCGGCCCTACCGGCTCAGGTAAAACCCTGTTGGCGCAATCTTTGGCGCGCAAACTGGATGTCCCTTTTGTCATGGCAGATGCCACAACCTTGACCGAAGCCGGTTATGTCGGTGAAGACGTTGAGCAAATCATCACCAAACTTTTGGGTAAATGTGATTTTGACGTTGAAAAAGCCCAGCGCGGCATCGTCTATATCGATGAAATCGATAAAATCTCACGCAAAAGCGACAATCCGTCCATCACGCGTGACGTATCCGGCGAAGGCGTGCAACAAGCCTTGCTGAAACTGATTGAAGGCACGGTAGCCAGCGTTCCTCCTCAAGGCGGACGCAAACATCCGAACCAAGAATTCATCAACGTTGATACCACCAACATCCTCTTTATTTGTGGTGGCGCATTTGCCGGCTTGGAAAAAGTCATCCGCCAACGTACTGAAAAAGGCGGTATCGGCTTTGGTGCGGCGGTACATAGCAAAGATGAAAACGCCGATATTTCAGCCCTGTTTGAAACAGTCGAGCCTGAAGACTTGATTAAATTCGGCTTGATTCCCGAGCTTATCGGCCGTTTGCCTGTGATTGCCACGCTGGCAGAATTGGACGAAGATGCTTTGGTCAACATTTTGACCGAACCGAAAAACGCCTTGGTCAAACAATATCAAACCTTGTTTGAAATGGAAGATGTCGGCCTTGAGTTTGAAGAAGACGCTTTGCGCAGCATCGCCAAACTAGCTATGGAACGCAAAACCGGTGCGCGTGGCCTGCGTTCTATCGTCGAACGTTGCCTCTTGGATACCATGTACGCCCTGCCAGATTTGAAAGGCGTAGCAAAAGTCGTCATCAATAAAGAGGTCGTGGAAAAAGGCGAACAGCCAAAACTTTTCCGCGAAGACGGCAGCGAATACAAGCAATAAGGTTTATTCTTCGAAAAAGACGTGTACCCATTACACGTCTTTTTTATTTTTTAATAAAACCAAAAGCATATCTTTTAATAATGGTCTTATACATGAAAAAAAAGGCCGTCTGAAACATATTCAGACGGCCTTTGTTTTCAAGTTGCTCTAAGTCTGTCTTCATCCGGAGTATTGATGAGAGTGACTTCCTTGAATTTTATGAAGCTTATTTTTTTGCTTTTTTAACAGCTTTTTTAGCAGGAGCAGCTTTAGCAGCAGGCTCGGATGCGGCAGCTTCAGGAGCAGCAGTTTCAGGAGCAGCTACTGGCTCAGATGCAGCAGGTTCGGAGGCAGCTGATTCAGCGGTACGTTGATAGCCTTTGTCTTTCATGCAGGCATCAAACACAGCGCGGTCAGCATTTTCACCAGATGCCTGTTGGCATTGGGTCATTGCTTCTTCAACAGTGACGCGTGGCGCTGCCGCTTCTTCAGCAGGTTTGGAAGAAGAACAAGCTGCCAACATCAGACTACCGGTTGCAAGAGCGATCAATAAAGTTTTCATAATTGTATATTCCTAAATTTTGATTTTATGGTTTACCGTTAAACGGGAGATACAGGCTACAAAACAAGCTCTGCACCTCAATATTGAGTACGTGAGTACAATTTAGTTTCATTTCATCCTGTAAGTTTTTGATAAATTAATTCTATTGACGTTAAGACAAATGCTTAATTTCCAATAAACTCAAAACCTTGCAGGCCAGTAACTTTTTCTGTTTTTGAACTGTAAAAATATCAAAACTTAGACGATTTTAGCTGCAACCATCATTTGGGGAGTCCCTCTTTTTATGGCATAATGGACTACTTACCGGATAGTTCCGTACCCCTTTTTTCAAACCGCAGAATCAAAATCATACTGCGGTTTATCCATTTCAGAATCAGATTTTTCAGACGGCCTCACCATTCAAAAGGCCGTCTGAACAGAAAGCCACCATCATGAATCCTTTCTCTTCACTCGGTTTAGGCAGCGAATTGGTCTCTGCCCTGACCGATCAGGGTTATGAAAACCCGACGCCTATCCAAGCCGCAGCGATTCCTAAAGCCTTGGCAGGACACGACCTTTTGGCCGCAGCACAAACCGGCACAGGTAAAACCGCCGCCTTTATGTTGCCCAGCCTCGAACGCCTGAAACGCTACGCCACATCCAGCACCTCCCCTGCCATGCACCCCGTCCGTATGTTGGTATTGACCCCTACCCGCGAACTGGCCGATCAAATCGATCAAAACGTGCAGGCCTATATTAAAAATCTTCCTTTGCGCCATACTGTCCTCTTCGGCGGCGTCAATATGGACAAACAAACTGCCGACTTGCGCGCCGGTTGCGAAATTGTTGTCGCTACGGTTGGCCGACTGCTTGACCACGTCAAACAAAAAAACATCAATTTAAACAAAGTTGAAATCGTTGTACTCGACGAAGCCGACCGTATGCTTGATATGGGTTTCATCGACGATATCCGCAAAATCATGCAGATGTTGCCCAAACAGCGACAAACCCTGCTTTTTTCCGCCACTTTCTCACCGCCTATCCGCAAGCTTGCACAAGATTTTATGCACACGCCTGAAATGGTCGAGGTGGCCGCGCAAAACACCACCAACGCCAATGTCGAGCAACACATCATTGCCGTTGATGCGCTCAAAAAACGCAACCTGCTCGAACGTCTGATTGTTGATTTGCATATGAATCAAGTCATTGTATTCTGCAAAACCAAACAAAGCGTCGATCAAGTTACCCGCGACCTCGTCCGCCGCAACATTGCCGCGCAATCCATCCACGGCGACAAATCCCAACAAAGCCGACTGGAAACCCTCAATGCCTTTAAAGAAGGTACATTACGCGTTTTGGTTGCCACCGATGTTGCCGCACGCGGTTTGGATATTGCCGAGTTGCCTTTCGTCATCAACTACGAGCTGCCAACCCAACCTGAAGACTACGTCCACCGCATCGGACGTACCGGCCGGGCCGGTGCCGACGGCGTTGCCATTTCCTTAATGGATAAAACCGAACAGAAAATGTTTGAATCCATTAAAGAGCTGATCGGCAGCGATTTGAATGTGGAACGCATCGAAGGCTTTGAGCCGCACTGGTGGGGTACCGACAATCAAGATGAAGCCGAAGCACAACCGGTTCAGCACAACGACAGTCGCTCTCGGCGCGATGATAGAAACAAACGCAACGAATACGCGAGCAAGTCAGACAAAAACTCGAAAAAAGTAGAAGAGAAAAACGATCCAGGTATTGTCTGCGGCAAAATTGCCGGCAGAACACGCCGCAGCCGTCACGAGCGTCAGCCTTGCGCCCTACTCCAACCTGGTTTTGGCGTAAAGTAAACAACGCTGATTAATCGGTTTTCTGATTATTTGGCCGTCTGAAACTTATCTTTCAGACGGCCTTTTATTAAACTAAAAATAAAAAGGACGTGATGGCCACGCCCTTTATTTTTCCGTTTCAAACGGCCTTTATTATTTAAGGCCGTCTGAAAATCGGTTTACCTTGCTATATTAAACATTCACGGTTTCGGCTACTTCGTTGTAGCTGTCGATTTCGTTGAAGTTCATGTAGCGGTAGATTTGGTCGCCCTGCTCGTTGATGATACCGATATTGGCTTGGTATTCTTCAACAGTCGGGATTTTACCCAGTTTGGAGCAGATTGCCGCCAACTCAGCCGAGCCGAGGTAAACGAAGGTGTTTTTACCCAAGCGGTTCGGGAAGTTACGGGTAGAAGTGGACATTACAGTCGCGCCTTCGTGTACTTGTGCTTGGTTACCCATACACAATGAGCAACCCGGCATTTCCATACGGGCACCTGCACGGCCGAGTACACCGTAGTGGCCTTCGTCAGACAGCTCTTTTGCATCCATTTTGGTTGGAGGCGCCATCCACAGACGTACCGGGATATCGGTTTTACCTTCCAAGAGTTTGGAAGCTGCGCGGAAGTGGCCGATGTTGGTCATACAAGAACCGATGAACACTTCGTCGATTTTGGTGCCGGAGCGTTCAGACATGAAGCACACGTCGTCAGGGTCGTTCGGGCAAGCAATAATCGGCTCTTTAATGTCGTCCATGTTGATCTCAATCACGGCGGCGTATTCGGCATCTTTATCCGCTTCGAGCAATTCAGGATTTGCCAACCATGCTTCCATGGCTTTGATACGGCGTTCCAAAGTGCGCGAATCTTGATAGCCGTTGGCAATCATGTTTTTCATCAACACAATGTTGGATTTCATGTACTCGATAATCGGCTCTTTGTTGAGCTTCACAGTACAGCCTGCAGCGGAGCGTTCGGCAGACGCGTCAGTCAATTCAAAGGCTTGTTCCACTTTCAAATCAGGCAGGCCTTCGATTTCGAGGATGCGGCCGGAGAAGATGTTTTTCTTACCGGCTTTAGCAACAGTAAGCAGGCCTTGTTTAATCGCGTACAGCGGAATGGCGTTCACCAAATCGCGCAGGGTTACGCCCGGTTGCAGTTTGCCGCTGAAGCGTACTAATACAGACTCAGGCATATCGAGCGGCATTACACCAGTAGCTGCTGCGAAAGCAACCAAGCCGGAGCCGGCAGGGAAAGAAATACCGATAGGAAAACGGGTGTGGCTATCGCCGCCGGTACCAACTGTATCAGGCAACAGCAGACGGTTGAGCCATGAGTGAATTACGCCATCGCCCGGACGCAGGGATACACCGCCACGGGTAGAGATAAAGGCAGGCAATTCTTTATGGGTTCTCACATCGACAGGTTTTGGATAAGCGGCGGTGTGACAGAAAGACTGCATCACCATATCTGCTGAGAAGCCCAAGCAAGCCAGGTCTTTCAATTCGTCGCGAGTCATCGGACCGGTAGTATCTTGCGAGCCGACAGTAGTCATGCGTGGTTCGCAGTAAGTACCCGGACGCACGCCTTTGCCTTCCGGCAAACCGCAGGCGCGACCAACCATTTTTTGAGCCAAGGTGAAACCGGCTTTGCTTTCAGCTGGCGCTTGAGGCAGACGGAACTCGGTAGAAGCAGGCAATTTCAGTGCTTCGCGCGCTTTGGCAGTCAAACCGCGACCGATAATCAGGTTAATACGGCCACCGGCTTGCACTTCGTCCAGCAATACTTGTGATTTCAATTCAAAATCGGCAACAGTTTCACCGTTTTTCACGATCTTGCCTTCATAAGGCAGGATATCGACGACATCGCCCATTTTCAGCGCGGAAACATCGACTTCAATTGGCAGTGCGCCGGAGTCTTCTTGAGTATTGAAGAAAATAGGAGCAATTTTGCCACCCAGGCATACGCCGCCGAAACGTTTGTTCGGTACGAACGGAATATCTTCGCCTGTATGCCAAATTACAGAGTTGGTAGCAGATTTACGTGAAGAACCGGTACCGACCACGTCGCCAACGTAAGCAACAGGATGACCTTTGGCTTTGAGTTCTTCTAACAATTTAATCGGACCGACTTCGCCAGGTTTGTCAGGATTGATGCCATCGCGCGGGTTTTTCAACATAGCCAGCGCGTGCAGAGGGATATCAGGACGGCTCCATGCGTCGGGCGCTGGAGAGAGGTCGTCTGTATTGGTTTCACCGTCGACTTTGAAGACGGTAACAGTGATTTTTTCTGGAACTTTAGCGCGTGAGGTGAACCATTCGGCATCTGCCCAAGATTGCAATACTTCTTGCGCGTATTTATTGCCTTTTTCGGCTTTTTCTTGAACATCGTGGAAAGAGTCAAACATCAACAGAGTGTGTTTCAGACCATTTGCAGCGATAGGCGCAAGTTTGTCATTATCCAAGAGTTCGATGAGTGCATGAATGTTGTAACCGCCAAGCATGGTACCCAACAGTTCGGTAGCATACTCAGGGGAAATCAGCGGACTGGATGCGCTGCCTTCGGCAACGGCTGCCAAAAATGAGGCTTTAACTTTGGCAGCATCGTCCACACCGGGTGGTACGCGGTGAGCCAACAGCTCAACCAAGAATTCACCTTCACCGGCAGGTGGATTTTTCAGCAGCTCAACCAAATCAGCAGTCTGCTGAGCAGTCAGAGGAAGGGCGGGAATACCAAGGGCGGCGCGCTCAGCGGCGGCTTTACGATAGGCTTCTAACATCTCTTTGTTCCTTTTTCTGTTTTTTCTTCTGGGCAATTGCAAATGATTTGCAATTAAGGATTGTAAACAATCCTTTTAAGCATCATAGACCAGTTTTCAAAAAATGGGAACAGTTATGTTGCTGAATGTAATAAATTTAAACTATTTTATTTAATGTGTTAATAGTCTAACCTATCCAAAGCCGCCCTCTTCTAAGCGTTTTAGCCAAACAGACGGGAAACTTCGGCTGATTTTTTACGGTACGGCAATATGATTTCAACGCGGAACAGGCCGTCTGATTGGATGTTTCTGATTTTCGCATCGGTGTCATACATCAAAGTCAGGCGCTCTTTCAGATTGCGCAGAGCCATAGAATTGCCTTTATGCGGCTTGGTATTTTCGTTAGGTTCTGTTCCGCACGGATTTTCGATACTGATGAAAATAGATGATTTTTCCAATTTTGTTAATACCGTAATTATCCCTGGACGGTGGATAGATTCGACACCATGAAATACGGCATTCTCCAAAAGCGGCTGCAGCAGCAGATGTGGCGTTTCGGCATCATCGGGCGCATGGTGTTGCCACATAACCTGTACGCGCATATGTCCCATTCGGATTTGCTCGATGGCAATATATTCCTGTGCCCACTCGATTTCCTGCCCTAAGGTGCTGTTTTGACTACCGTCGCGCAGTTGTGCGCGGAACAGGTTGGCCAGATTCTCCAGCAAAGTTTCCGCGTCATATGGACGTAGACGGATTAAGCTGATGGCGGCATTCAGGCTGTTAAACAAGAAATGCGGACGGATACGCGCCGTCAACGCGCTCAGTCTGGCCTCGGAAATGGAAGGCGCGAGGCTGTTGCGGCGGGCCGCTTCGATGTACATGAAACTGAAACAAAAAAAGGTCAGCAAGAAGAAGTGTTGAATCAGTGGCCAAATCTCTGTCTTCAAAATCACTAAATCGACAAACAAGAAAATCAGCAGATTGGAGACGTAGGAAACCACAACGCTGTACTGAGAGCGAAGCAGGGACGGCGCAAATGCCTGTAAGAAATAGACCTTAAGTAAAATTAAGAGAATGACGGGGCAAGCCCATGAAAA
>NZ_KV820396.1:132036-232508 GCF_001815375.1 Neisseria sp. HMSC065C04
AAAATGTTGGAAAATCTGTTCCGGATAAGGCACGCCCGATACCGTCATCAGAGGAAAGATAAACAAACTGATTAACAAAACAATGAGCAGGCGCACCAGAGTTGCGGAATTGCGCAAATCCGGCACTGCGAAATTCTGGTTTATTTGACGTATAATAGACATGATTTCAACCGTTTTCTTTCATAATGTATAGACGGGTCTGCTATATTGAAGACGTAGACCCTGTTTTTTATTTATATTTTAAGGATGCTGATATGAGCAAGGACAAAACCTGGTCAGGCCGTTTTAACGAACCTGTTTCCGAGCTGGTCAAAAAATATACCGGCTCGATTGATTTTGACAAACGACTGGCAGAATGGGACATCCAAGGCTCGCTGGCACACGCGCAAATGCTGACACAGTCGGGCGTTTTGAGCGAAGACGACCTCTCCGCCATCCGTCAGGGCATGGCCGAGATTATAGCAGAAATCAAAGAAGGAACGATTTCCTGGTCGCTGGATTTGGAAGATGTCCACATGAACATCGAACGCCGCCTCACCGACAAAATCGGCGATGCCGGCAAACGCCTGCACACCGGCCGCAGCCGCAACGACCAAGTCGCTACCGACATCCGCCTGTGGCTTCGCGATCAAATTACCGTTATTCAAAGCCTGATTCAAAACCTTCAGACGGCCTTGGTTGATTTGGCGGAACAAAACGCCGAAACCGTCATGCCCGGCTTTACCCATCTGCAAGTTGCCCAGCCGGTCAGCTTCGGGCATCACATGCTCGCCTACGTCGAAATGCTCGGACGCGATTTCGAACGCATGACCGACTGTCGCAAACGCGTCAACCGTATGCCGCTCGGCGCTGCAGCCCTTGCCGGTACCACCTACCCGATTCAACGCGAAATTACCGCCGAGCTGTTGGGCTTTGAACAAATCTGCCAAAACTCGCTCGATGCCGTATCTGACCGCGATTTTGCCATTGAGTTCACGGCTGCCGCTTCTCTGATTATGGTTCATCTGAGCCGTCTTTCCGAAGAATTGATTTTATGGATGAGCCCGCGTTTCGGCTTTATCGATATTGCCGACCGTTTCTGCACCGGCTCTTCCATCATGCCGCAAAAGAAAAACCCCGACGTACCCGAACTCGTGCGCGGTAAATCCGGTCGCGTGATTGGCCACCTGATCGGCCTGGTTACCCTGATGAAATCGCAACCTTTGGCATATAACAAAGATAATCAGGAAGACAAAGAGCCTTTGTTTGACACTGCCGACACGCTTATCGACACCCTGCGCATTTACGCCGACATGATGCGCGGCGTGACCGTCAAACCCGACAATATGCGCGCCGCCGTAATGCAGGGTTTTGCAACGGCTACCGACTTGGCGGATTACTTGGTGAAAAAAGGCATGCCTTTCCGCGACAGCCACGAAGTCGTTGCCCAAGCCGTGCGCCATGCCGATGAAGCTGGCGTTGATTTGAGCGAATTGCCGCTTGAAGTCTTGCAAGGTTTCAGCGGTTTGATTGCCGACGACGTTTACAGCGTACTGACACCCGAAGGCAGCTTAAACGCACGCAACCACTTGGGCGGCACCGCGCCTGAACAAGTCCGTTTCCAAGTGAAACGCTGGCGTGAATTGTTGGCTTAAGCCCATCTAAACACATAATAAAAGGCCGTCTGAAAATTTTCAGACGGCCTTTTGATTACCCGTGTTACACTCAACCTCAAAATAAAAACAGATAAAACCTAAACTTACCTTCAAACGAGAAAACACGCCTCCTGACTTTGCCGCCGTCTTCAAACAAAAGGAGCAAGGATGAAAAGCATTGTCTTAAAATTGGTCATGATCTGCCTATTCAGCGGATGCTATGCCTTATTCGTTGCTTGGGAAAATGGCGGATTCAGCCAGCTCCATGATTTTCAAGCAATAGAGAGCAACGGCATGAGCGTATACCTTCATCAAACCTCCGCCGCCACCATGCAGGCTGAAAAAAACGAGCTGTCGATTTTGCAAAACAACCAAAACAGCTTGGCCTCTTGCGTCGGCATTGAATCTTTATGCGAACACGCCAAGCCGGGCATCTGGGTTGAACATGCCAAATTCTTACAGCATAAGGACACGGGCAAATTATTGGTACTTTCGTTGGATTATTTGGAAAACAATGACACCGCAAAAACCCTACACAACCGCTATACTGCATCGCTCCTATCCCAAGCAGATAGAACGGAGGCGTGGCATTACGCCTGGCGTACATTTTTGAGCTCAATAATATTTCTAATGGTCGTCAATCTGACGCCAATGATTTTTGCCCTATTCGAAGAAAAGACAAGCGCAGTATAAAAACATGCCGTCTGAACACATTTTCAGACGGCATGTTTCATTATTAAAGCTTAACGCGGATGAACCATATCGGCAGGAACGACCAATTCATCAAACTCTTCTCCCGTCAACAAGCCCAATTCGATGGCGGTTTCGCGCAACGATTTGTCGTTTTTATAGGCGGTTTTGGCGACTTTGGCGGCGTTTTCGTAGCCGATTTTGCGGTTTAACGCAGTAACCAACATCAGAGAATGGTGCAAGAAATAATCGATTTTTTCCGGTACGGGTTCAATGCCGACGGCGCAGTTTTCGTTGAAGCTGTTGCACGCATCGCCCAACAGGCGGATGGATTGCAAGAGGTTGTAAGCGATAACGGGCATATAGACGTTCAGCTCGAAGTTGCCCGATGCGCCTGCCATGCCGATGGTGACGTCGTTGCCGAACACTTGGCAGCACACCATGGTCATTGCTTCGCATTGGGTCGGGTTGACTTTGCCCGGCATGATGGACGAACCCGGCTCGTTTTCAGGGATTTTTATTTCGCCCAAACCGCAACGCGGGCCGCTTGCCAGCCAGCGGATGTCGTTGGCGATTTTGTTCAGGCTTGCTGCAAGCGTTTTCAATGCGCCCGAAGCGGCAACGGCAGCATCGCGTCCGCCCAAGGCTTCAAATTTGTTCGGCGCGCTGACAAACGGCAGGCCGGACACTTCGGCGAGTTTGGCAGCGGCTTTTTCGGCGTATTCGGGATGACTGTTCAAGCCCGTACCGACCGCCGTGCCGCCCAAAGCGAGTTCATACAAGTCTTTAAGCACATCGTTCAGACGGCCTAAACCGTGATCGAGCTGGGAAACGTAGCCGGAAAACTCTTGTCCTAAAGTCAACGGCGTCGCGTCCTGCAAGTGGGTGCGGCCGATTTTGACGATGGGGGCGAATTCTTTGGCTTTTTTATCCAATGTATCACGCAAGGCTTGGATGGCAGGGATGAGGTGGCGGTTGATTTCAATCGCGGCAGCAACGTGGATGGCGGTCGGGAACGCGTCATTGGTCGATTGTGCGTGGTTCACATGGTCGTTGGGATGGACGGGCTGGTACGCCGCCAAACCTGTACCGGCGATTTCGTTGGCACGGTTTGCCAGCACTTCGTTCATGTTCATATTGGACTGCGTGCCGGAGCCGGTCTGCCACACCACCAATGGGAACTGCCCGTCGAGCTTGCCGTTCAACACGTCGTCCGCCGCCTGCGTAATCAAATCCGCCTGCTCAGGCTTAATTCTGCCGAGGGAAACATTGGTTGCTGCGGCGGCTTTTTTCACCAGCGCCAAAGCATAAATCAACGGCTGCGGCAGGGTTTCACCGCCGATTTTGAAATTGTTACGGCTGCGCTGGGTCTGCGCGCCCCAATAGGCTTCGGATGGGACTTCGACATTGCCCATGGTGTCGTGTTCGGTACGGGTACTCATGCGTTTCTCCTACATTTAAACAGAAATAATAATGATTCGTAAATTTATTATACCCAGCAAAAGGCCGTCTGAAAAGAGAGGGGTTTTCAGACGGCCTTTTGCTTTATTACCCTGAAATATTAATAGTAGACAAAACCCGATTTCGGAGCAAATACAACCTGCGCCGCCGCTCCCCTCTTCTAAAAATTCTCCTCCTTGCCGATTTGTATTTTGCGCTAGGTGTTTATCGACAATAAATACCTTATCGTTTCTTTACTTTGCTTCTCTCTAAGAGCATAATAAATAAAAATGATTATCAGGATATAAGTCATGAAACAAAACCATTTGATTTGCTTGTTAATGAGCAGTTTTGCCGCTGCAAACGGCTTTGCCGAGACCTTGGCAGACCCTGATGAAATCCAGCCTGTCAAAACCTTCTCCCCTCCCAAACCGATTGCACCGACCGCCGCACAAGGCTATTTCCCCGAAAACCAATTCGACCGCACCGACCGCAGCGATCATTACTTTGTTACCGAAAACATAGACCAAGCCTTCCGTCCGCTGAAAGCAAACAGCGGCTTTTACGGCAAAAGCTTTTACAATTCCGTTACCGCGCAAGCGCGTGGGGCAAAGGTGTACGGCGTGGCCAACCTCAATCACACCAAGGCCAACGGCTATAAAGACGGCGACGGCAATCAGACCGATTGGAAATACAGCCGTTTCAATCAAGCATTGGTACTCGGTTTCGTGCCGTCTGAAAATCAGGAATACCGCCTCACCTACCTACACGACGACATCAACAACGACCGCCAACCGCAGTTCGTCAACGACGCATTGGACACCGAACGCCACATCGCCAAACTCAACGCGCGTTGGGGCAATGCCGATTTGAGCAATACGGTCAGCGCGGAAGCAGGCGTCATCAAACTCAAACGCCATGCCGACAATTACTCCTTGCGACCAAACAACACGCCGCAGCAAGTGTTCGTAGAACTTGACCGCAAAGTGTATGATTTCTCGCTCAAACACGATGCGGATTTCGGCAAGTTCCACAATACGGCCGCCGTCAGCTACCGCAACGACAGCCAAAACGGCGAGCGCAACGCCCACACCGCCATGCGCGACTTCCTCAACGGCTACCGTTTCGCCGATGTGCACATCGACCGCTGGCGCATTGCCGATACCCTGTCTTACAAGTTCAACGACCAACACAAACTGGGCTTGGGCTTAAGCTACGAAATCAACGAAGCGGACGTACGCAAAAATACGGCGCAGCCCGCCCATCCGATGAACCGCAATCTTGCCTTCGCCTCGGCGCAACAAATCTGGAAAACCCATTACGGCTACGACTTCAACGGCAAAGTGCGCCGCCATGCCTTCTCAGGCGAACTCAAATACGATTTCACGCCGTCTGAAACGCAAAAATACAGCGTTTCCCTCGCGCATTTGGAACGCATCGGCGACAACACCGAACGCTTCAACTCGCTTGCCGCCATCGTGCAAAACCGCATGAACGGCGCGTTGATTAACCAAAATCCGGCCGCCGCCATCGCAGGCAACCCCCTGCTGAAAACCGAAAAACACAACCGCATCAAGCTCACCGCCGACAGCCGCAACGACTACTACAACGGCTACATGAACTCGTTGGCAGGCGCAGGCTGGAACGTGGGCGGCACGCTTGTGGCGGATAAAGTCAAAGACCTGATTATTTTTGACCGTGCACACGGACAAAGCGGCACTGCTTCCAAAGGCGGCGGCATCATCACACGCAACGTGGACGCACGATTGTTCACCGCGCAGGCCTACGCGCGTTACAACTTCAATCCGCATTGGGCGGCAGGCATCAAAGCCACCTACAACTACGGACACAACGAAACCGACGGCAGGCCGCTCTATCAAATCCGTCCGTTTGAAGCCGCCGTCCAAGCCGACTACAAAAACTACTTTGCCCACGGCAGCTACAACATCGGCACAGCAACACGCTTTGTCGCCAAACAAACTCGCGGCGATTTTGACGCGGCAAGCGGTCTGGGCATAGACAAACGCGAAGCCGCCAAAGGCTTTACCGTTGCCGACGTGTACGCAGGCGTAAACTTCAAAGATAAATACGGCTTACGCTTGGGCGTGAACAACGTGTTCAACAAAAAATACGCCGAATATATCAGTGGCGACCACGTCCTCGCCCTGTCGCCCAGCGTAGTGTATGCACCGGGCAGGACATATTGGTTGAGTTTGCATGCGGCGTTTTAAAATCAGGCCGTCTGAAAGAATGCCTACACTGGCTTATTAAGAATTAGGAGATAAAAAATGGATATGAAAAGACGCGATTTCTTAAAAATGACCGCCGCTCTGGCAGCGGCAGGCGTTTCGCCTTCATTGTTGGCTGCCGGTAAAGAACAATTTACCGTGTACGGCGCACCGGCAATGCCCAGCGTAACCATTGCCGTAGCGGCGTTGCAAGGCAAGCTGGCGAAACAGGCGGATGTATCGCTGAAAATCTGGCGTTCGCCCGACCAACTGCGCGCAGGTGTAGCAAGCGGACAATTTAAAGTCATGATGAGTCCGAGCAATGTCGGCGTGAACCTGCGCAACCAAGGGCAGAAAGTCGGCATGGTCAATATTTTGACCAACGGCATCACGCAGCTGATGTGCAAAGGCAGCGCGATTGCCTCGCCGCAGGATTTGATTGGCAAAAAAATCCTCGTACCGTTTAAAAACGACATGCCCGACATCGTGCTGCAAGCCTTGTTGAAAAAACTGAAAATCGACGCGCACAAAGTCGGCATCACTTACACCGCCACGCCGCCCGAAGCAGTCGGACTGTTTTTGAGCAAAGACTACCACGCCGCCATCCTGCCCGAACCGATGGCAACAGCCAGCCTACTGAAAGGCAAAACCATGGGCGTAAACGTCGTGCGCGGCTTTGATTTGGTGAAGGCATGGGGGCAGGCATTTGACACCAAACCGCTGATTCCGATGGCAGGCATCATCGCCAACGAAGAATATTTCCACGCACACAAAGCGCAGTTCGACATCTTCTATCAGGATTTGAAAAACGCACTCAACTGGATACTCGCCAATCGCCAAAGCGCCGCGAAAATCGGCAAAAACTACCTCCCCGCCCCCGAACCCGCCCTAGTCATGGGCTTGGACGGCGCGCGGCTGACGGTAACCAAAGGCAGCGAAGTGAAGAACGAGATTTTGAAGTTTTACGAAATCCTTATGCAGTTCAACCCGAAACTTTTGGGCGGCAAGCTGCCGGATAACGGGTTCTTCTTAGCTTAAAATGGGAGAAAGTCCGTCTGAAAGTGTAGAATAATTGCAAGTATTCAATCTTCTATTTTCAGACGACCTCAGAGCATTATCCGCTGCGTAGGTTAAATCAATTCCCAGCAGCGTAGGTCGGATTCTTGAATCCGACATTTCGGCTAAATGGGGGCTGTCGGATACGAGTATCCGACCTACTTTTTTCAGACGGCCTATCCTTGCCAAAACATAACGACAAACCAACACTCAAACCATGATTAAAACCGACAAAATCCGCAAACCGCAGCCTGCGCTGTTTTACATCATCGACTACCTTTGGAGCGGCTTTGCCGGTCTGAGCGTGGCGATGGTGGTGGTGGCGTTGTGGGCGTGGGGCAGTGCTGTGTTCGGCGAGTTTATGCTGCCTGCGCCGGTGGAGGTGTTTCAAAAGTCATTGGATTTATTGAAACATTTTCAGGAAAACGAAATCGGGATTTCGCTGTGGCGGTCGGTGGTGGGGATCTCTGTTGCGCTGGCGGCGGGATTGGCGGCGGGACTGGTGGCGGGCAGTTTTAAGACGGCGATGGCGTTGCTCAAGCCTGTGATTACGGTTTTGTTGGCGATGCCGCCGATTATTTGGGTAGTGATGGCGTTGTTTTGGTTCGGTTTCGGCAATCCGAGCGTATTGTTTACCATCATTGTGTTGGTTGCGCCGCTGACGTTTGCGAGTGCGGCGGTCGGAATGGCGAGCGTAAACAAGCAGCATGAGGAGTTGTTTGACGCTTATAAATTAGGCCGTCTGAAAAAAATCCGCTATCTGTATATCCCGCATCTGACGGGCTATGTGATTTCCAGCATCGGCGTGGCGGTGGCGATGGGGGTGAAGGTGGTGATCATGGCGGAACTCTTGGGCGCGAGCGAAGGCGTGGGCGCGCGGATTGCAGACGCAAGGGCGATGCTGGAGACTTCGACGGTAATGGCTTATGTGGTGTTGGTTATCGTGTTTGTGTCGCTGTTTGAATACCTGATTACCAAGCCTTTGGAAATTTTGTTTATGCCGTGGAGGAGATGATGCTCAGCCTTGAAAACGTGCGTTTTGAAATTCTCCGCGACCCCATCGTGCGCGATTTCAGTTTGAACCTGCAACATGGCGAAGTGAAAGCCTTGTTCGGGCCGAGCGGCTGCGGCAAGACGACGGTTTTGCGGCTGATTGCGGGCTTGGAAACGCCAAAATCGGGCACGATACGCAATACTTTCCGCAAAACGGGTTTTCTGTTTCAGGAAAACCGCCTGCCGGGAAACTTGACCGCGATGCAGAATATCGCTATTTTTATGGACAAACCCGATGAAGGCGAAATCATCGCGCTGGCGGCGAAAGTCGGGCTGACTGCGGGCGATTTGAACAAATATCCGACCGAATTGTCCGGCGGCATGGCGAAACGGGTAGCATTTTTGCGCCTGCTGCTGTGCGGCTGCGACCTTGCCTTGCTGGACGAGCCGTTTGTCGGTTTGGACCGCGATTTGCGCGATATTTTGGTCGCCATACTGGTGGAAAAAATCGAGCGGCAGGGCATGGCGTGTATGCTGGTAACGCACGACCGCTTCGAAGCCGCGCGCCTGAGCCATGAAATCATGCTGCTTTCCACTAAGGGCATGAACGTACAAAACGTGATGACCCTGCCTACGCCGCTGTCCGAACGCGATTCGGCTTTTGAAGAAGCCGTGGTGGCAAGAGAGTTTCAGGGGATTCATTATTATGAGTGATAGGAATTTAAATTTCTGACAAACTTTGCGGTTCGTTGCCCTCTCACTAACCCTCTCCCACGGGGAAAGGGGATCAGGTTTCTCAAAATCAGAGAGCCGTAGAATTGGGAATCAGATGTCGGGTAAACCTGAAAATGTTCAGGCTCGACAGCCCAATTCCCTCTCCCCGTGGGAGATGGCTAGGGAGAGGGTAAGCAAGCCGCAGGCTTGCCTCTTTAGCGAAAGATACGAATCTGTTATCCGAACGTGATTCGGTTTTTGAAAAAGCCGTGGTGCCAAGGGGGCAGGGGATTCATTATGAGGTGCTTTATGTTTTCGACTGTGATTACTGCTGCTATTTTATATATTGCTACAGCAGTAGATTTGTTGGTAATACTATTAATATTTTTTGCTAGAGCAAATACTAGAAAAGAATATCGAGATATTTATATCGGACAATATTTAGGTTCTGTAATTTTAATATTAGTTAGTTTATTTCTAGCTTTTGTTTTGCATTATGTTCCGGAAAAATGGGTGTTGGGTTTATTAGGTTTAATACCGATTTACTTAGGTATTAAAGTTGCTATTTACGACGATTGTGAGGGCGAAAAAAGAGCTAAAAAAGAATTGGATAAAAAAGGGTTGTCAAAATTAGTCGGTATTGTTGCTTTGGTTACAGTTGCTAGTTGTGGTGCAGATAATATTGGACTTTTTGTTCCTTACTTTGTGACTTTAGATCTTGTCGACTTATTAGTTACTCTTCTTGTATTTTTAATATTGATTTTTGTTTTAGTATATACAGCACAAAGATTGGCTAATATTTCAGGTGTTGGTGAAATTGTAGAGAAGTTTAGTCGTTGGATAATGGCTGCTATTTATATTGGTTTAGGGTTATTTATTATTATTGAAAATAATACAATTCAAACAATAATATCAATGATATGAATGATACGGGCATTTGAGTATCTGACGAACCTTGCGGTTCGTTGCCCTCTCCCTAACCCTCTCCCACGGGGAGAGGGAATCAGGTTGCTGAAAATTAGAGGGCGCAGGATTGGGAATTAGATGGCAGGTAAACCTGAAAATGTTCGGGTTTGGCAGCTTAATCCCCTCTCCCCGTGGGAGAGGGCTAGGGAGAGGGCAAGCAAGCCGCAGGCTTGCCTCTTTGGCAAAAGATACGACCCTGTCCACCCAATAAATCCATATCCGAAAGCATCTTCATGCAGAATCAAGCCAAACCATGAATAAGTTTTTCACCCACCCCATGCGGCTGTTTTTCGTCGGTGCGGCGGTGCTTGCCATACTCGGCGCGTTGGTGTTTTTCATCAGCCCCGGTGCCGTCATTTTGCACCGCCAAATCTTCTTAGAACTCATGCTGCCTGCGGCATACGGCGGCTTCCTGACTGCAGCCATGCTCGAATGGACGGGTTATAAAGGTCGTCTGAAACCTGTCGCTACTTTGATGGCGGCATTACTGCTCGCCGCATCTGCCATACTGCCCTTTTCGCCGCAAACTGCCTCGTTTTTCGTTGCCGCCTATTGGCTGGTATTGCTGCTGTTCTGCACTTGGCTGATTTGGCTCGACCGGAACACTGACAACTTCGCTCTTTTAATGTTGCTTGCCGCGTTTACTGCTTTTCAGACGGCCTATGCCGTCAGCGGCGATTTGAACTTACTGCGTGCGCAAGTACATCTGAACATGGCAGCGGTCATGTTTGTATCCGTCCGCGTCAGCATTCTTTTGGGTGCGGAAGCCCTTAAAGAATGCCGTCTGAAAGACCCTGTTTTTATTCCAAATATCGTTTATAAAAACATCGCCATTACTTTCCTGCTCTTGCACGCCGCCGCCGAACTTTGGCTGCCCGCGCAAACCGCCGGTTTTACCGCGCTTGCCGTCGGATTCATCCTGCTCGCCAAGCTGCGTGAGCTTCACCATCACGAACTCCTGCGCAAACACTACGTCCGCACTTATTACCTGCTCCAGCTCTTTGCCGCCGCAGGCTATCTGTGGACAGGCGCGGCGAAACTGCAAAACCTGCCCGCTTCTGCACCCCTGCATTTGATTACCCTCGGCGGCATGATGGGCGGCGTGATGATGGTGTGGCTGACCGCAGGACTGTGGCACAGCGGCTTTACCAAACTCGACTACCCCAAGCTCTGCCGCATTGCCGTCCCCTTGCTCTTTATGGCCGCCGTCTCGCGTGCTTTCTTAATGAACGTGAACCCTATTTTCTTCATCACCGTGCCTGCGATTCTGACCATCGCCGTGTTCGTACTGTATCTTTTCACGTTTGTACCGATATTTCGGGAAAATGCGTTTACGGATGATCCGGAATAACACAAAAGGCCGTCTGAAACTTTCAGACGGCCTTTGCTTTAAATAAATGCTTTATTTGTTGGCGTTCAAATAAAGATTAATCAGGCGTGTAGTGGAGCTGTCGTGTTTTTGCACTTCGGTCTCGCCGGTCAATTCGGCAAGAATGGTTTTAGCCAGTTGTTTGCCGAGTTCTACGCCCCATTGGTCAAAGCTGTTGATGCCCCAAATAATGCCTTGTACGAAGGTTTTGTGTTCGTACATGGCAATCAGGCTGCCCATATTGCGCGGGTTGATTTTGTCCATGAGGATGAGGTTGGTCGGACGGTTGCCGGAGAAGGTTTTGTGCGGAACCAGCTCTTCGATACGCGCTTCGTCCATACCTTGAGCTTGAAGCTCGGCGCGTACTTCGTCGGGGGTTTTGCCGCGCATAAAGGCTTCGGCTTGGGCAAAGACGTTCGCCAGCAGGATTTCGTGGTGGCCGCGCAGGTTGCTGCGTTTTTCAAGGGAGGCAATCAGGTCAATCGGCGTGATATGCGTACCTTGGTGCAGCAGTTGGAAGAATGCGTGCTGGCCGTTGATACCGGTTTCGCCCCAAATAATCGGCGAAGTTTCGTAACCGACAGCTTTGCCGTCAAGGGTCACTTGTTTGCCGTTGCTCTCCATATCGAGCTGCTGGATAAACTTAGGCAGGCGGTGGAGATGTTGGTCGTAAGGGGCGATGACGTGGCTGCCACCGCCGTAGTAGTTGATGTACCAAACGCCGATAAGGGCGAGGATGACGGGCATGTTGCGCTCTAGCGGCGTATTGATGAAGTGTTGGTCCATCAGGTGCGCACCGTTGAGCATTTCGATGAAGTTCTCTTCGCCGAGATACAGCATAATCGGCAGGCCGATGGCCGACCACAGGCTGTAACGGCCGCCAACCCAGTCCCAAAATTCAAACATATTGGCGGTATCGATACCGAATTCGGCAACGGCTTTTTGGTTGGTCGATACGGCAACGAAATGTTTGGCTACGGCGCTTTCATCGCCTGCATGATCCAAGAACCATTTACGCGCGGTCAGGGCGTTGGTCAGGGTTTCTTGGGTGGTAAAGGTTTTGGAGGCGATGATGAAGAGGGTGGTCTCGGGGTGGACTTTGGACAATACGTCGCGCAGTTGGGAGCCGTCCACATTGGAGACGAAGTGCATGTTCAAACGCGGATGGCCGAAAGGCTTGAGCGCGGTACACATCATCAGAGGGCCGAGGTCAGAGCCGCCGATACCGATGTTGACGACGTCGGTAATGACTTGATTGGTATAGCCCAACCAGCTGCCGCTGCGGACTTCATGCGCGAACTCGCCCATGCGTTGCAGGACATGGTTGACCTTAGGCATGACATCTTCGCCATCCACGACGATAGGGGCGTTGGTACGGTTGCGCAGGGCAACGTGGAGTACGGCACGGTTTTCTGTCGTATTGATTTTTTCGCCGTGGAACATTTGCTGCATCCGCTCCGGTACGCCTGCTTCACGCGCCAGCTCGAACAACAGTGCCATGGTTTCGTCGTTGATACGGTTTTTAGAATAATCCAAAGTCAGGCCGCCAACCTGCAGCCAGTAGCGCTCGGCACGTTCGGGATCTTGCTCGAACATTTCGCGCATGTGTTGTTCTTTGGTTTCGTCAAAATGTATCCATAATTTTGACCAAGCTGGTAAATCGTGAAGGTGTTTCATCGGATGCTCTCCTGGATAGTGGACAGTTTTGTTGAGAAAACGGCCGTGAGGTCGTCTGAAACGGGAACGGGGTGGTTTCCGTTTTTTGAGGTTTCAGACGGCCTTGATATGGGTTGGAGCCGTCTGAAAATGTCAGTGAAGAATCAATCTTTATCGTATTCGATGTGCTTGTTATGTATGCTTTTTTTACTTTTTTGTAGTTGCGTGCTGGCAGTGTCGCCCAAACGCAAGGCCAAGCCGATAGCAAGAATGTCGATAACAGCCAGCTGCAGAAGGCGGGACACCATAGGCGTATAAAGCTCGGCATTTTCCTGAGTGGCAATGCTCAATACGCAGTCGGCCATTTGAGCCAACGGCGAATCATTGCGAGTCAGCGCGATAACGGCTGCGCCGTTTTCTTTGGCGATACTGGCTGCGTCCAACAATTCGATAGATGAGCCGGTATTGGAAATCGCCACCAACACATCCTGCTCGGTCAATACGGAAGCCGCCATCAGCTGGGTATGTGTATCGACATAGGCAACGGTGGACATACCGAAGCGGAAGAATTTGTGTTGCGCATCTTGGGCAACGATGCCGGAGTTGCCGACACCATAAAACTCAACGCGTCGCGCGTGCATCAGAATGGCAATCGCGTTTTCCAGCTCGGATTCTTTCAGGAAGCGGCGCTCGCCCAAGAGGGAGGCTGCGGCATTGCCCAATACTTTTTCGACCACGCTGCCCATGTTGTCATCGGCGTTCAATTCTTCATGAACGTAAGGCATGCCTTCATGACCGATGCTGGCAGACAAAGCGAGTTTGAACTCAGGCAAGCCTTTGTAACCCAAACTGCGGCAGAAACGGATTACAGTCGGCTGACTGACGGATGCACGCTCGGCGATTTCCGCCACAGCGGCATGAACGAACCATTTCGGCTCGGCCAACGCAGATTCGGCAACTTTGCGTTCTGCGCCGGAGAGGTTGGACAATGATTCGCTGATTTTGCTTAACATATACTCTACCCTTTGATTCTTTGACGTTCAGGACAAGGCACATTTTTGCACCCTGCCCTGCACCGCCGTTTGTGTGTCTAAACGTTATTTAAATGATTGTCTAATGCGACCGCCGCGCCGACGATGCCCGGAAATTCGCTCAATACGACATACACAGGAATAGCGGCAAGATAAGCCTCAAAGCGGCCTTTGTTTTCAAAGCGGCTGCGGAATGGAGACGTTTTAAAGTAATCCAACACGCGCGGGATAATGCCGCCGCACAAATACACGCCGCCGCGCGCACCCAATGACAAAGCCAAATTGGAAGCAACCGTACCCAGCATGGCGCAGAAAATATCCAAAGTCTGACGGCAAATCGGCGATGTTCCGCTCAATGTCTTATCGGTGATTTCAGAAGGCTTCAGACGGCATTGTTTGATGTTGTCGCGTTTGGCCAATGCTTCGTAAATTAGGCTCAAACCTGCGCCGCTCAAGAAACGCTCGGCAGAAACATGGCCGTATTTGTTTTTAGCGTATTGCCAAATCAATACTTCCATATCGTCAAACGGCGGGAAGCTGGTATGGCCGCCCTCGCCTGCCAACGCTACCCAGCCGGCAGCGCTGTGTACCAAACCGCTGACACCCAAACCGGTACCCGGACCGATAACGGCTTTAGGCGCAAATTCGATTGGTTTTTGACCGCCGATTTGTATCAAGTCTTTCTTATCGGTTTTTGTTACCGCCAAAGCCTGGGCGGTAAAGTCGTTCAACAGAATCAACGTTTCAAAACCCAAAGCCTGGCGGGTGGTTTCGATGGAGAATGCCCAGTGGTGGTTGGTCATCTGCACCCAGTCGCCCAAAATCGGATTGGCAATCGCAAAGGCGGCGTGCAAAACTTTCGGACTGCCTGCGCGTTCCAAATAAGTTTTGGCGGCATCGACAATGGTGTCGTAATCCTGGCAAGGCAAGACTTCAGCCTTTTCAATGACCTGTGGTGCAGTTTCAAGTGCAAAACGGGCATTCGTACCGCCGATATCGGCAACCAAACGAGGATAAGCTTCAGTGTGCATAGTAGACATGGCAGTTAATTCCTTGGTGATTGAGAATCAGACTGGTCGGATATTCGGTATCGGCCCTTGCGGCAGCTTTATCAAATACTGCTTTTTTCTCTGCGCCTTGAATAGCCAAAAACACATTTGGCGTTTTGGCAATTGCACCCAAAGTCATGCTTACGCGCTCATGCGGCGCGGTAACCGGCGTAGTATGAATCAATGTCGGGTCATTGGCTTCATTGATTGCTGCCTGTAATTGAGGCGCTTGAGGGAACAACGACGCCGTATGCCCGTCTGAACCCATGCCCAACACCAGCACGTCAGGTTGCTTGTAATGTTTCAATGCATAAGCAACGACAACTTCAGGTTGTAATTCAGTTTCAGACTTTCCGTCTTCAACAACAGGAATCCATGTGGCAACGGCCGCGTTATTTTTGAGCAGATATTCACGTACCAAGCCTGTATTGCTGTCGGCATGCGTGGTCGGGACAATACGCTCGTCCACCAAAGTAATGCCGACATTTTGCCAATTTAAATCTTTTTGCGACAAAGCCTCGAAAAACGCAATCGGCGAACGACCGCCGGAAACAGCCAAAACCGCATGGCCTTTCTCATTCAACGCGGTTTGTAATGCAGCGGCAACGGCATCAGCGAGAGCCTGCGCGGCAGTTGCAGCGTTTTCTTGTTCGTGCCAAACAAACATGTTTCGTCCTTTCATGGTTTCAGACGGCCTTTTGTTGGAAAACAAGGCCGTCTGAAAGAAATATTATTGCTCTTCGTGCCACTTGTTGCCGTCACGCGCCAACAGCGCGCGCGCAGCTTCAGGGCCCCAAGAATGGGCTTCGTAAGCATGTGGGGGCGTTGTATTGTTCGCCCAGTTTTCCAAAATCGGCATCACATATTCCCAAGCGGCTTCGAGTTCGTCACGACGGTTGAACAAAGCGAGTTTGCCGTTAATCACATCCAGCAGCAGGCGCTCATAAGCCTCAGCGCGGCGACCCTCTACGGCTGTGCCCAAGTCCACGCCAATCGGTGTAACTTCGACTTTGTTGCCTGCACCCGGGGTTTTTACTTGAGTGTAAAGGCGGACGGATTCGGTCGGTTGTAGTTCAATAACCAAACGATTCGGCGCAGGTTGGCTGTTGTCAAAAATATGGTTTTGCAGCGGACGAAAGTTCAACACGATTTCCGCCACTTTGCCTGCCATGCGTTTGCCGGTACGCAGGTAGAAAGGTACGCCTTTCCAACGTTCGTTTTCGATTTCGGCTTTGATGGCGACATAGGTTTCAGTGAAGCTGTCTTTCGGTACATCGACTTCTTCCAGATAGCCGTTCATGCCGTTTGCTGCAACATATTGGCCGCGAATAACATTTTCGTTGACGGATTCGATGGTCAGCGGTTTCAGAGATTTGATGACTTTCACTTTCTCGTCGCGTACGGCATCGGCATCCAGGCTCTCCGGAGCTTCCATCGCAGTCATACAAAGCATTTGCATCAAGTGGTTTTGCACCATATCGCGCAATGCGCCGGTAATGTCGTAAAACTCGCCGCGTTCTTCCACGCCCAACTGCTCGGCGATGGTCAGCTGTACGCTTTCAATATATTTGTTGTTCCACAAAGGCTCGAACATCACATTGGCAAAACGCAAGGCCAGCAGGTTTTGCAGGCTTTCTTTACCCAAATAATGGTCGATACGGTAGATCTGCTCTTCTTTGAAATAACGGGCCACATCTGTATTGATTTGTTGGGAAGAGGCCAAGTCCGTACCCAACGGTTTTTCCAAAACCACGCGCACGTTATCGGCATTCAAACCGATTTCAGCAAGGTTTTCACAGGCTTGTGCAAAGAATTTCGGCGCAGTTGAAAGGTAGATCACGACATTTTCAGTATTCTTGCGTGCTTTTACCAAGTCGCCCAAGGCAATGAAATCGCCTTTCTTTGTCACATCGACTTTCAAATACTCAAGACGTTGGATGAACGATGCCCACGCTTCATCTGAGAAGTTTTGTTTGACATGGATTTTAGAATTCGTTTCCACTTTAGCCAAAAAGCCGGCGGTATCCAATTCGCTACGGCTTACGCCCAAAATACGACCTTCGGGATGAAGCAAACCGGCTACATGCGCCTGATACAGGCAAGGCAAAAGTTTACGCATTGCCAAATCGCCGGTCGCGCCAAACAACACCAAATCAAAATTTGTCTGTGTACTCATTGTTTCATCTCTCGTTGAGGAAGCTTGCTTCAAAACTTTTGGACTGTTGTCATCTATAAAAATTGATTAGAATCAAAAGCCTTTAAGCAATAAGCAGTAAAAAACCAATCGCCTGCACCAAAATTTCAAACAAGCGGGCTAATGAGTAGTAATACTACACATGGCTACACATTTTGTCCATTCTCATTTTTACAAATTGTTTGATTTAACATAAAAGTTTGATGACTTTTACAGCTCATCATTTTACGAATTGACCATACCTCGATTTAAATCAAATTTCTTCCACTTAGCAAATTATTTTGTAACAAAATTACAGATTTTGTACTATAATATGCGGACGCTTCGAAGAGAAAATCTTCAAATATTCAGACGGCCCATATTATTCATTCCCACAGCTCCAGGCCGTCTGAAAAACACCCAATACAAAAATCAGAAACGCGCAAACAAAATCCCTATCATATCGTTTAGCCAGGAGACCGCACATGAACCCCACTCCTATTCACCCGAAACTCGCCGAAATTACCGAGCGCATCATCGAGCGCAGCCGCCCGACGCGTGAAAAGTATCTGGCGAAAATCCGCAGCGCCAAACAGATGGGACGCTTAGAGCGCAACCAGCTCGGCTGCAGCAACTTGGCACACGGCTATGCCTCCATGCCTAAGAGCATCAAAATCGAAATGCTTCAGGAAACCGTCCCCAACTTAGGCATCATCACTGCCTACAATGACATGGTTTCCGCACATCAGCCGTTTAAAGACTTCCCTGACCAAATCAAAGACGAAGCACAGAAAAACGGCGCGACTGCCCAAGTCGCCGGCGGCACACCCGCCATGTGCGACGGTATTACCCAAGGCTATGCCGGTATGGAATTGTCGCTGTTCTCCCGCGACGTCATCGCCATGAGTACCGCCATCGGCCTGTCGCACCAAATGTTCGACGGCAGCCTGTTTATGGGCGTGTGCGACAAAATCGTACCGGGTTTGATGATAGGCGCGCTTTCGTTCGGTCATATTCCCGGCATCTTCGTCCCCGCAGGCCCGATGTCCAGCGGTATCGGCAATAAAGAAAAAGCCCGTACCCGCCAGCTTTTCGCCGAAGGCAAAGTCGGCCGCGATGCCTTGCTTGAAAGCGAAATGGGTTCTTACCACAGCCCGGGTACTTGTACCTTCTACGGTACTGCCAACTCCAACCAAATGATGATGGAAATGATGGGCGTGCACCTGCCTGCCGCCGCCTTTGTCCACCCATACACCGACCTGCGCGAAGCCCTGACCCGCTACGCAGCCGGACACCTCGCGCGCGGCATCAAAAACGGCACCATCAAACCATTGGGCGAAATGTTGACCGAAAAATCCTTTATCAATGCCCTGATCGGCCTGATGGCAACCGGCGGCTCGACCAACCACACCATGCACCTCGTCGCCATGGCGCGTGCTGCAGGTGTGATTTTGAACTGGGACGACTTCGACGAAATTTCTTCCATCATCCCATTGCTGATCCGTGTGTATCCAAACGGCAAAGCCGACGTGAACCACTTTACCGCAGCAGGCGGCCTGCCTTTCGTTATCCGCGAATTGCTGGACGCAGGCTTATTGCACGACGATGTCGATACCGTCGTCGGACACGGTATGCGCCACTACACCAAAGAGCCTTTCCTCATCGACGGCAAACTCGAATGGCGCGAAGCCCCCGAAACCAGCGGCAACGATGACATCCTGCGCAAAGCCGACAATCCGTTCTCCCCAGACGGTGGTCTGCGCCTGATGAAAGGCAACATCGGTCGCGGCGTGATTAAAGTATCTGCCGTGCGCGAAGGTTGCCGCATCATCGAAGCACCCGCCATCGTGTTCAACGACCAGCGCGAAGTATTGGCCGCATTTGAACGCGGCGAGTTGGAACGTGATTTCGTCTGTGTTGTCCGCTACCAAGGCCCGCGCGCCAATGGCATGCCCGAATTGCACAAACTGACTCCGCCTTTGGGCATTCTGCAAGACCGCGGCTTCAAAGTGGCGCTGCTGACCGACGGCCGTATGTCCGGTGCGTCCGGCAAAGTACCTGCGTCCATCCACATGACGCCTGAAGCCCTGATGGGTGGCAACATCGCCAAAATCCGTACCGGCGACCTGATCCGCTTCGACTCCGTTAGCGGCGAACTCAACGTCCTGATTAACGAAGCCGAATGGAACGCCCGCGAAGTCGAGCGCATCGACTTGAGCGCCAACCAACAAGGCTGCGGCCGCGAACTCTTCGCCAACTTCCGCAGTATGACCAGCAGCGCAGAAACCGGCGCCATGAGTTTCGGCGGCGAATTTGCCTAAATCCTTTTCAGACGGCCTTTTAAAACAATCAGGCCGTCTGAAACCATGTTAACGAACCTATTACGATACAGTCCCCAACGGAGACCTAAAATGTCCAAACTGACCCCTCGTGAAATTCTGACTGCCGGCGCAGTTGTGCCGGTAATGGCGATTGACGACTTGAGCACTGCCGTCGATTTGTCCCATGCCCTTGTCGAAGGCGGCATTCCCACCCTCGAAATCACCCTGCGCACCCCTGTCGGCCTCGACGCCATCCGCCTGATTGCCAAAGAAGTGCCCAACGCCATCGTCGGCGCGGGTACGGTAACCAATCCCGAACAGCTCAAAGCCGTTGAAGACGCAGGCGCGGTTTTCGCCATCAGCCCGGGTTTGCACGAATCCCTCGCCAAAGCCAGCCACAACAGCGGCATCCCCCTGATTCCCGGCGTTGCCACTCCGGGCGAAGTCCAACTGGCTTTGGAACACGGCATCGACACCCTCAAACTCTTCCCTGCTGAAGTCGTTGGCGGCAAAGCCATGCTCAAAGCCCTGTACGGCCCTTATGCCGACGTGCGCTTCTGCCCGACCGGCGGCATCAGCCTGGCAACCGCTCCCGAGTACTTGGCGCTGCCTAATGTCTTGTGCGTCGGCGGCTCATGGCTGACCCCAAAAGAAGCCATCAAAAACAAAGACTGGGATACCATCACCCGTCTGGCTCGCGAAGCTGCCGCTTTGAAACCAAAAGCCTAATCAGGTTATTAAGTTAAAAGAGAAAAGGCCGTCTGAATATGATTTCAGACGGCCTTTTTATATCAATTAAGCCAATACTTTCCGCGCCGCTTCCACACCCCAATACAAAGCCTCTTCAAACACCGAATAGCTGCTTAAGTCACTGTGTGCAAATAATAATCCAGTATTTCGATTTCTGATTTTTAATAAAGACTCATCGCTTAAATAGCCGGGCTTTGGCACGCTCATGCCATGCCCCCGAACGGTAATGTCAACATGGGAAACGCGCCGCCAAAAGCCTTCACCGTAAGCAGTAAGCAAATCTTGGGCAGCAAGCTGGAGCAGCTCTTCGTCGCTTGCTTCAAGCAGCTGGCGGCGGACGGCTTGTGGCGTATTGTGATTGAGCGCGGCGTAGGCGGTAAAAATCGTACGTTCAGGACGGGCAACCTGGATAAACTGATTGGTCGCAACAACATAACCCAGCCCTTGACTGCCGTAAACTACATTATCCCACGCAAGTTCGCTGTTGTTTTTTTCTTTCGGGAAACTGTGCAACTCAAAATTAGAAACCAGCCATGGTGCGTATTCGGGAATGTCCAGATCAAATTGTTCTGGATGTTCAATAATGCGGGCGGCAACCATCAGCGGCATGGCTGAGATAACGTGTTGCGCGGTGACGGCAACGGTTTCCCCTTTTGCATTATCACGCAGCCACACTTCAATCCGGCCGTCTGAAAGCGGTTTGATTTTAACGGCGGAAGCATTAACCGAAGCAGGTTTCTCCAAACGGATACTGTTTTCAGACGGCCATTGCCAGCCTTCCTGCAAACCGGCATGACGGCGCAGGTTTTCAGAAAGATGTGCCAAACCTTCGGGCCAAGTGAGGACGGTTTCCGCGCTGTTGCGGGCGGCAAAATAATGCAATCCGGCAAAGGCAGACACTTGCCCGATGCCTTGTCCGTAATCGTCTCGGCAACAATAATCGAGATACCACAAAAGCTCGGGCGAGTGGTAACCTTCTTGCTCAAGCCATTGTTTGAACGTCAGATTATCGAATTTCCGCCATGTCTCATCTGCCGATGACAGCGCAATCGGAATGGCAAAAATTTTCTTACCGTCATCGCCGTAAGCCTGTTTCAGACGGCCTATCAAATCAAAAAACCGTTTGGAATCCGCATCTTCTTTCGGCAATAAATGTTCCACCCATTTATCCTGATACAAGAGGCGCGATTCGGGCGCATAGACCAAATCGGTTTCCCTAAAGCTACCGTCCGGCTGCAAAATACCGAAATCCGCCAACATCTCGCGCACATACACGCTTTCTTTCGACGGCAAAGCCAAATAATGCGCACCACTCGGCGCTTTCAGGCCGTCTGAAGACGTATAGGCGGCATTATTGCCATTGCGTTCAAACCCTTCTGCCAACAATACATCGCAGTGATTATGCTTCGCCAAATACCACAACGCCCCCAAACCCGCCGCACCGCCGCCGAGTATCAACGTATTGCATTCATAACGACGGGTCGGCGCTTGCAACAATTCCCCGTCGCGCAACAAATGCCCCAACGGCAAGCCGACACGATTGATGGAAACCGGCGGTTTGCGGTTGAGGTATTGGTAAGTCTGCCAAGAGAAAGTGGACGCAGCTGCAAGCGCGGCGGTATAGCTGAGAAATTGACGGCGGGTTAGCATGTTTTATAAAAAAGGTCGTCTGAAAAAATAAAAATGAAACGGTACAACGAGGTTAAGCAGATCTCACGTTATTTATGCCCTGCCGAATAACCATGATAGGAGCTGCCGGAATGCGATGAATCACTGTCTTCCGCTTTGACGTAGTTGAACAAGACCGTAAGGAAAATGATGAAAGCAAAGAAAATAATCGTCCCTACCCGTTCTTCTTCGTAATCACGATCGTTTTTATATCTGTCAGAAACCCATATCCATACCAATGCACACAGACTGACCACTATGCCGACCGGGCTACGTAGATGCGGTGACAGCCAGGCCGGAAGGTTGACGATGATAAGAATCAGCATAGCAATGATACGGGCTACATTATCTCTACTCCCAACATTTCTATTGTCGCCCTTCAGCCAGTAAGAGAGCATCTCCTTAGTATCAAAAGACAGGCCAAATGCCTTTCTCATTTGACGGTAAGACACAGGACTGCTTTTACTCCAGACTATTTCATCCCTGCTCTGCTCAGAACACAGAATGACATTCCGGCCATAACTTTTCTTGCCGCTATATTCCTTGTAATGAAGCAAATCGCCTTGTTTGACTTTCCAATAAAAAGCACCAGCCGCTACCTCAACCTGCCCGCGGTAATGATCAATCAACATTTCACCAGCAGGATTGCCACTTGAATCAAAGTCCGGCCATGTGTGTAAGGTTTCTGACAACCGCCAGCGTTTTCCAGACTCAATCAGCCAGGCAAACCCTTGTTGCGTGTTATAAAGTAGATATTCCGTCCAGTATTCAGACTGATTTTGGTTATAGGACGATATCTCGGCAAATCTTACAGCCCCGATAATCAGATATTCTGTATCGTTCAGACGGCCTTTCATACCTATGGAAAGCGTGAACAGGTTTTCTTGTTCTTTTCTTTGGGCATTTGCCTCCATCAACGCAACAGTATCTTTTGTCGTGCTCAAACTGCTGCCGCAAGACTGACACAAAAGGAAAGAAGTAACACCACTTGGCCAATGAACAGGAGCGCCGCAATGCGGGCAGTTTTCAGAAAGAATCTCTCCTTTCAGATGGCCTGCACTTTCACGGATTTCATCATCACTGCAGCTTCAAACTGTCCAAACTGACTATGCGTCCGAAGTAGGAGTCCATTGGAAAAGTCGAATAATCCAAGGTCAAAAACAAATTGCCGCGTCGCCAGTCGCAAACCTCGCCTGTCGCTTGATTCCCAGATAAGTTAAACGGCAACTCGCCTTGCGCATCAGTATTACGATAATGTATGGTGCGGACGTCTGACGCAATAAAGGTTTGGCCATTAAAGATCAACGAACTGGAACCGGCTTTCACCGACTTAAAACTTTTCGGCCCCCGTCTCCTCTTCTGAGCAAGCAAACATGTCATCGCATATAAATCGCCAACCTCGGAAAGCCAGCCGGTCTGCCCGTCATCAAACAAAACATACCATTCATTCCATGCGCCGACATCGTAATGTACCTGCAATCGCCCAATCAGCGTAAATTTCCGATCATCAAAAACGCCTCTCGCTCCAATCTGCAACGGACTAAAATCCTCCAGCAACGCAGAATCACGCCCTGAATTGGCAACAAAATATCCGCTCCTCCCCTTACCGCTTCTAGCAACCAGCATACTGTGACAATGGCCACACACGAGCGTCACGGCAGTAGCGGAATACGCCTCCACAGGCGCACCACAGCTTGGGCAATCGGTTTTAAAAAAAGGCGTTTTTTCCATATAACGTCAATATTTCAGTTTAATCAGCACAAGGTTTAAGGCCGTCTGAAAACGGATTGAATATGCTTTCAGACGGCCTGTCTTTTAATAAAGAATAAGTTAAATCTTTTTTCTTGATTGTTCTACCATATGATGAACTTTGTTTTCTTTAACTAAAGCCAAGTTTACTAATCAGCAAAAAATTGTACATCTCTCTCTTTTACCCATCCGGTCGGGCAAACGCCTTTTGCGACAATAAGCAACTGACCTTCATCATCAACATGAGTGGAAAGACGACATTTTTTGCCTTTGGGCGGTTTGATTTTCCATTCAGCCGGGAAATCGGTAGGTTTGGTGCAGTTGTCAGGCAGGCCCATATAATGACAACTGATTTGGTTTTCTTTGATTGCCAAAGGTACTTTTTTTACTTTTATCCAAGAGTATCCTTCTTCGGTATTTTTGCTGTCATTACCGACAACGCAAAGGTATTGCATATGGTGCAATTGAGCGATTGAAGATGCTTTATCGTCCGGTTGAGCTTGCAGGGATGCGCCTTGGTTATTACTGACATAAACTTGATTACGGCAATACTCGGTACGATCATGTGTTAATTTTTTTGCTTCGGCACTTCCCACTCCTAGCAAAAACAAACCTGTAAACAAAGAAATAACCAACGGTAAGCTTCTATTGCTATTCAAATCTTTTATTTTAAGCATTTTGTTTAAAAGTCTTTTTATACAAAATTTGTTATCTAATTTACTATCAGCCAATTTTTTTCAGACGGCCTGACAGATTTTATTGTTCAACCGATGTTGTATATCGTCCAATATACCTTCGCCACGTTGTGCAACCGTCCAAACAGCTCTTTCAGCCGCCAATTCCCTGCACAACACTTCCTTCACTTTTTCCAATTTCATACCGCCGCAGATAAATGCATCTATAGCGGCGAAGCGGTGTTCAGGCCAAGTATGGATACTGATATGAGACTCGGCAAGCAGTAAAACGCCGGTTACGCCGCCTGCGCCGCCGAAGGTATGGAAATGTTCGGTCAATATGGTGGCTTCTGCAGCCTGTGCGGCAGCTACCAAAGCGGTTTTCAGACGGCCTTCATCTTTTAAGATGGCTTCATCGCAGCCATATAAGTCCAATAGGCCATGATTACCGGGCATGTGGGTCATTTATGGCCTCCGGAATAGCTACCGCTGGAAAAGCCACCGTAGCTTCCGCCTGAATGAACTCGGCTACTGTCATCATCCAAATCAGACAAATCTGCATAATTCATCATCGTAACAAAAACAATCAAAGCCATTGCACAAATAACATATCCCACTCGAGAGATACTCTGTTCGCCATTTTCATCTCTCTTCCGTCCAACTATAAAAAGAGCATAGACACCCCAACCGATAAGAAATATATCGAACAGTATATCGAAGCCATTCATAAACAATGACGGAATATTGACGATAACCAAAATAGCAATCATCAGAAGTCGTAATTTTTCATCGATATCATCTGCACTCATTTTCACGGTATAAGATGATATTTTATTGGTCAAATTAAACGCATCTGCAATTTCCCGATAAGCAATTGGGGCACTTCTAGTCCATGCCATTTCGTGACTGTTTAGTTCGGAGCCAATCTTACGGCTTTGTCCGTCTCGGTAATCGCTGTAATAATTCAAATCACCGCTTCGGACACGCCAATAAAACGCTCCGCTGGCAATCCTGACCCGTCCGCCATAGTCATAAAGTTTGCCATAGCCTTGCGGTTGGCGGTTGCGGTCGAGGCGCGGCCAATCATTCAAGGTTTCGGAAATATTCCAACCTTCATCAGCTTCAACCAGCCATAAGAAACCCTGAGTTGGGTTGTAAAGCAGATACTCTGTCCACTGCCCTTCCGGTGCCAATGTATGTTTGGCACCTTTGAACAAGTTATCAAATGTTTCCTGCGCATCTGTTTCTAAATATCTAATTGCGCCGATAACATGAAACTCTTTATTTTTCAGACGACCTGTCGAGCCGACAGGCAAAGTAAACATCGTATTTTGGGACAAACGCAGATTATTGGCGGTAATAAGCTCCGCCTTATCCTTACCGACTGCCAATTCGCTGCCGCAACTTTGACAGTTCAGATGGGAAGTCAGACCGTTTACCCAATGAATGGATGAGCCGCAGTTAGGACAGTTTTCTGAAGTAATACTGCCTTTCAGACGGCCTGCGCTTTCTTTAATTTCATCTTCCTGGCGCGTGTTTTCCAGCTTCAAGTCATCTAGGTTTACCATCCGACCGAAGAAGGCTTCGGGTGTTTTGTTGCTGTAATCGAGCGTGATGAAAAGGTTTTCGCAACGCCAGTCGGAAACCCGATTTTCTGTATCCTCTTTCAAAACAAACGGCAATTCGCCCTGCGCAGCCGCGCGTTTCAAGCTGATTTTGCGGACATCGGAGGCAACATAGTGCTTATCTTGAAAAGTCAGCTCGCTAAATCCAGCTCGCGTGTCTTCAAATTTCGGCAGATTATCGATTTCGACCGGCATGGTCATCACATATAAATCACCTGCCTCAGAAAGCCAACCTACCCTACCGTCGTCAAACAGCGCATACCATTCATTCCACGCACCATCATCGTATTGCACCTGAAGCCGTCCAACCAAGGTAAAGCGTTGCGCGACAAATGTGCCGCTGGTTCCGATTTGAAGCGGACTAAAATCTTCCAGCAATGCGGAATCGCGGCCGGAGTCGACAACGCTGTTATCTTGCCGCACCAGCATGCTGTTGCAATAGCCGCACACCAGCGTCACGGCAGAAGCAGAATGCGCTTCGACAGGTGCGCCGCAGCTTGGGCAGTCGGTTTTAAAGAAAGGAGTTTGAGACATGGGTTTGCTTTTACAGAATGGGTTGGAATGTTTCAGACGGCCTTAGCGTTTCTATCAACTGGTTTTATCAATGATTTCAGATTAGAAACAAACCAAATAGCCGAACGAACTCAATCAAATGATTCGAAAGGCCGTCTGAAACCTTTTCACAGAAGCAACTCAACGCTTCTTTGAATGATATTTTTCAGACGGCCTTCAATTGATCAACCAATCAGCTGCTTCAACACTTCAGCCTTAGCTTTATCAAAATCTTCTTGCGAAATCAAACCACCATCCAGCAAAGACTTGAGTTTCACCAATTTCGCCTGCGGATCTTCGGCAGCCGGCTGAACATTTTGCTGAGCCTGTTGCGTCGTATTCGGTTGCATCATGCCAGACATGGCACCCGCCATCGCCTGACCAATGCCGGCACCTACGCCCAAACCTGCACCGATTCCGGCAAGTCCGCCTTCATTTTGTGCCGCAAGCGGGATAGATTCGGCGGTTTGATATTGGGTGTAACGTCCCAAATCGCCGATAACGCCCATCGAAATTTTCTTATCCAACGCAGCCTGAATAGACGCGGGCAAGGTAATGCTTTCAACAGTGAAGTTTTCCAGCGCCAAACCCAGCTTGGCAAATTCCGCGCCAAGCAATTCGCCGATTTTTTGCGACAGCAAAACTTGGTTCGCCGCCATATCCAAGAATGGGATACTGGAGCTGCCAAACGCAGCCGCTAACTGGGTGACTGCAATATTGCGCAGTTGGTTTTCCAAGTCTACGCCGCTGTATTGCGCCGCCACACCGCTGACTTCTTTGAAAAATTTTGCCGGATCGCTGATACGGTAAGAATACATACCGAACGAACGCAGTTGCACCACGCCAAACTCGGCATCTCGCACGGTAACTGGTTGGGACGTCCCCCATTTACGTGCGAGCTGTTGTTTGGTATTGAAAAAGTAAACATCCGATTTAAACGGGGATTCAAAAAGCTTGTCCCAGTTTTTCAAGTTGGTCAGCACTGGCAGCGTTTGCGTATTAAGCGTGTAACGGCCCGGACCGAACACATCGGCGGTTACGCCTTCATCGACAAACATCGCCATCTGCGCCTCACGCACAGTCAGGCTCGCACCGTTTTGGATCTCCTCATCGGCAATCGGAAAACGCCACATCAGCAGGCTGTCATCGGGATTCGGCCATTGAATGACGTCGATAAACTGTTTCTTGATAAAGTTGAACATTTCAAATCCTTATAAAATAAATCGGGATACAAAATTCAAGGTATGGGTATTCAAGTCAGGCAAGCAGCGTTCAAAATGCCAATCGAGATGGACACTGCACCAAACAACGCGCCGACGGCGACATTATTGCCAATGAGTTCTTCGGTAGCGTCTTTAATCATCATTGTTGCAGCGAAATAGACAAAAATCTGAATCACTGCTGCGGCAAGGGCCCACAGGATAAAATCGATGAAGCTGACGCTGTGGGCAATACTTGACGCCAGTGTCAGACAGAAACCGACCAACGCGCCGCCAAATGATAAGGCGCAGGCAAGGTTGCCGTTTTTAATCAGGCGCAATTCTTCAACGGGTGTAATCCGCAGATATACGGCAGCAAAAACAACGGTCATGGCGATACCTGCCAACATGTATTGCAGGTAGAGCAGATATTGGGACAGAGAAATACTCACGATAAGATTCCTTGGTTTGCAATAAAGTGATTATGCCATATTTTTGAAGATAAACCCTTCGGAAAATATGGCATTTTTAGAAGCGCTTCAGGCCGTCTGAAACGGTCTGTTTTTTAATTCATGTTTTATTGTGATAATTGTTGACGATTTTTGTATGTTTATGTAACTATTGCGCACCGCTATTTATTAGAGCAAAGAGGAGAATTATGAGCATACTCGCCGTCATCCGCCCTAAAGAGCCTTTGCGCCATCTGCGCTGGTTTGACATGCTGATTGTGACCGCTATCCTGTTCGGTCAATTTGCCTACCGTTCTACCCAACTTTATATCGCCAGCCTGATGCCGCAAGTAGAAACAGCCGCGGTTGCCGAAGAAGTGCGCGATACTGCGGTAACCGGCGTGGCTTATTCTGAAAACATGAGCCTGCAGTTGATGCTGCTTGCTATTGCTCTGATTTACCTCATTATTCGCCGTTTCGACTTCAAACAATTGCCGATTCGTTTTAACTTAAGCGTATTGTTTTGGACGCCTGTGATTTTTATCCTGATGGGTCTGACCGCCGATGCGGTAACTTCGTTAAGTGGCGGCTACAATTACTTCACTACTGAAATTTTCCAATACATCAAACCATTATCCATTTTTGACAAATTCGCCGCCCTTGCGCCGATGGCCATCCTCTACGGCCTTTTAAACGGCTTTTACGAAGAATTCTGCTTCCTCGGTCTTTTAACCTGCGTGGAAGACAAATACAAATGGCAGGCATTGGCCTATTCGACCTTGGTGCGTATCTCCTTCCATACTTATCAAGGCATGCTTTGGGCGACCGTTATCGGCGTTGTTTTCGGCTTGATGTACTACTTCTTCTACAAATACAAAGTTAAAAACCTGCTGCCGTTTTTCCTGATTCACGCCTTGGCAGATATCTTCGGCTCCGGCTTCATCTATTTGATTTGCGCTTAATGGCAACGGTTGTATGAATAAACAAGGCCGTCTGAAATATCATTTTTCAGACGGCCTTTTATCATCTATCGGTTTACTTAATCAAAGTAATTGCCACATCCGCATCTTCGGTTGCAACTGCCTCAATCACTGCATCGCCGCCAAACCGTAACACCGAGCCTGCGCCGACAGTATGTTTTTCAGTCTTATTCAACGTTACGTCAAAGCTTCCTTTTCCAACGGCAAAAATCAACGTTTTAAAACCCGGATGATCGTGCGGCTTAATCTGTTCCCCTTTTTTCATATCTTTCTTAACAACCATGTAATTTTCGCCGCTGAAAATCTTACCGTTTTCGGAAGAAACCTCTCCCAAAGGCGCGGCAGAAACAGCAACAGAAAACAAAGCAGACAGTAATACAGCAGAAATATTGGAAACTTTCATGACAAGCCTTTCTTAAAAACAGACCCCCTATTCTATAAAAACCCACTTTATTATTCAATAATAATTCTTATTTTCTAATAAAAAGGCCGTCTGAAACCCAACGATATTTTTCAGACGGCCTGATTGACCTGTATAATATTTTCTTATTAATAAAATCGCTTTACATACCCATCAAATGGAAACCGTCAGAAAAGATCCACTTGGCTCGGCATGGATGGTTATTGCCGCGCTCGGCTTTACCGTCATGAACCTCTCCATCAAAGCCGCCTCAACGCAATTCGGCTTTTCCAGCGGTGAGCTGGTCTTTTGGCGCATGCTGGTCTCCACCCTGTTCTTAGGCATCATGGCCAAAGCGCAAGGCAACACGTTTTCCACGCCGCATTGGAAAACCCATCTCAACCGCAGCGTCATCGGCACGCTTGCCATGATGTGCACGTTTTATTCCGTCATGCACCTGCCGCTGGCAACAGGCGTCACGCTCAACTACACATCCTCCATCTGGCTTGCCATCTTTTCATTTTTCATTTTAAAAGAAAGAATTACGCTTTATACCCAAGCCATTTTGGTTATGGGCTTTATCGGCGTTATCCTGCTGCTCAACCCATCTTTTCAAGGTGGACAGGAATTTGCCGCGCTGGTTAGTTTGGCAGGCGGCGCTATGTCAGGCTGGGCGTATTTGCAGGTGCGCGAACTCTCACTTTTGGGCGAACCGGGCTGGCGCGTGGTGTTTTACCTCTCGCTTACCGGCCTGATTATGGGCGCAGTCTGGAGCACCATCACCGGCTGGCATCCGCTGACCATCTCTTCCCTGCCCTATCTGGCCGGCATCGGCATCTCCGCCATGATTGCCCAACTAGCCATGACCCGCGCCTACAAGGTCGGCAAGAAATTTACCGTTGCCTCGCTTTCCTACCTGACCGTCGTTTTCTCCGCCCTATCCGGCGTACTGCTTTTCGGCGATAAAATCACTTGGCAGGAAGCCGCCGGCATGGTTATCATTGTTGCAGGCGGCGTGTTCAGCAGTTTTACTCCGGCCTCAATCAAAAAATTTCTGATGAAGCAATAATTTAACAAGGAGAACACCATGATTTCCATCCGCGAACAATCTTACGGCTTAAACGTAGCGCTGTACAACGAGTTCACTTTGGACGATTTCCGCCAATTGGAAGAAGCCTTGTTGACTGCAAAACAAAAAATCCATCTGCCCGACATCCTGTTGGACTTATCCATGCTGAAAGACTTCACCATCGATATGGCGGTTGAGCAAATCAAATTCCTCAACCAACACGAAACCGATTTTGGCCGCGTTGCCGTCATTACCGACGATATCTGGATTAAACTCGGCGCGCGCCTTTCCAGCCTCTTGACCAACCAACATCCCAAATATTTCAGCGACGCTGCCGAAGCACAGGCTTGGTTGTTGGCAAGCAATTTGAAATAAAGACAAGGCCGTCTGAACGCATTATTGAGCAAATATAAAACCGCTTAGGCTCAAACAACGGCATCACGACATCTGTCAAAGCATAAAAAAGGCCGTCTGAAACCTTGCAACCTGCAAAGTTTCAGACGGCCTTTCATCGTTTTTATTCAAAAAATTACATCACATCCAACACATCAATGCCCAACAATTCCAAGCCTTGTTTCAGCGTGTCACCGGTCAGCTTCGCCAGTTGCAGGCGGCTGTTGCGGGTTGCGCCTTCTGATTTCAGAATCGGGCAGGCTTCGTAGAAGCGGCTGAACAAGGTGGCAATTTGGTAGAGGTAGGCGGCGAGGTAGTGCGGATATGCCGTGTCCGCCACGCTTTGCAGCACGTCTTCGAATTTCAGAAGCTCGGCGGCAAGCTGTTTTTCCAGCGGTTCGGTCAAAACAGTTGGCGCAGTTGCGCCCCATTCGCCTGCTTTGCGGAACACGCTTTGCACGCGTGTGTAGGCGTATTGCAGGTAAGGGGCGGTATTGCCTTCAAACGAAAGCATGGCGTCCCAGTCGAACACATAATCGCTGGTGCGGTTTTTGCTCAAATCGGCGTATTTGACCGCGCCGATGCCGACGGTTTTGCCGATTTTAGCGGCTTCGTCTGTGCCCAATTCAGGATTTTTCTCTTTCACCAAAGCAGTGGCGCGCTCGACAGCTTCGGTCAGCAGGTCAACCAGTTTCACGGTGTCGCCGCTGCGCGTTTTGAACGGTTTGCCGTCTTTGCCCATCATGGTGCCGAAGCCGATAAACTCGGCTTTTACATCTTCCGGCAGATAGCCTGCTTTGCGGGAAGTGGTAAAGAGTTGCTCAAAGTGCAGGGCTTGGCGGTGGTCGACGACGTACAGCAGACGGTCGGCATGAAGCGTGCCGACGCGGTAGCGCAAACACGCCAAGTCGGTGGAAGCATAAAGGAAGCCGCCGCCTTGTTTTTGCACGATAAATGCGGCAGGTTCGCCGTCTTTGTTTTTGAACTCGTCCAAGAACACGACTTTTGCGCCGTCGTCTTCGACTGCCAAACCTTTTTCGACCAAATCATCGACCACTGGCTGCAAATTGTCGTTATATTTCGATTCGCCCGCCACGTCTTCAGGGCGCAGTTTCAAGCCCAAGGTGTCGTAAACGGCTTGGGCGTGCGAGAGTGAAATATCGACAAACTGTTTCCACAATGCCAAAACGGTTTCATCGCCGCCTTGCAGCTTCACAACGTATTCGCGCGCGGTGTCGGCAAAGGCAGGATCTTCGTCAAAACGTACTTTGGCGGCGCGGTAGAATTGCTCCAAATCCGCCAGCTCAAATGCGGCATTGTCTTTTTGCTGCTCAACCAAATAAGCGACCAACATGCCGAACTGCGTACCCCAGTCGCCGACGTGGTTTTGGCGGACGACAGTGTTGCCCATAAATTCCAACACGCGAGAAATGCTATCGCCGATGATGCTGGAACGCAGATGGCCGACGTGCATTTCTTTGGCCAGATTAGGTGAAGAGTAGTCGATAACGACGGTTTGTGGTTTATCGGTTTTTGCTACGCCGAAACGCGCGTCTTTCAAGGCCGTCTGAATGTTTTGGGCGAGAAACTCAGGACGCAGGCGCAGGTTGATAAAGCCCGGGCCGGCGACTTCCGCGCTTTCAATCACGGCGTTGTCGGCCAATGCTTCGGCCACTTTTTGCGCCAACTCGCGCGGATTTTGTTTGGCTTTTTTCGCCGCACCCATCACGCCGTTGATTTGGAAATCGCCGTGTTCGGCGTTTTTGGTCGGCTGCAAAACAACGGGGCTGTCGGCGATGCCTGCGGCGGCAAAGGCGGCGGCGGCTTCGCGTTCGACGGTTTGGTATAAATTCATGTTGTCGGTCTCTATCAATTCAAATCAGGCGGTATTTTAAAAGAATTTCGGGCTTTAAAACAGGGCAAGCTGCAATACTTTTCCAGCGGCTTGTTATATGATTGCATTCTGATTCAACGATTTTGCTGTAAAGGCCGTCTGAAAGGAAAAACCATGAACCCTCAAAATACGCTTTGTCTGATTGTCGATATTCAAGAACGCCTGCTGCCCGCCCTTTCCGGCGCGGATGAAATGGTGGAACGCTGCCGCCTGCTGATTCAAGGTTTGACGGCTTTGGACGTACCCTTTGCCGTAACCGAACAATATCCGAAAGGTTTGGGCAACACCGTATCCGCCGTATCGCTGCTGTTGCCCGAAGGCACACCAGTTGTCGAGAAAACTCAATTTTCGGCGTTTTTACCTGAAATTCAGGAAATATTACGCAAAAACAACATTAAAAACGTTATTTTAGTTGGAGCGGAAGCTCATATCTGTATGCTTCAGACGGCCTTGGATTTGAAGGCGCAAGGTTACGCCGTATCCCTGCCTTTTGAATGTACCGCCTCGCGTACAACGACCAACCGCGACAATGGTTTGGCGCAACTGAGCCGTCAGGGTATTACCGTTTCCAATGTCGAAAGTATTTTGTTCCAACTGCTCGGCGATGCCAAACATCCGGCCTTTAAGACTATCTCCAAACTGATTCAATAACAGGCCGTCTGAAATGCAATACACCATCCGCCCTGCCCTACGCCAAGACTTGCCCGCCATCGTCGATATTTACAACAGCACCGTGGCCACGCGCCAATCCACGGCCGATTTGTCGCCGACCACGGTTGCCGAGCGTGAAATATGGTTTGCCGCGCACACGGACAAACGCCCGATCTACGCCCTTTACGATACCGACGGCACCGTATTGGCCTGGGGCAATTTCAGCGACTACCATCCGCGCTACGCCTACCACATCAGCGCGGAAGTCAGCATTTATGTCCGCCACGATATGCGCGGCGCAGGCGTGGGCAAAATCCTGTTGCGGCACATGCTCGAACGCGCGCCGTCCTTAGGCATCCGCAACGTCATCGCGCTTGTGTTCGGCCACAACTATCCGAGCCTGAACCTGTTTCACCGTTTCGGTTTTGAAGAATGGGGGCGGCTGCCGCAAGTCTGCGATTTGGACACCATGTTGGCAGACGTGGTGATTTTGGGCAAAAGGATTGTGGATTGATTACGGCAAAGGCCGTCTGAAAACTGAATTCAGACGGCATTTTGACGGTAAAACCTTTATTCCGGTTTCTTCGCCAGCATGGTAACGAATTTAAACTGAATCGGATTGCCGAATTCGTCTTTCGCGTGCATCGAACCCAGCTCTTCCTTGTATTCCACCAATTCCCAGTCTTTATAGTATTCGCGCAACTCGCCTTCGCCAAACTTGAATGGGAACGGCATCGGGCAAGGGAAATCTTCCGTATCCATCGCAGAAACGATCAGGTTGTAGCCACCGGGGTTGGTGTGTTCCTTCATATTGGCAATCACGTCAGGAACGTAACGCGGCATCAGGAACATAAACACCACGGTCGCCACCATATAATCGAAGTTTTCCTGAATATTGGCGGCGTTGAGGTCGTATTCAAACGCGCGGACATTCAGTTCTTCGATACGCGCCAGCTCTTCCACGTTTTGAACCGCGTTCGGATTATTATCGACAGCGGTAACGTCAAAACCTTTCAAACCTAAATACAGCGCGTTTCGACCCTGACCGCAGCCCATATCCAAAACCTTGCCGACGGGCACGATGCCTTCGGCAGCGCGGACGGCCGAATGTGTCGCGCTCATGCCGTATTTCTTATTGAAATAGTCCGCCGCCTCGCAGTAAAACGACAGTTGAATTTCCGTGTCTTGCGTTTGCGGCGCGATAAAGTGCCATGCTTGCGGATGAATAATCCAATCATCGCTTTCAGGCGTCAGCTCGTGCGTGGCCGTAATATTGCCTGCCTCGTCCACTTCGTTGAAGTTCAGACGGCCTTGGAGGACATTGAGGCAGCCCCAAGTACCGGCGGCAGTATTGTGTTTGGACAACAAGGCTTCGGGAATCTCGTCCGCCGTCCATACCGGCATCTGTTTGTAACAAAACAATTCTTGCTGTTCGCTCATCATATTTCCTTTCTATTTTGACGGTTTCAACACGGCTTCTGCCAAGGCTTTCTGAATGGCAATAAAGTGCAGGCAATTTTGAGATATTTTAAAACTCTTTGATAATTGACCATCTTTCCAATCTAGAACTCTAAGTGCTGTATTAAGCCTTCTTCAGGTTCTTGGCTTCGGAAAATCAGCCATAACCTTAACACATCAACCATAATTCCACGAGGCAAAGTGAGATAAAGTGATTCCTCTTCTTGAGCAAAGAGAAAATAAAAATTCACTTGATCGTTCATCACCTCAACACCCCAAGAATTGGAAGAAATATCCGCTTCTTGAATCGTCTCATCTGTTAAGATTGACAATGAATGATCCAAAAAAGAGAAATAATTTGGACCACCCATTGGATCATTCAAATAGCCGGTTAATGGATTTAATTGGTGATTTTCTTCCAAATAGCAAGCCGGAATAATTTGCCCTTTATGTTGAATATACGTAAAAATAAGTTTCATCTTTACTCCTGCTCAGCACTTGGGAAAGCTGTGACGACAGGATAGGTATAACCTTCTACACGTACGCCTGAATTTGAAATGCCAACCCACATACCTTCAGCTTTACGAATAGAATCTAAATCATCTACTTGATTCATATAAGCAGAATTAATTTCCACTTTGATACGATCTGCCGTCCACGTTTGAGGAAACATCAAGGTCTCCCCATTATTGTTAGTTTTAGTCATATATTGATTAGTTTCACTATCAAAAGCGGAAATTTGTGCAAGATATACGCCATTTGGATAAGTATATAATATCCGATCAACACGTATATTGCCTAAGGCGGCATGGCCACCGATCATGACTGTCATTTATAAGCATCCTCTGAGTCGATAACTTCTTGGTAGTTTGGGTCCTTAATCGATTTATTTAAAAAATCAATCCATCGTCTAATAATAAAGATAAATTCTATTTTAGGTAGTTTAATTTGATATTGCTTATTATCTGAATCGTATAAAAAGAATATATAAACATTATCTCCTACTACATCCACTCCCCAAGAATTAGAAGATATATCCTCTTCTCTATTATTTATCAAAATATTCAGAATATCCTTAAGAAATTCTTTATATTCAATTTTATCTCCTAAGTCATCATTCAAATAAGATATTAACGGTATATAATCCCCCTTAAACTCTGAGTCACATGTTGGAATAAATTCTTTTTTTACCTCATTAAAATAATACTCAAATATAATTCTCATATTTTCTACTTAAAATCAATTGGCTCTGTTACCTTATAAACATTTTTATTTTCTTGCTCGTTGATGTAATGATCTTTTTGGCGATTAGAAACCCTTTCATTCAATCCTTTATTTCGATTTCCTCCTATATTTAGCTATATCTTCTGATTAATTAACCGCATTTTTAGTCTTGGATTTCGACATCCCTCTAGCCCTAACCAACGCCAATCCAGCACAACTTAACGAATGATAAAGTGCAGGGTATTTTACACGCGCAAACCGTATTTGCCGATATTTCAGACGGCCTTATGTTATGATACCGCCTTATTCGACAAAGACATGCCCATGGATAAACCCGTTTACCTCTACACAGACGGCGCATGCAAAGGCAATCCCGGCGCAGGCGGCTGGGGGGTATTTATGCGCTACGGCACACATGAAAAAGAACTGTTCGGCGGTGAGGCCGAAACCACCAACAACCGCATGGAGCTGACCGCCGTCATCGAAGGCCTGAAATCCTTAAAACGCCGCTGCCAAGTCGTCATCTGTACCGACTCGCAATACGTCAAAAACGGCATGGAAAGCTGGATACACGGTTGGAAAAAAAACGGCTGGAAAACCGCCGCCAAAAAACCGGTTAAAAACGACGATTTATGGAAAGAGCTGGATAGTTTGGTTCAACAACACGATGTCCGCTGGACGTGGGTAAAAGGCCACGCCGGACACCCTGAAAACGAAAAAGCCGACGAACTCGCTAATCAAGGGGCGGCAAAATTTGCATAACACTTCACCCATGACTGTACTCAAATATCTCAAACCATTCTTTTGGATTGCCATCATTGCATTGATTTGTGTGACGCCCATAGCGCTGATGTTCGCCTATTCGCCCTTTCATGATGTCAATGATTATTTTAACTTTGGATTGTGCGATCACATTGAGAGTGCCGAAGAATGTGACGACTTAATCACGCCTTCCTATTTATTTTGGTGGTTTATACCCAAACCGTGGCTTTTCGCATTCATCACGCTGACTGCTATTTACCTCATTCTAAAAATCCTGATTGAAATCATCCGATTCCTATTCAGACTGAGAAAGAAAAACCCATGACCTGCCCCATCTGCACTGCCGACAACGAAGACATTTTGCTGCAAACGCCCAATCTGCGCGTTATCGCCGTCCACAACGAAGCCGGCGCACCGGCATTCTGCCGCGTTATTTGGAATGACCATGTTTCCGAGATGACCGACCTTTCCCCTGCCGAACGCAACGAAATCATGGAAATGGTGTATCAGGTTGAATCCGCAATGCGCCAAGTCTTCCGCCCGGCCAAAATCAATTTGGCCAGCCTCGGCAATGTTGTGCCCCACCTGCATTGGCACGTCATGGCCCGCTTTGAAAACGACGCCAACTTCCCCGCGCCGATTTGGGCCGCGCCCGTACGCGAACACGGTATGGCCTTGCCCGAAAACTGGCCGCAACAAATCAAAAACTTAATCGCTTAAACTTTCAGACGGCCTGTAAGGTCCGACATGCCAAGTTCAGGCCGTCTGAACATATAACGAAAGGAAAACCTCAATGAACTCCACCACGCGCCGCCATTTCCTGCGTACCTGCTCTGCCGCGGCAGGCGCAGGGTTGTTGCAAGCCTGCGGCACAGGCACGACCACCACGCCGCAAACCAAAACCACTTCTACCACCGCGAAAGCGAAAACCGTGCAACCTAAGCAACCCCATCCGCCACGTTCCGGCGACAACCTCCTGCGCGTTGTTGCGCCGTCAGGCTTCGCCGAAGACCCCAACCGTGTGACCACCGGCCTGACCCGCCTCTACAACGCAGGCTTTACCGTGACCAACCAACAGGCAGGCAGCCGCCGTTACCAACGCTTTGCCGGTAGCGATTCCCAACGCGCCGCCGACTTTCAAGAAGTTGCCAGCGGCCGTATCGAAACGTCCAAAGTCTTGATGGGCCTGCGCGGCGGCTACGGCGCGACACGCATCCTGCCGCAAATCGACTTTGCCTCACTCGGCGCCAGAATGCGTGAACGCGGCACATTGTTCTTCGGCTTCAGCGACGTGTGCGCCGTCCAACTCGCCCTGTTGGCCAAAGGCAATATGATGAGCTTTGCAGGCCCGATGGTGTACAGCGAATTCGGTAAAGCAGACCCCAGCGTCTTTACCATGGATTCGTTCATCCGCGGCACGACCAACAACGTCAACATCGTTGATGTTCCAACCATCCAACGCGCCGATGTCAACGTCGAAGGTACATTGTGGGGCGGCAACCTCAGCGTTCTCGCCTCCCTCGCCGGTACGCCTTACATGCCTGATATTCAAGGCGGCATCCTCTTTATCGAAGACGTCAGCGAGCAACCCTACCGCATCGAGCGCATGCTCAACACGCTTTATCTGTCAGGTGTTTTGCAAAAACAACGCGCCATCATCTTCGGCGATTTCCGCATGGGCACCATCCGCGACGTGTACGACTCCAGCTACGATTTCTCCGCTGTAGTCAACCACATTTCGCGCACCGCCAAGATTCCTGTGTTGACCGGCTTCCCATTCGGCCACATCACCAACAAAACCACTTTCCCTTTGGGCGCGCATGCCAAAGTCCGCAGTACCGGCAACGGCGGTTATTCCGTAACCTTCAGTGGCTACCCTACGCTGAACCCGTCCGCGCTGACACTCAACAACCTGCTGCCGCCTCCTGTTCCGACTTACGACAGCACCATCTACCGCGACAGCATTACTGAAGAAGTCACCGAATAAGGCTTGTTCAAATCAAAAGGCCGTCTGAAACCCAGTTTCAGACGGCCTTTTTATATCTTCATCTTAACCGTAACGTCGTTGGAAATCTTTCATAAAGTCGGCCAACGCGTTCACACCTTCAAGCGGCATCGCATTGTAAATACTGGCACGCATACCGCCGACGGTTTTATAACCCTTAAGCAGGCACAAGCCCTGCAACTCGGCTTCCAACACAAAGCGGCGGTCTAAGTCTTCGCTTGCGGTTTTGAAGACCACGTTCATTTTGGAGCGCGCATCAGGATGGATATCGTTGATGTAAAAACCGCCGCTGCCGTCTATCGTCTCATACAAGGTTTGTGCCTTTATTCGATTGACCGCTTCAATTTTTTTCACACCGCCCTGTGTTTGCAGCCAGCGGAACACCAAGCCCGACATATAAATCGCATAAGTGGAAGGCGTGTTGTACATACCGTCGCGGTTGATGTGCGAACGGTAGTTGAACACATCAGGAATATCGTTCGGACAACGCTCCAGCAAATCCTCGCGGATAATGACCACGGTCGCACCGGCGGGGCCGATATTTTTTTGCGCGCCGGCATAAATCAAGCCGTAATCGGCTACATCAAACTCACGCGACAAAATCTCGCTCGACATATCGCACACCAGCGGCGGCAGGCCGTCTGAAAGTTTGGGGACGTTTTGATACTGCAAGCCGTTTACGGTTTCATTAATCGCAAAATGAACAAACGCGGAATTCGGATTGACATCCCAATCTTCCACCGCAGGCAGGTTTTTATAGGCATATTGCTCACCGCCATGCGCGGACAAACGGATTTCGGCATTGCTCAAACGGCTCATCTGTTCATAGGCAATGCGGCTCCAGTTGCCCGTTACCACCGCGTCGGCAGTCGCAAAACCGTGCGCTAAATTCATGGCCACCATATTAAATTGCGTGGTCGCACCGCCCTGTAAAAACAGGATTTTATAGTTGGACGGAATATTCAAAAGCTGGCGCAAGTCTTGTTCGGCATGATGCAGAATACTCAAAAACATATCCGAACGGTGGCTCATCGCCATCACGGGGAAACCCGTACCGTTGTAGTCGAGCATCTCCTGTTGCGCGGTACGCAATACCGCTTCCGGCAATACGGCAGGACCTGCGGAAAAATTGTAAATCGGGTGTGCGGACATGGCGACCTTCTTTCTTATTCGGTGGGTATGAAGAAATTGTAGAACCGCCTTGCACATTGTGCAAGCACGAAAAATCAGGAAATACAAGGCCGTCTGAAAACAAAGCAATACCAATTCTTTGTTTTCCAAAATAATTTCAGAAACGCCATATCAAAACTTGTCAACAATTTCCTTTTCAGACGGCCTCACCTCCTATCCTTCCATTTAAGCAATCACTTCAAAAAATCCACGCCAAATCAACGCTTTTCTTTTATCTTGAAAACAGTTATAATAGGTCAATTTTTCAAATCACACGAAAAATGGCCGCGCGGCCATTTTTTTGTTTATGTACTTCTGGAGAAGCATGGATATTCAAAGCATTCTTGATAAAACCCTGCCCGGTTTGGGCTACGAACTGGTCGATTTTGAACTGACCGCACAAGGCGATTTACGCGTTTTCATCGATAAAGAAGGCGGCATCACCGTCGAAGACTGCGCCACTGTCAGCAACCATCTGAGCCGCGTGTTTATGGTTGAAGACATCGACTACAAACGTTTGGAAATCTCCAGCCCGGGTCTTGACCGTCCGTTGAAAAAAGCCGCCGACTTCGTGCGCTTTGCCGGCCAGAACGCCAAAATCAAAACACGCCTGCCGATTGATGGTCAGAAAAACTTCATCGGCCGCATCGAATCTTGCGAAAACGACATCGTTACCGTCTCTTTCGACGGCAAAACTGCCCAAATCGAATTGAGCAACATCGACAAAGCCCGTTTGCGCCCCGAATTTAAATTTTAAAAACCGATTACTTGGAGATTCTAGAAAATGAGTCGCGAAATGTTACAGCTGGCCGAAGCGCTGGCAAGTGAAAAAAACGTTGAAACGGAAGTCGTATTCAAAGCCCTTGAATTCGCCCTCTCTACTGCTGCCAAGAAAAAAGCCGACCGCGAGCACATGGACGTGCGCGTCGAAATCGACCGCGATACCGGCGAATACCAAACCTTCCGCCGCTGGCTGATTGTTGCCGATGAAGACTATACCTACCCCGACGTAGAAAAAACCATCGAGGAAATCCAAGAAGAAATTCCCGGCACCACCATCCAAATCGGCGAATACTACGAAGAGCAGCTGCCAAACGAAGGCTTCGGCCGCCAAGCAGCGCAAACTGCCAAACAAATCATTCTGCAACGCATCCGCGATGCGGAGCGCGAGCAAAACCTGAACGAGTTCCTCGCTTCTAAAGAAGACATCGTTTCCGGTACGGTAAAACGCGTCGAGCGCCACGGCATCATCGTTGAAGTCGTTGCGGGCAAACTTGACGCCCTGATTCCGCGCGAAGAAATGATTCCGCGTGAAAACTTCCGCAGCGGCGACCGCATCCGCGCCCTCTTCCTGCGTGTGGACGAAATCGGCAATACCGGCCGCAAACAAGTCATTTTGAGCCGTACCAGCGGCGACTTCTTGGCCAAACTCTACGCCAACGAAGTGCCTGAAATTGCAGACGGCCTGTTGGAAATCCGCGAAGTAGCACGCGACCCCGGCCAACGCGCCAAAGTTGCCGTTAAAGCCAACGACCAACGCATCGACCCGCAAGGTACTTGTATCGGCGTGCGCGGTTCCCGTGTTAACGCCGTGAGCAACGAATTGTCCGGCGAACGCATCGACATCGTATTGTGGTCTCCTGAGCCTGCACAATTCGTAATGAATGCGCTGTCTCCTGCCGAAGTAAGCCGCATCGTGATTGACGAAGACAAACACGCCGTTGACGTAATCGTTGACGAAAACCAACTGGCGCTGGCCATCGGCCGCGGCGGTCAAAACGTCCGTCTGGCTTCCATCCTGACCGGCTGGCAGCTGAACATCATGACCGTTGAAGAAGCCGACGAGCGCAATGCTGCCGAAGACGCGGTTATCCGCAACCTCTTCACCACCCACTTGAACATCGACGACGAAACTGCCGATATTTTGGTGGAAGAAGGCTTTGCCACTTTGGAAGAAGTTGCTTACGTTCCAGCGGCAGAATTGCTCGCCATTGACGGCTTTGACGAAGAAATCGTTGAAACCCTGCGCAACCGCGCACGCGACGCGATCCTGACCATTACCATCGCCGCAGAAGAAAAACTGGGTGAAGTGTCTGAAGACATGCGCAATTTGGACGGCGTAGATTCCGACATGTTGCGCAAACTGGCCGAAGCCGGCGTTACCCAACGCGATGATCTGGCCGAATTGTCTGTTGACGAATTGGTCGAAATTACCGGTGTTGACGAAGAAGAAGCCAAAAAAGTGATTTTGGCTGCACGCGAACACTGGTTTACTGAAGAAAACAACTAAGGGGGTACTGAATGAGTAATACAACCGTAGCGCAATTTGCCGCCGAACTAAACCGCCCCGTCGATGATTTGCTTAAACAATTGAAAGAAGCCGGGGTCAATAAAAACAGCGGTAATGACAGCATAACCACTGACGACAAACAACTGTTGACTGCTTACCTGCAAAAGAAAAACGGCAGCAACAGCGGCACCATCAGCATCCGCCGCAAAAAAACCGAAGTCAGCACCGTTGACGGCGTAAAAGTAGAAACACGCCGCCGCAGCCGTGCCGTTACTATTCCTTCTTCCGAAGAATTGGCAGCGGAAGCCAAAGCCAAAGTAGCAGCGGAAAACCAAAAAGCCGAAGCAGAAAAAGCAGCCTCCCAAGCTGCCGAAGAAAAAGCCAAAGCTGAAGCAGAAGCTGCCGCCAAAGCCGAAGCCCGTGCCAAAGCAGAGGCCGAAGCAGCCAGACTGAAAGCAGCCAAAACCGCACCAAAAGCGGAAGGCAAACCTGCCGAAGCCAAAAAAGAAGAAGCCAAACCGGTTGAAGCCGTAGAAGCTAAGGCCGAAGCAAAAGTTGAGGCTAAAGCAGACAACAAGCCGTCTGAAAAATCCGTTGAAGCCAAAAAACCTGCCAAAGCCAAACAAGACAAAGGCAGCAAAGGCAAAGAAGCGAAAAAGGCAGCCAACCCTGCCGCTCCTGCCGTACCGCAACCTATCGTCAGCGTGGAAGAACAGGCTCAACGCGATGAAGAGGCCCGTCGTGCCGCCGCCCTGCGTGCGCATCAAGAAGCCTTGTTGAAAGAAAAACAAGAGCGTCAAGCACGCCGCGAAGCCATGAAACAACAGGCCGATCAAGACTCAAAACCTACGAAAGAAGCCAAATCAGGCGAACGCAATAAACCTGCCGAGAAAGCCAAAGCAGCATCCGGCGAAGGCAAATCCGAACACACGCGCGGTAAAAAAGAAGACCGTCGTGACCGTGATGAAGAGAACCAAGGCCGCAACGCCAAAGGCAAAGGCGGCAAAGGCGGCCGTGACCGCAACAATGCACGCAATGGCGACGACGAACGCGTACGCGGCGGCAAAAAAGGCAAAAAACTCAAACTTGAGCCAAACCAACACGCCTTCCAAGCGCCGACCGAACCTGTCGTACACGAAGTTTTGGTACCTGAAACCATTACCGTTGCCGACTTGGCACACAAAATGGCCGTTAAAGGCGTCGAAGTGGTGAAAGCCCTGATGAAAATGGGCATGATGGTAACCATCAACCAATCTATCGACCAAGACACCGCCCTGATTGTGGTGGAAGAACTCGGCCACATCGGCAAACCTGCCGCAGCCGACGATCCTGAAGCATTCTTGGATGAAGGCGTTGAAGCAGTAGAAGCCGAAGCATTGCCACGTCCGCCAGTTGTAACCGTAATGGGTCACGTTGACCACGGTAAAACTTCCCTGCTGGACTACATCCGCCGTGCCAAAGTGGTACAAGGCGAAGCTGGCGGCATTACCCAACACATCGGCGCATACCACGTTGAAACCCCTCGTGGCGTGATTACTTTCTTGGATACTCCGGGTCACGAAGCGTTTACCGCAATGCGTGCGCGCGGTGCGAAAGCAACCGATATCGTGATCCTCGTGGTTGCCGCCGACGACGGCGTGATGCCGCAAACCATCGAGGCAATTGCCCACGCTAAAGCCGCCGGCGTACCAATTGTGGTTGCCGTCAACAAAATCGATAAAGAAGCCGCCAACCCTGAGCGTATCCGCCAAGAGCTGACTGCGCACGAAGTCGTGCCTGACGAATGGGGCGGCGATGTACAGTTTATCGACGTTTCCGCTAAAAAAGGCCTGAACATCGATGCATTGCTCGAAGCCGTCTTGCTCGAAGCCGAAGTTTTGGAACTGACTGCCCCAGTCGATGCACCTGCCAAAGGTATCATTGTTGAGGCACGTTTGGACAAAGGCCGCGGCGCGGTTGCCACATTGCTGGTTCAAAGCGGTACACTGAAAAAAGGCGATATGCTGCTGGCCGGTACTGCATTCGGTAAAATCCGTGCAATGGTTGACGAAAACGGCAAAGCCATCAATGAAGCCGGCCCGTCTATCCCTGTCGAAATCCTCGGCTTGTCCGATGTACCGAACGCAGGCGAAGATGCAATGGTATTGGCCGACGAGAAAAAAGCGCGCGAAATCGCCCTCTTCCGTCAAGGCAAATACCGCGACGTGCGCTTAGCCAAACAACAGGCCGCAAAACTGGAAAACATGTTCAACAACATGGGCGAAAACCAAGCCCAATCCTTGTCCGTCATCATCAAAGCAGACGTACAAGGTTCTTACGAAGCTTTGGCTGGCAGCCTGAAAAAACTGTCCACCGACGAAGTGAAAGTGAACGTGTTGCACAGCGGCGTGGGCGGCATTACCGAATCGGATGTCAACTTGGCCATCGCTTCCGGCGCATTCATCATCGGCTTTAACGTCCGTGCAGATGCTTCCGCACGCAAACTGGCTGAGAATGAAAACGTGGAAATCCGTTACTACAACATCATTTACGATGCCATCGACGACGTGAAAGCCGCCATGAGCGGTATGCTCTCTCCGGAAGAGAAAGAGCAAGTAACCGGCACGGTCGAAATCCGTCAGGTTATCTCCGTTTCCAAAGTCGGTAATATTGCAGGCTGTATGGTTACCGATGGGGTGGTCAAACGCGATTCCCATGTCCGCCTCATCCGCAACAACGTGGTTATCCATACCGGCGAGCTATCTTCTTTGAAACGCTACAAAGACGACGTCAAAGAAGTCCGCATGGGCTTCGAGTGTGGTCTGATGCTCAAAGGCTACAACGAGATTATGGAAGGCGACCAACTCGAATGTTTCGACATCGTCGAAGTTGCCCGTACTCTGTAATCAGACAGACCGTCTGAAAAATTAGAAGCAGGTTTTGCAATGCGAAACCTGCTTCTAATTTTTCAGACGGCCTTTTTACAACCATTCATAGTTTGAAACTATTGAAATTGATGTGTGGTATATAAGAAACAAAACAGCCGCACAAGGCAAAGCCATTTGGCAAAAGAATAGACGGCAAACTAAGCCTGATAAGGCTCTCTATATATTGTCATATCTTAACGTTTCTGTTGTTTTTCTCAAATTTCGGCACTAGTATATACAGCCTAAACACAATACAAATTAAGCAATACCGGTCATATGCCGGATACGTTTACTTCCTTGTTACTCTCATCAATATCTAAAGAAAATATCATGACAATCGAAAAAGCAATGCGCATCCGCAATGCGCAATTTGAATTACGACATTTAGAGCAATTACAGCCATCCCCTATTGCACAAGCAACAACAGGTACATCGGGAGATGACGTTTATTATGTAACCCGCAGCGACGATAAAATCATTGAAAATCCAAATGGTGGCGATGATACGGTTTACAGCAACGTCAGCTATACCCTTCCAAACCACGTTGAAAACCTTGTTTTGACGGGTACAGCCAACATCTTCGGTGCAGGCAACAACAGCAACAACATCCTCATCGGCAATGAAGGCCGCAACCGCCTCAACAGCGGCCGCGGAGACGACATCGTTTACGGCGGTGGCGGTAACGATTTCATCAACGGCGGCGAAGGCGACGACCGTCTTTTCGGCGAAACAGGCAATGACACCCTCAACGGAGAAACAGGCAACGATGTGCTTGAAGGTGGCGAAGGTGACGACACCTACCTTTTCTCTGCCAAAAGCGAGCAAGACACCATCATCGACAACCAAGGCCACAACAGCATCCGCTTCCATACTGACCTGAGCCTTAACGATTTAACCGTTGAAGTCCGAAACAATGAAACCGGCGGTCATGACTGGCTGATTGCCGTGAAAAACAGCAACGCCGTTTTAACCATCAAAAACCAATACACTCAAAACGGTACAACACCGGCAGTCTCCCAATTCATCATCGGCACACAAAAACTGGATGTAAACAGCTTTGCCAAATATTTTGATATTTCCCTGACAGAGCATACCGAAAGCGGTAAGACCATCGATGGCAGCGACGACAATGACCACCTGATCGGCACATCCGGCGACGATATTATCGACGGCAAAGCCGGTGCCGACATTATGGAAGGTGGGGATGGCAATGACACTTACTACATTGATGATGTCAAAGACGTGGTGATTGAACAGGCTGACGGCGGCGAAGACACCGTATTCAGCAGCATTTCCCATACTGCCGCTACCCATGTCGAAAATGTTACCTTGACCGGCTCGGCCAATATTTTTGCTGCCGGCAACAACAGCAATAACATCCTGACCGGTAACGAAGGCCGCAACCGCCTCAACAGCGGACGCGGTGATGATACCGTTTACGGCATGGGTGGCAACGACAACCTAAACGGCGGCGACGGCAACGACTATCTAGATGGCGGCGACGGTAACGATCTCATCAACGGTGATGCAGGCAACGATGTTTTGGTGGGCGGCAAGGGGAAAGACATTCTGAAAGGCGGCGCCGGAAACGATACCTATATCTACGGCAACAACGATACCATTATCGACAACCAAGGCATCAATACCCTCAAGTTTTCAGACGGCCTGAACAATGCCAAGCTCAACTTGAAGACCATCCATAACGATGATGGCAGCCAAAGCTGGGAAATTACTTCGGAACAAGGTTCAGCCCTGATTCAAAACCAAATCGGCGCGGATGGCAGTATTTCCATCGACCGTTTCCAGTTCAACGACCAAACCTACACTGCCGCGCAGTTCCAACAGGCCTTCCAACCAGTGAAAGCCGAAACCATTAAATTTGCCGGCACAAACGGCGACGACACTTTGCATGGTAATGCAGCCGACAATGAAATTGACGCTGGCAACGACGGCCATGACACCCTCTATGGCCACGACGGAGATGACATCTTACGCGAACACAGCGAAACCTATTACGGCAACGAACCTGCTTCCGACGATAAATTCTATGGTGGCAACGGTAACGACAAACTCTATGCCCATGTAGGCACCGACTTACTCGACGGCGGCGCAGGCAATGATTATCTGGAAGGCGGAGAACACAACGACACCTATGTTTTCGGAAAAGGTTACGGCCACGACACCATTTTCGACTACAACTTCGGTTTTGATAGCGAGGCAAGCCTACACAGACTCAACGCTAATGTCGTTAAATTTACCGGCGGCATTACCCTTGACGACCTCGAAATTACCGTTGAAAAAGGTTACGACAAAACCGGGATTGCCGACATACCCGACAGCAACCAATTTGTATCCCCCCCCCTGTTGGATGGCGATACTTGGCATATCCGCATTAAAGGCACGGACGATGTTTTAACCATCAAAAACCAAAGCGGTATTTATGGTGCGATTTCCGAGTTTCAGTTTGACGGCAATACCTCATACAGCACAGGCGAGCTGATCAACCACTTCAAACTGTCTATCCCGCACATGATCGGCAACAAAAACATCGTCCAATACACAGGCCAACCCGTTGAAGAACTCAACCGTGATGTGTACAACAACTTCAATCACACCATCCACGCCGATAGCGACAACAGCGATTTAGATTTGTCGCATTACACTTCTGTTGTCGAATACAGGGGCAACCGAAGCGATGAAACCATTACTTTGGGCCGAGGCATCAACATCGTTGATACGGCCGGCGGCAACGATACCATTACCGACCCGGGTGCCGACAACACCGTTATCATGTTTGGCAGAAACAGCGGCAACGACACCTTTAATCCGTATGGTGGCAGCGATACCCAAGTCCTTTTCAAAGAAGGGCTGACGCTGAAAGATTTACAGTTGAAAACCGGCGATGATTGGGTCTTAACCATCAAAGATACAGGCGACACCCTGACCATCCATGACATTACCAACAATAATGTCGACAGCTTTGTATTCGGAAACGGTAAGAGCTATACCGCCGATGAAATCAGCAAAGCACTGATTACTGAAAATACACAAAACAACGGTATCCTGTAAAACTCAAAGGCCGTCTGAAACCTTAATTCAGACGGCCTTAGTCCTTTGCTGATTTATTTATCGTTCTGCTATATAATTATTCTCATTCGAATTCACAAGAAAGAATAAAAATGGATGCCTTAAATCTCCTCACCACTCGTCGCTCTTCCAAAAAACTGACTGCTCCTGCACCCAATGCCGAGCAACTGGAACAAATGCTGCAAGCGGCAACACAAGTACCTGATCACGGCAATATGCGCCCTTACCGCTTTACTGTAATTCAAAGCGAGGCCGGCTTACAACGTTTCCGCGAGCTTTTGGGCAAGACCGTTACCGAACTCAACTTCGGTGATGATGCCATGAAAAAGGCCGAACGCGTCGGCAACATGGCGCCTATGATTATTGGCGTTACATTTGCGCCAAACCGTGAAGTGGCGAAACCCAAACCTGAATGGGAGCAAATGCTGACTGCAGGCTGCGCCGCCTATGCTTTACAACTGGCTGCTTCTGCTCAAGGCTTCGACAATGTTTGGATTACGGGCATGTGGGTCAACAGCCCATTGTTGCGCGAAGCATTTGAGTGTGCCGACAAAGACAAAATCATCGGCCTGATGATGATTGGTTCGCCGACCGAAGAAGGAAGCGGCCCGAAAAATACCAACTTAGAATGTTTTACAACTTATTGGTAAAGCCTGAAAATACTAAGGCCGTCTGAAAAACCTGATTTAATGGTTTTCAGACGGCCTTTTTATGTCTCTTGTCAAAATATCAAGCAGGATTCATAAACGCTTCAACTTCTTCCAAAGAAATATCCGCCGTCGCGCCATGACGTGAAGCCACCAATGCACCCAGCGCACAAGCAAAAGCAATGGCTTCTTGAGGAGGCGCATTATTGAGCAGCTTGTAAGTCAAACCACCAAGAAAGCTGTCGCCGGAGCCGACAGTATCCACCACTTTGACGCGGAAACCGCAATGACGGTACAACTCGCCGTCCTTATACAAAACCGCGCCATGACTACCCAAAGTCACACACAAGATTTTGACGCCGGTCAGCTCAACGAGGTAGCCGATATTTTGTTCGATACTGTGATAAGGAGAACCGTAAGCCGCAGCCAACTCATACAGCTCATCATCATTGAGTTTGACCATATCGGACTGTTTCATGGTCTCAAGCAAGCGGTCAATATCGTAATGAGGCTTACGCAGATTAACGTCAAAAATTTTGAATTTGGCTTCTTTCAGCAAAACCGCCAAGCTTTTACGCGAAACTTCATCGCGGGTTGCCAAGCTGCCAAAAACGAAAGCATCTGATTCTGCCACACGTTTGATTGCCGCATCATCAACCGCAATCCTGTCCCACGCGCAAGGATAAACAATCTCATAAGACGCACTGCCAGACTTGTCCAAGTGTACTTTCACCAAGCTGGTCGCACATTCGTGACAAACCTGCAAATAATCAGTATTGACGTTTTTACTTTGAATTTGACGTAGCAATTCCTCGCCATCGGCATCATCGCCGCGACGACTGATGATGACAGCATCGATACCCAAAGACTGCAAACGGACAGCAACATTTAGGGGTGCACCACCCAATACCTTTCCGTTTGGAAAATCGTCCCACAGCACTTCGCCGAAACTGGTTACTTTCATTCTTGGCCTTCCTTTTTTGAGGTTGATTGGCAGGGTCTGCACACCCGACAGATTTTTGCAAATCATGTACTTGTAGTAAAACTCCAGCATCGGGGGCAAAAGTATTATGTTTTAAAATATTGGGACTGACAAGCAATTAAGGGAATATCAGACAATAAACTTGATTCATCACAAAATTATATTGTTCCTATTTTTTCTTTTTCTTTCACATTTATCCCCTCCTGTTTCATTAAAACAAAATATTCTGAAATTTAAATACAAAAGGCCGTCTGAAAACTGATTCAATCAATTTTCAGACGGCCTTTATCGCAGCATTGCAGCGATTAAACTACAACTTCTTCTTTTTTCTTCACTTCTTTGGCAATGTTCTCACGACTCAAGCCAAACATCAGCAAGAGCGGGCTGGCAACCAATACGGAAGAGTAAATACCGAACACGATACCGATAGTCAGCGCCATAGAGAAACCGTGCAAGGCTGCACCGCCAAACACCAGCATAGAAACAACCATTGCCTCGGTCGAACCGTGGGTAATGATGGTACGGCTCATGGTTGCAGTAATCGCGTTGTCGATGACTTCCGGCACAGTGTGGCCGCGCATATGCGGCTTGCGGAAGTTTTCGCGAATACGGTCAAATACCACCACAGATTCGTTTACGGAATAACCCAAAACAGCCAAGATACCTGCCAAGACAGTCAATGAGAATTCCCATTGGAAGAAGGCGAAACAGCCGAGAATAATCACGATATCGTGCATATTCGCAATAATCGCGGATACTGCAAAACGCCACTCAAAACGCATGGACAAGTAAATAATAATACCTGCCACCACGAAGCCCAATGCCATCAAACCATTGGTAACCAATTCTTCACCAACCTGAGGGCCGATGAATTCGACTTGGCGCAAGGTAACGTCAGGGTTGTCTTTTTTCAGCAAATCCATCACTTGGTTGGACAGCTGTGCAGACGTTACGCCTTCTTTGTTCGGCAGGCGAATCATAATGTGTTTATTCGTACCCAAGGCCTGAACCTGTACATCACCCATTTTCAGCGTATCGAGGCGTTCGCGCGTTTTATTCACATCCACGCCCTGCTGATATTGGACTTCCATCACCGTACCGCCTGTAAATTCGACGGAGAAATTCAGGCCTTTGGTTACCAAAAAGAACACGGCGGCGATAAACGTAACCAACGAAATAAAAGTCGTCAGTTTGCCGTAGCTCATAAACGGAATATCACGTTTGATTTTAAATAATTCCATGTTTTACTCCTTGCCTTCTGCCATTTCAGCTTTCGGCTTCCATACCGAACCGATGGAAATATTTTGCAATTTGCGGCGACGGCCGTACCACAGGTTGACCAAAGCACGGAACACGACCACGGATGAATACATCGAAGTCAGAATACCGATACAGTGTACAACCGCAAAACCGCGTACCGGGCCGGAACCGAATACCAACAAAGCGATACCGGCAATCAGGGAGGTCAAGTTGGAGTCGACAATGGTTGCCCAAGCGTGTTGGAAACCGAGGTTGATGGCCTGCTGTGGTACGACACCGGCACGCAGTTCCTCACGGATACGTTCATTAATCAACACGTTGGAGTCAATCGCCATACCCAAGGTCAAAGCCAAGGCGGCAATACCCGGCAAGGTCAGCGTTGCCTGCATGGCAGACAAAATACCCACCAAAAACAAGATATTGGTACTCAAGGCAATGGTAGAGAAGAAACCCATCAAGCGATAGTAAATCACCATGAATGCAGCAACAGCGGCAAAGCCCCACAAGGTAGAGTGGAAACCTTTTTCAATGTTTTCTTTACCCAAAGACGGGCCGATGGTACGTTCTTCGACAATCTGCATCGGCGCGGCCAGCGAACCGGCGCGCAGCAACAATGAAGTATCGTTGGCTTCGGCTGTCGTCATGCTGCCGGAAATCTCCACGCGGCCACCGGTAATGGCGGCTCGGATGACAGGCGCGGTCACGACTTCGGATTTACCTTGGTCGATCAACACCATAGCCATACGTTTACCCACATTGGCCGAAGTCAATTCGCCAAAAATGCTGCCGCCCGCACTATCCAGGCTCAGGCTCACGGCAGGCGCGCCCATTTGGTCAAAGCTAGGTTGCGCATCGTTGATGTTGTCGCCGGTTAGTTCAACTTGTTTGTTGACCAAGATAGTTTCCGGATGATCGCCACCGCTTGACAGCAATTCGTAACCGGTCGGCACATTGCCGTTCAAAGCTTCTTGCAGTTTGATCGGATCGTCTTCCACCATACGCACTTCCAAAGTCGCAGTACGACCGATAATGTCTTTGGCTTTGGCAGTATCTTGTACGCCCGGCAGCTGTACGACAATGCGGTCAAGGCCGGATTGTTGGATAACCGGTTCGGCTACGCCCAATTCGTTCACACGGTTGTGCAACGTATTGATGTTTTGTTTAACTGCATCAGAACGTACTTTATTGATTGCCTCTTCAGACAAAGTCAGCACGATATTGTTCCCGTCCGGCAGCAGCGTGGCTTCAGGGAACAATTTTTGCAACTGAGGCAAGGCTTTTTGTACATCGGCAGCATCTTGCAAAGGCACGGTCAGACCGTTTTCAGTCTGATGCACTGTACCGGTACGGATTTTTTCGCGGCGCAATTCTCGGCGGATATCGCCGGAATAACGTTCAAACGTTTTCTGCATCGCGGCTTTCATGTCCACCTGCATGGTGAAATGCACGCCGCCGCGCAAGTCCAGACCCAGGAACATCGGATTGGCTTTGATTTTTGCCATCCACTCAGGGCTGTCTGCCAACAGGTTGAGCGCGGTAATATAGCCCTCACCCAAAGTATTTTCGATGACGTCGCGCGCTTTCAATTGCGTTTCGGTATCTTTGAGACGCACTTTCAGCGAGTTGTCGACGATGAACATACCATCAGTCTGAATACCTGCCTGTTTCAGCGCGGCATCCACTTTAGACTGGGTTTGATCGTTGATCACGATGGCTTGTCGGTTGGTCGATACCTGTACGGCAGGCGTTTCACCGAAAAGGTTGGGCAGCGAGTAAACAGCCGCAACCACAATCGTGAACGCAATCAGCAGGTATTTCCATAAAGGATAACGATTCATGGTAAACCTTTGCTTTATTTATAAAGGCAAACAGCCGCGCTCGGAAAATGAGGCGGCTTTTTGCAAAAAAACGGATTATTCGGCTTTCGCGGCAATCGCGTTGCGCTCAACTTCCACTTCGATTTTCGCACCTTGACCGATGTCCACGGTAAAAAACTGTTCGCCGACTTTGGTAATACGACCTCTGAAACCTGCTGCCAAAACAACCTTATCACCGACTTTCAAAGTGGCAAGCACGGCTTGGTGTTCCTTGAATTTCTTGTTTTGAGGGCGTATGAGCAAGAAGTAGGCAAAAACCATAATCAGTACGAAAGGGACCAATTGGGACACTGCTTGATTCATAATATATCCGTTCTTTCAAGTTTTAGATTAAGTAAAAAACTGCATACAGCCCAAAACGCAGTTGGTCGGACTGTAAAATTGAGCTATTCTAAAGGCCGTCTGAAAAATTTCCAAGCATTTCCGTATTTATTAACCATATTTAGCAGTCCGTGCGACTCGTTCGATACACACTTTCCATGCTTAAAAAAATCATTTGGCGCGTGCGTACCCTGCTGCGTCGACTACTTGGCAAAAATGCCCGCACCGTATGGATTTCCCATCCGATATTTCTGCAGCACCAGCCAGGCACCAACCACCCCGACAAGCCAGAACGCATCAGCGCCATTCAATCCGCCTTAAAAAAGGAAGGCATTTGGCGTCATCTGCAAACCGCTGAAGCACCCGAAATTAAAGATGCACAACTGGCATTGGTCCACTCGCGCAACTATCTGCACGAGTTGGAATCCGCCCAGCCGCTCCCCGGTAAAATCCACCGTATCGACGACGATACCGTCATCTGCCACGACTCCCTCCAAGCCGCCCGTTTTGCGGCCGGAGCCGTTGTCAAAGCAGTCGATATGGTGATGAACAAAAAGGCCTGGCATGCTTTTTGCGCCATCCGCCCCCCCGGCCACCATGCCCACAGCAACAGCGCCGGCGGATTTTGCCTGATCAACAACGTTGCCGCCGGCGTGATGTACGCCATTGCCCAATACCGCTTGCAACGCATCGCCGTCATCGATTTCGACGTCCACTTCGGCGACGGTACGGCGGAGATTCTCCAAGACGATCCGCGCGTGATGTTTTTCAACCTGTTTGAAACCGACATCTTTCCCTTCCCTCAGGCGGAACAATACGCCGGCAATAAGAATATGCTGCATACGCCCCTCAAACCGGGCACAGGCAGCCGTATCTTCCGCACGACCATCCGCGAACAATGGCTGCCCAAGCTCACGGCCTTCCGCCCCGAGTTGGTGTTGCTTTCAGCCGGTTTTGACGGGCACAAACAAGACGAAACAGGCCGTCTGAACCTGCATGAAGCCGATTTTGCCTGGCTGACACACAAAATCGTCCAAGCAACAGCAAGCTGTCAAGGACGTATCGTTTCCGTGCTGGAGGGCGGATATACCTTGGAATCCATGTCTAAATCTGCCGCCGCCCACATCCGCGTATTGGCAGGCTTAAGCAAGGCCGACTACGTCATCGCCTACCAAAAGCATCTGAAGCGCGGCAAAAGTAATAATCCTACACCATAACGCATTCAAACTATTGCCCCAGGCCGTCTGAAAACAGATTATCCATTTCAGACGGCCTTTTTTTTTCATTTACAAACTTTAATTTGAGCAAAGACAAACCATTTCCATATTACCAGTAGTAAAATAACAGGCATAAAACATATCAATAAAAACATTTCACACGCCACACTGCTTCCCTTTCCCCAATTGACCGTCTTTTTCAGACGGCCTCCACTTAAAAAAAGGAGCGTTACAATGAAAGCAGCACGTTTTTACAACAAAGGCGACATCCGCATCGAAGACATTCCCGAGCCAACCGTAGCTCCGGGTACTGTCGGCATCAATGTTGCGTGGTGCGGTATCTGCGGTACCGACCTGCACGAATTCATGGAAGGCCCGATTTTCATTCCGCCTTGCGGTCATCCGCACCCAATCTCTGGCGAGTCTGCCCCTGTAACCATGGGTCACGAGTTCTCCGGCGTAGTTTATGCCGTAGGCGAAGGCGTGGACGACATCAAAGTCGGCCAACACGTTGTCGTTGAACCCTACATCATCCGCGACGACGTACCGACCGGCGAAGGCAGCAACTACCACCTCTCCAAAGACATGAACTTCATCGGCTTGGGTGGCTGCGGTGGTGGCTTGTCTGAAAAAATTGCCGTTAAACGCCGTTGGGTACACCCTATTTCCGACAAAATCCCATTGGACCAAGCTGCTTTGATTGAGCCTCTGTCTGTCGGCCACCATGCTTATGTACGCAGTGGTGCGAAAGAAGGCGATGTCGCATTGGTTGGCGGTGCAGGCCCAATCGGTTTGCTGTTGGCTGCCGTACTGAAAGCCAAAGGCATCAAAGTCATCATCACCGAATTGAGCAAAGCACGTAAAGACAAAGCACGCGAAGCCGGCGTGGCCGACTACATCCTCGACCCATCCGAAGTCGATGTCGTTGAAGAAGTGAAAAAACTGACCAACGGCGAAGGCGTAGACGTTGCATTCGAATGCACCAGCGTCAACAAAGTACTGGACACCATGGTCGAAGCATGCCGTCCGACTGCGAAAGTCGTCATCGTATCCATTTGGAGCCACCCCGCTACCATCAACGTCCACAGCGTTGTGATGAAAGAGTTGGACGTGCGCGGCACCATCGCCTACTGCAACGACCACGCAGAAACCATCAAATTGGTTGAAGAAGGCAAAATCAACCTTGAGCCTTTCATCACCCAACGCATCAAACTGGACGAATTGATTTCCGAAGGCTTCGAGCGCCTGATCCACAACAACGAATCCGCAGTAAAAATCATTGTCAACCCTAATCTTTAATCCTAAGGTTTAAAGAATAGACAGGCCGTCTGAAACTTTTCAGACGGCCTGTTTACTTGATAAATTCCCGAATGACCCAATTCTCTGCCAACCATTCACTTATCAAGAGCAAAATCTCATGAATCCAAAATACGCCCCACTCTTTCAAACATACACCCTCAATAACGGCGTAACCATCAAAAACCGCCTTGTCGTCGCCCCCATGACCCATTTCGGCTCACAAACCGACGGTTTAATCAGCGACCAAGAGCGTACCTTCCTCAGCAACCGCGCAAGCGATATGGGCATGTTTATCACTGCCGCCACTTTGGTTCAAAAAGACGGCAAAGCCTTTCACGGCCAACCTGAAGCCACAGGCGAACACTGCCTCGACAGCCTGAAAGAAACCGCACAAATCCTGCAACAGCAAGGCGCAAAAGCGATTTTGCAAATCCATCACGGCGGCTCCAAAGCCATTGATGACCTTTTGGACGGTCTCGACAAAATCAGCGCTTCCGCCAGCGAAGCCGAACACGCACGCGAAACGACAGCAAAAGAAGTCGAAGCACTCATCGCCTCTTATGCGCAAGCCGCCGATTTGGCGCTTCGTGCCGGTTTTGACGGCGTGGAAATCCACGGTGCGAACGGCTATCTGATCCAACAGTTTTACTCTGCCCAAAGCAACCGCCGCAACGACCAATGGGGCGGCAGCTTGGAAAACAGAATGCGCTTCCCGCTGGCCGTTATCGATGCCGTAGTTGCCGTCCGTGAAAAACACCAGCGCAACGACTTCATTATCGGCTACCGCTTCTCCCCTGAAGAACCGGGCGACGACGGCTTAACCATGACCGAAACCGGCGCATTGATTGACGCATTGGTACAAAAACCGCTGCAATATCTGCACGTTTCCTTGTGGGAATTTGATAAAAAAATCCGTCGTGGCGGCGATACCGCGCAAACCCGCATGCAGTTTATCCACGAACGCATCAACGGCAAACTGCCGCTTATCGGCGTGGGCAACCTGTTTACCGCCGACCAAATTTTGGCCGCCTATGAAACCGGCTGGGCAGAATTTATCGCATTGGGCAAAACCGTGATGATTAATCCGCACATCGCCACGCAAATCCGTGAAGACCGCGAAGATGAAATCGAAACCCAACTCGACCCGACGCGCGCCGACCATTACGGCCTCCCCGACACCTTGTGGGGATTTGCCTCCAGCGGTACGCAATCATGGCTGCCGCCGGTAAAAGGCGCAGAATGGAAACCGATGGATATTTAATCATCGATTCATAAACAAAGGCCGTCTGAAACTTTTCAGACGGCCTTTGTTTTGGTACAAACATTGAATTATCAAGCATTTTTTTGTACAATTCCGCATCTTTCAATCTATTGCGGGGCGTGTTGCACACGCCCTTATTTTAGCCTGTTTTCCAACACCCATATCCTTCAGGCCGTCTGAAAAAACGGCCTGAACCTTTTTGCAAAGAAAACCATGTCCCAAGAAATCCTCGACCAAGTGCGCCGCCGACGCACGTTTGCCATCATCTCCCACCCTGACGCGGGTAAAACCACGTTGACCGAAAAACTGCTGCTGTTTTCAGGTGCGATTCAAAGCGCGGGTACGGTAAAAGGTAAGAAAACCGGCAAATTCGCTACCTCCGACTGGATGGACATCGAGAAGCAGCGCGGCATTTCCGTGGCTTCGTCCGTGATGCAGTTCGACTACAAAGACCACACCGTCAACCTCTTGGATACGCCGGGACACCAAGACTTCTCCGAAGATACCTACCGCGTATTGACCGCTGTGGACAGCGCCTTGATGGTCATCGACGCGGCAAAAGGCGTGGAAGCGCAAACCATCAAACTCTTGAACGTCTGCCGCCTGCGCAATACGCCGATTGTCACGTTCATGAACAAATACGACCGCGAAGTACGCGATTCGTTGGAATTGCTGGACGAAGTGGAAAACATCCTACAAATCCGCTGCGCGCCCGTAACCTGGCCGATCGGCATGGGCAAAAACTTCAAGGGCGTGTACCACATCCTGAACGATGAAATCTATCTCTTCGACGCAGGCGGCGAGCGCCTGCCGCACGAGTTCGACATCATCAAAGGCATCGATAATCCCGAATTGGAACAACGCTTTCCATTGGAAATCCAACAGTTGCGCGACGAAATCGAATTGGTGCAGGCCGCTTCCAACGAGTTTAATCTCGACGAATTCCTCGCCGGCGAACTCACGCCCGTGTTCTTCGGTTCGGCGATTAACAACTTCGGTATTCAGGAAATCCTCAATTCATTGATTGACTGGGCGCCTTCGCCGAAACCGCGCGACGCAACCGTGCGCATGGTCGAGCCTGACGAGCCAAAATTCTCCGGATTTATCTTCAAAATCCAAGCCAATATGGACCCAAAACACCGCGACCGTATCGCCTTCTTGCGCGTCTGCTCCGGTAAATTTGAGCGCGGCATGAAGATGAAACACCTGCGTATCAACCGCGAAATCGCCGCCTCCAGCGTGGTAACCTTCATGTCGCACGACCGTGAGCTGGTGGAAGAAGCCTACGCCGGCGACATCATCGGTATCCCGAACCACGGCAACATCCAAATCGGCGACAGCTTCTCCGAAGGCGAACAACTGGCGTTCACCGGCATCCCATTCTTTGCGCCCGAACTGTTCCGCAGCGTCCGCATCAAAAACCCACTGAAAATCAAACAACTGCAAAAAGGCTTGCAACAGCTTGGCGAAGAAGGCGCGGTGCAGGTCTTCAAGCCGATGAGCGGCGCAGATTTGATTTTGGGCGCAGTCGGCGTGTTGCAGTTTGAAGTCGTTACCTCGCGACTGGCCAACGAATACGGCGTAGAAGCCGTGTTCGACAGCACATCCATCTGGTCGGCACGCTGGGTATCGTGCGAAGACAAGAAAAAGCTGGCGGAATTTGAAAAAGCCAACGCAGGCAACCTTTCGATAGACGCAGGCGGCAACCTCGCCTACCTCGCGCCTAACCGCGTCAACCTGAACCTGACGCAAGAACGCTGGCCGGATATCGTGTTCCACGAAACACGCGAGCATTCGGTTAAACTGTAAAACACAAAGGCCGTCTGAAACTTTCAGACGGCCTTTTTTTCATTCGATATCAACCCAATAAATCCCAAGCAAACTTCCCAATGGTCAGGCACAGCAGCAACATAAATCCGTAACGCAGCTCAAATATTGTCTTATTTTAGCTTTTAGCACCTCACCAAACATTTTCGGAATAAATGTTGACTTTAACTTTAGGTCAAAGTTTATAATTTGTGCTCCTTCAGTTATCACATAGGCGAAAAATATGAAAAAACTTATGACTTTTATCACACTTAGCGCTGTTGCAATTTCAAATTATGCCCAAGCTAATGAACAACCGCATCAAGCACACATGAATATGCCAATGTCGACAGATTCTGCAATGCAACAAGAATTAATGCAAGGTATGAATCAAATGAATCAAGACATGATGGCAGCTGCGCAATATAAAGATCCTGATGTTGCTTTTGCAGCAGGTATGTTGCCACACCATATTGGCGCAGTAAAAATGGCGGAAGTTGAATTAAAATACGGAAAGGATCCTGAGATGCGTAAGCTTGCTGAGGATATTATTAACGCACAACAAGCGGAAATTGAACAAATGCAAAAATGGCTTAAAGCACACAACAAAAAAAGCTCCGTAAAATGATCTGACCCCAAAAGTTAGACTGATTTAGTTCAAGGACTGAGTTCTGTAATTCACAGAGCTCAGTCCTTTTAGTTTCCCCTGAATGCGCTCATGGTTGTAATAATGAATGTACTCATGAATCGTTTTTTCCAGTTGTTAGAACGTCTCAAATCATTTACCGTAATAACATTCCATTTTTAATCGTCCAATTGATGACCTTTGCCGAGGCATTCGCCGCCAGAAAATCGTAGCCGTAAAAGCGGACGAACACAAAAGCCAGCAAGCTGCCCGTTCCCGGCCCGAACACGCCGTCGTAAAACCCGATTAACGCGCCGAAAAATAAGCCCCATAAAGTTTCGCGGCGCGTCAGCTTTTCAGTGCGCACCGTCTGCCCCAAGTCTTTTTTCAAAAAAGTGTACAGGCACATGGCAATCATGATGACCAACATTGCCGGTTTCATGTATTGCACAGGGAAATATACCACCGTTTTCGCGCCCAAATATGAAGCGGCAAATGCCAACGCCGCGGCAGGTAGCAGCATTTTCCACGGTACGGGGATTCGGCGCAGATATTGCCCCGTCGCGGTCAACGTTCCGCAGCAGGAAGCAAATTTATTGACACCCATCACCGAGGCCACAGGCGTTGCGTTTGGCAATAGGTTGAACAATCCGGGAATCTGCAACAACCCGCCGCCGCCAACCGCTGCATCCATCAGCCCTGCGGCAAAGCCGACCAACACCAGATAATAAAAAAACAAATCTGCAAGCATAATGTCCATCTCTAAAAAGCAAAGCGATTTTGCGCGTATTTGCCTATCCTGACAACCTACAAGGCCGTCTGAAAACAAGAAACAATATCCTGTTTTCAGACGGCCTTTCTTTTTAAATTCAACCACTCAAATTGCAGCTTAAAAACTTTTCCATTAAAATGCCGCCCCTTATCTTTCCTACACACAACACATTTTATGGAACATTCCACCCCGACCAAACGCACAGCCCACGATCGAATGGGCATCTTCGCGCATTTCATTTTCGCCAGCCACTGGCTGCAACTGCCGATTTATATAGGCTTGATTATCGCCCAAGTCATTTATGCCTGTAAGTTCCTCAAATCATTGTGGCACTTGGTATCCAATTTCAGCATCATGGATGAAAACACCATCATGATCGCCGTATTGAACCTGATTGATGTCGTGATGATTGCCAACCTGTTGACCATGGTCATTGTCGGCGGCTACGAGACCTTCGTTTCCCGCCTCCATGTTGACGAACATCCCGACCAGCCCGAATGGCTCAGTCATGTCAATGCTTCGGTTTTGAAGGTTAAGCTGTCGATGTCCATCATCAGCATTTCCTCCATCCATCTGCTGCAAACCTTCCTCAACGCCGCCAATCTGTCGGAAAAACAAATCATGTGGCAATGTATTACCCACATCTGCTTCCTGATTTCCGCCCTCGCCATGGCTTTAACGGACAAAATCGTGTACAGCACGACACATAAAGCGCATTGATAAAAAGCAATCAAAAGGCCGTCTGAAATATTTCAGACGGCCTTTTGTTATCTGGCAATGTTTACAGCTTATTGCTTACGCTTGTCCCACCAGGCAAACAAGTTGCCCAAAATCGTTCCTGACACAGAGTGCCAAACGCAGGCAACGGCGGCGGCAACGGCAGACTCGGCATTACCGGGGAAGAATTTAGCACTCAAACCGGTGGCAAGTCCGGCATTTTGTACACCGACTTCGATGGCAAGGGTGCGTTTTTTGGCGGTGTTCATGCCGGTCAGTGCGCCGCTGTAATAGCCGAGGATGTAGCCACCGATGTTGTGGGCAGCGATGGCGAGTACCATAACAAAGGCGGATTCAGCGAAACGGTGGCCGTGAACGGCAGCAACGCCGCCGACGATACAGGCAAACGCGACAACGGCAACGGCAGGCATAATCGCGCGCACGTCTTCAAACCAATGTTTTTTATGCAGCAAGATATTGGCGGTAGAGCCGATAACGACAGGCAACAGGGTAACGAGCAGCATAAATTTGAACATACCCCAGCCGTCCATTTCGACGGTTTGTCCGACCAAATAAGTCATCCACAGCGGCGTCATCACAGGCGCGAGGACGGTGGAAACCGTGGTCATGCCGACCGAAAAGGCAACATCGCCTTTAGCCAAAAAACTCATGATATTGGACGAAACACCGCCCGGGCAGGTACCGACCAAAATCAGACCTAGCGTCAATCCGGGCGAAAGGTCAAAGGCTTTGGCAATGCCGATGGCAAGCAGGGGCATAATCGTGTATTGGGCGATTGCGCCGATAAAAATATCGAGCGGACGTTGCGCCAGAATTTGATAATCTTCTTTGCCCAAAGTCATGCCCATACCCAGCATGATAATGCCGAGTACGACGACTTGCGTATCGCCTTTTACCCATGAAAAAGTGGCAGGCTCAATAAAGGCGATGATGGAGGCAAGGACGATAATCAGGGCGGTGAAGCGGGTCATTTGCCGACTGATAGCGGTCAGAAAGTTCATATTTTTACTCCTTTGTATGTTTTTATCATGACAATAATTGCCATAATTTAACACATGTTAACTCTTATGCGCAATTACAGTAACGAAACAGGAAATCCATCATCCAATAATGTTTAAAAACAAACCACACTGACTCCACCCAATATCAACACAAAGGCCGTCTGAAACTTTTCAGACGGCCTTGTTTTATCTGTTCATTATCAATTTATTCGATATTTTGAACCTGTTCGCGCATTTGCTCGATTAAGACTTTCAGTTCAACCGAAGCTTGTGTACATTCAGCCGCGATGGCTTTGCTGCCCAATGTGTTGGCCTCGCGGTTGAGTTCCTGCATCAGAAAATCCAAGCGTTTGCCTGCGCTGCCCTTGCCTTCGGTAACGATACGGCGTACTTCGGCGATATGGGTGCGCAAACGGCTGAATTCTTCATCCACATCGGATTTTTGAATAAACAAAGCAAATTCCTGTTGCAGACGGTCGTTGTCGATATTGCCGACAGCTTCTGCCAAACGGGTTTTGACTTTGTCCATATGCGCTTGCAGCAGGCTTGGGAACAGCTCGTTCAAAGCGTCCACAATCTCTTCCATAGCGGTCAGACGTTGCAATAAATGTTCGCCCAGTTTTTTGCCCTCGCGTTTGCGGGCGGCGGTAAACTCTTTCAACGCGCTGGTCAATAAATCTTTAACACCTTTCGCCAAGGCCTCAGAGTCTTCGCTCTGACCTGCCAAAACGCCGGGGAAACGCAAAACGTCGGCCACGCTCAGCTTGCCGAAATTGTGTTCCTTGCGCCATTCTTTGTTCAAATGCGCCAGTTGTGCGACTAAATCCTGATTGACTTCCAAAGTCTGTCCGCCCGAGGAGGCATCTTGCAGCTGAACACGGCATTCCAGTTTACCGCGCGCCACGGCCGCGGCAATCTGTTCGCGCAATGCGCCTTCCAAATAGCGCAACTCTTCCGGCATACGGAATTGGACATCCAAATAACGATGGTTGACTGCGCGGATTTCCAAATTAATCCGCTTGCCGCCGCATTCGCCTGCGGCATTGGCAAAGCCGGTCATGCTGTGGATTTGAATAGTTCGTCTTGTAGCCATGGTTTTACTCCGTTTCCAAATACGAGTGAAAGTATAGACACTATAACACACCCGACCGACGATTTTCAGACGGCCTTTGCTGCCAAATTCCTCTATAATTCAAGGCAACCTATTTTTCATTCCGCCCAAAAGGATCATCATGAGCGACTACACCCGCACCGGCCGCACCGCCGACAGCCTGCGCAATATCAAAATTACCCCAAACTTCCTCCCCCACGCCGACGGCTCCTGCCTCATCGAGTGCGGCAACACCAAAGTGATTTGCACCGCCTCTATCGACGAAAATGTCCCACCGTTCCTGCGCGGTAAAGAACAAGGCTGGGTAACGGCCGAATACGGTATGTTGCCGGCTTCCACCGCCTCCCGTATGCGCCGCGAGGCCGCCGCGGGCAAACAATCCGGACGCACACAAGAAATCCAACGCCTGATCGGCCGCTCGCTGCGCGCCGTCGTCGATATGGAAAAACTCGGCGAACGCCAAATCCTGATTGACTGCGACGTTATCCAAGCCGACGGCGGCACGCGTACCGCCTCCATTACCGGCGCCTACGTTGCCCTGCAAATCGCCGTGGACAAACTGCTTTCAGACGGCCTTATCAGCGAAAACCCAATCCGTGAAGCGGTTGCCGCCGTGTCCGCCGGCGTGGTGGGCGGTGTACCGCTTTTAGACTTGGACTATCCTGAAGATTCAGGCTGCGACAGCGACGTCAACATCATCATGACCGCGTCCGGCAAAATAATCGAAATCCAAGGTACGGCCGAAGGCGCACCGTTCAGCATCGAAGAATTGGGCAAACTCATTGCCCTCGCGCATAAAGGCATTGCCGAATTGGTTCAACACCAGCAGGCCGCCCTTTTAGCCCGATAAGCAGCAAGGCCGTCTGAAAACTTTCAGACGGCCTTTTTTAACCAAACCCCTTTATGCGTATTTACTCAAAAAAGCGCGTTCTATCCTTGAATTCCATGTAAAAAATAGTAATAATAACCCTTTTTCCAGCAAACCAAGCTGCCCGACAACCCCCACAAGAAAGCACGAAACATGGCGTTAATCGTACATAAATACGGCGGCACATCAGTAGGCTCGCCCGAACGCATCAAAAACGTAGCCAAACGTGTCGCCAAAGCCCGCGCCGAAGGACACGACATCGTAGTCGTCGTATCCGCCATGAGCGGCGAAACCAACCGACTGGTCGCACTGGCGCACGAAATGCAAGAGCATCCCGATCCGCGCGAACTCGACGTCGTTCTCGCTACCGGCGAACAAGTGACCATCGGCCTGCTGGCCATGGCCCTGAAAGACATTGGCGTTGACGCCAAAAGCTACACCGGCTGGCAGGTTGCCCTCAAAACCGACACTTCCCACACCAAAGCCCGCATCGAAAACATCGACGACGAAAGAATGCGTGCCGATTTGGCCGCCGGTAAAGTCGTTATCGTAGCCGGTTTCCAAGGCATCAGCAGCGAAGGCAATATCTCAACCCTCGGCCGTGGCGGTTCGGACACCTCCGCCGTTGCCATCGCTGCAGCCCTCAAAGCCGACGAATGCCAAATTTATACCGACGTGGACGGCGTTTACACCACCGACCCGCGCGTCGTACCCGAAGCACGCCGCATGGACACGATCACATTCGAAGAAATGATCGAATTGGCCAGCCTCGGCTCAAAAGTTTTACAAATCCGCTCCGTAGAATTCGCCGGAAAATACAAAGTGCGCCTGCGCGTACTTAGCAGCCTGCAAGATGGCGGCGACGGCACCCTGATTACCTTTGAAGAGGACGACAACATGGAAAGAGCAGCCGTAACCGGTATCGCATTTGACAAAAACCAAGCCCGCATCAACGTACGCGGCGTACCCGACAAACCCGGCGTTGCCTACCAAATCCTCGGCGCAGTTGCCGATGCCAACATCGAAGTCGACATGATCATCCAAAATGTCGGCAGCGAAGGCACAACCGACTTCTCCTTCACCGTTCCACGCGGCGACTACAAACAAACCATCGAACTCCTGCAACAACGCCAAGACAGCATCGGCGCCGCTTACATCGACGGCGACGACACCGTATGCAAAGTCTCCGCAGTCGGCTTGGGCATGCGTTCACACGTCGGCGTAGCCGCCAAAATCTTCCGCACCCTCGCAGAAGAAGGCATCAACATCCAAATGATTTCAACTTCCGAAATCAAAGTATCCGTCCTGATTGACGAAAAATACATGGAACTGGCTACCCGCGTTCTGCATAAAGCATTCGACTTAGGCAACTAATTCCAGCCAATCAAAAGGCCGTCTGAAACTTTATTGTTTCAGACGGCCTTTTTTATTAAAACCTTGCTGTTTCAATACTCAATCCTTCCCTTCTCTCGAAAAATGCTCAATCTCAAATCCGCTCTGACGATACGCTCGGAACCGGTCTCGGGCTTCGGCCAAATCTTCTAAGCTGTTGCCCACAATTTCAAGGATACGGTTTGGAATGGCCGGGGCTTGACTCCAGAAATCAGCAGACAGGTTCAAAACCGTGCAATCTTGCGAAATATTCGGCAATGAGTTTCCAAATGCAAGCAATACCGGCGTTTCAGACGGCATGGGGTCGGTAGGCAGCCAGACTTCATGCGGAATAAAGCTTTCGGGAATCTGCTGCCACAAATCAACGTCTAATTGCTGCACTGCCGCAACAGAATCCGACCACACCAAAATCTGCCCGCCATCGCGTATGGCGCGCGCAATCAGGCGGCAGGCAAAGGCGGCCGGCTGGGTGACGTGTGTATAAAAAGTGGCTTTAGGCATGGCGTATTCTTTCGTTTAGGCAATGGATTTGCCGTTTTCAGACGGCCTTTTTGGTTTTCAATAATCTCAAGGCATTGCCCAACACCAGCAGCGAGCTGAAACTCATGCCGAGCGCGGCGATCCACGGGGTCACGTAACCAAACACGGCCAATGGAACGGCAACCAGATTGTATGCGCTCGCCCAAGTCAGGTTTTGGCGGATGATTTGATGGGTGCGGCGTGCCTGTTCCATCATCACGGGCAAAACGTTCAAATCATCATTGAGCAAAACCACATCCGCACCGTCTCGCGCTACATCGGCACTCGTGGCCACGGCGGCCGATACGTCGGCTTGGGCAAGGACGGGGGCATCGTTGATACCGTCGCCGATCATCATGACTTTACGTCCTTGTTTTTGCAGATTTTCTACATAAGCCAGCTTGTCTTCAGGCGTGGCTTCGGCGCAATAAGCGTCCAAACCCAGCTCTTGCGCGACTTGGGCTACGGCAGCCTGACGGTCGCCACTTAAAAGGTGCAGACGGATGCCGTGTTGTTTCAGGTTTTGCAACATTTCAGCGGCGCTGTCTTTGATTTGGTCTTCCAGCAAAAAGGCCGTCTGAAAACCGCTTTGATTGCCCAAGAAAATAATGCCGCCTGTGTGGTCGACATGGGCAAAGACTTCGGGCAGATTACCGGCAATTTCCGAAACAAACGCCGCTTTGCCCAAAGTCCAAACTTGGGTTTCGCCATCAAATTCGATTTGCGCGCTGACACCGTGTCCGATACGGTTGACCCGTTGCTGCACTTTTACATCAAGCGCGGATACAGGGCCGTCTGAAAGCGTATGGTTCAAAATGGCACGGGCGATGGGGTGTTCGGATTGCTGTTCCAATGCTTGGGCGATAGCAAGGGCTTGGGCTTCGTTCAGACGGCCTACGGACAACATACGGCTGACGGAAAGCTGCCCTTTGGTCAGCGTCCCGGTTTTATCGAACACGATATCGTCAATTTGGGCAAGCGTTTCCAGGCTTTGTTTGCCACTGATAAGAATGCCGTCTTTGGCAAGCGCACCGGTAGAAGCGGCCAGCGCGGTCGGCGTGGCAAGCGACAAGGCGCACGGGCAGGTAATGACCAGCAGGGCAACGGTAATCCACAAGGCGGTGTGCGCATCGGCATACCACGCCCAGCCGATAAAAACGGGAATAGCAAGCAAGAGCTCGCTAAACACAAAACTGGACGCGTATTTTTCGGCCAACTCGGCGGCACGCGGTTTTTGCGCCAGCGCACGGTCGAGCAGTTTGACGATATGGGACAGGCGCGTGTTGCCGCCGGTATGGTCGGTGCGGATGATTAAAGGGCTGCTGGTGTTGAGCGTGCCGGCGGTTACTTTTTCAGACGGCCTTTTCACAATGGGCAGGCTTTCGCCGGTCAACATGGCTTCGTTAACTTCACTCTCGCCGGATAAAACCGTACCGTCCACCGGAATGACTTCTCCGGGTTTCACAACAATCGTATCGCCGATATTGAGGCGGACGACCGCGGCTTCCTCGATGGCTTCGCTTTCCGGATAAGCCGGCAAACGGTGGCAGAATGCCGGAATCAGTTTGACCAACCGCTCCGCCGCATCACCTGCTTTGCGTCGGGCAATATGTTCCATAAAACGCCCGCCCAACAGGAAAAACAGCAGCATGGCGATGGATTCAAAATACATGCCCTGCCCTGCGTTGGTGGCCAGGCTGTAAATGCCGGCGATAAAGGTCATCACAATGGCAATGGCAATCGGCGTATCCATGCCGACACGGCGGTTTTTCCAGTCGCGCCAGGCGCCGCGGTAAAACGGCAACGCGCTATAAAACACAACGGGCAACACCATTAAAAAGCCGCCCCAATGCAGGATTTCCAAATAAAGCGGCTCGATGTCTCCGCCGTAAAAATAAGTCGGCAGGGCAAACATCATCGTCTGCATCATACCCAGACCAGCCACGGCCAATCTGACGATAAACTGTTTGCGCTCCTTCTGCGCCTGCGCTTCGATTTTTTGCGCATCATAAGGCGCGGCGGTATAACCGGTTTGGCGGATTTTTAGCAGAATGTCCGACAATTCGATGTGGGCGCTATCCCACACCACACGGCAGCGGTGGGTGCTGTAATTCAAATCCACACGCACCACGCCCTTCATGCGCAACAACTGTTGTTCAATCAGCCACACACACGCGGCGCAGGTAATGCCGCCCAGCATCAAGACCGCCTCGCGCTCATCCCCTGCGCCGACCTCGACAAAATCAGCCTGCACTTCGAGCAAATCGTACAGCTTTAATTGCGACAACACTTCCGGCGGCGGCAATTCAGATTTTTCCGCGTCTGCGGTACGCTGTTTGTAATAATTACCCAAACCGGCATCAATAATACTCTGCGCCACCGCTTGGCAACCGGCGCAACAGGTTTCGTGTTCTTCGTCTTCAAAACGAACCGTCAAATGCAGATGATCCGGGACTTCAAGTCCGCAATGGAAGCAGTTTTTTTGGGGATGTGTGGAAGATGTCATAATGTATTCGATTTATTTTTCAGACGGCCTGAAACAACCGTCCCAGGGTGTTACATTTTAGCAAAAAGCGTTTTTCCGCCTCTTTTCATTCAATTTTGAATTAACAGGCTGTCGGACTTTGTAAAAAATATGGAAAACAAAGTATTGACCGTTTATCAAATGATGAACGGTAATATATAAATACCGTTTATCTTTAAAAACTTCCGATTATTTTAATGTAAAAATGGAACTTTTTTAAAAATCCTAATACATTTTTTATTGACCTCAATCCATTTGAGCAGCATACTTTAGGCATTCCGCGAAGACGGAAATAAAAAAACACACATTTACTTATAACACTAACTTATTGGGAAACCTCACCATGATTGATCGCCTTATGCCTATCTTCGCCGTTATCGGCATTTTGTCCAGCACCGTATACCTGAGCCTCGCCGCTTGGATGCTTTACGAAAGCGTGTTCAAAAAGAAAAGCCCTCTGTCGGCATAATCCTCGGATTTAAAATTTTACGGTAAGGCCGTCTGAATATTCAGACGGCCTTGTTTCATTCCATACTATCAATCACTTGGCTGTACGGCCAATTCAATCATCGCTTCGCGCAAACCGTCCAAGCCCAAACTTTCGGCGACGGAAACATTCACGCCGACGGCGTGTCCGGAGTTGTCGCGCAAAATGCCTGCTTCACGCATCCCCGACGGCAGCAAATCGATTTTGTTGTACACCACCAATTGCGGAATTTCATGCGCGCCGATTTCTTCCAAGACTTCGTTGACATCGTCCATCTGCCGTTCAAAATCGGGATTGGACGCATCAACGACGTGCAGTAATACATCCGCCATCGCCGTCTCTTCCAAAGTAGCGGAAAACGCCGACACCAGCTTGTGCGGCAAATCGCGGACGAAACCGACGGTATCGGTCAAAATCACGCTCGCCTCGTGCGACAGGAAAAGCCGGCGCGCAGTGGTATCCAAAGTAGCGAACAACTGGTCTTTCGCCAATACGTCTGCTTTGGTCAAGCGGTTGAACAGGCTGGATTTTCCAGCATTGGTATAGCCGACAATGGCAAAGGTTTTCAGACGGCCGCTCATGCGCGATTTGCGGCGCGTGGCGCGTTGTTTGCGGACATCGGCAAGCTGTTTTTTCAATGCCGTGATTTTTTGTCCGATTAAGCGGCGGTCGGTTTCCAGCTGGGTTTCGCCCGGCCCTTTCAAACCGATACCGCCCTTCTGACTTTGCAGGTGTCCATAACCGCGTACCAGCCGTCCGCTCAAATGGTTCAACTGAGCCAGCTCCACCTGTAACTTACCTTCCTGCGATTGGGCGCGTTTGGCAAAAATCGCCAAAATCAAACCCACTCTGTCGAGTACACGGCATTGAAGCTCTTTTTCCAGATTACGCTCTTGTGTCGGCGTGAGTTCGTGATTGAACACGACCAGCCCGACATCATGCTGCTTGACCACTGCCGCCAACTCTTCCGCCTTGCCCGTACCGACAAACAAAGCCGGATGCGGTTTATCGCGGCGTGAAGTTTCGATAGAAACCAAATCACCGCCGGCCGCGTTTACCAATTCTGCCGCTTCGGTCAAGGCCGTCTGAAAGCCGCGCTCGCGCGTTTCGTTTGCGCCGGAATAGTCCGCCGTCAGCATCACGCCGACCAAGAGGACGCGTTCGGGCTTTTCCAAAGATTTATCGACGGAAAACAGATTGCGCTTGCTCAAAAAATTTCCTTTCAGACGGCCTTATGGCCGGGGCAAAGTGCTGATTAACGGTTTTTCAAAATATCGGCGAAATATTCGGTTACTTCTGCCAAACGTCCGCCCTGCTCGGCATAAGGCTGCATGACGGCCACCAGTTGCTCCAACACTTCACGCGTTTCTGTTTGCGCGTGTTCGCGGTAGAGCCACATATTTTGCATGGTCACCGTGGTCAATTCCTCGCGTACATTAAGCAAGAGCAAGTGTCGGCAAGACTCATAGCCTTGACGCAAATCGCCGGCCGCATAAGCGGTAACCGACAATTCATAATCGATGTCCAACTGATAAACATTGCTTTGGACAAAAAGAATATCGTCTTTTGGGAACGGGATACGTTTCGCCATCAGGCCGATTGCATGGGAAATGCGGTATTTCCCTTCCTGACGCAGCATGGTTTGCGCAAGGTAGAGGCACTCGGCGCGGCGCGGGTTGTAATCGTAGCCTGCCAACCAAGTTGCCAAGGCTTCATCGCGTTTGCCCATTAATTTGTAGCACTCGCCCAGCTGTTGGTAAGAAACCGTCACTTCCTCTATCCAACCGCCCAACTCGATACGTTTTTTAAACCATTCACTCGCGCGCTCGGGCATATCGGAATCCCAATAAGAACGCGCCGCATAAAAGGCGTAACGTGGTTTCAGGTCTTCATCTTCAGGGCTGTAAAACGCTTTTTCCAAGGAAACGGCATCAAGCAGGTATTTGTTCGCCATATTGCTGCGTGCGCCGAAACGGCCGCTGAGAACCGTATAGTCGCCATGAAGCGTGGCTTCGCTGGTATCTTGTTTGTCGGTTTCGATAAACTCGTGCAACACGCCGCGCCAGTAGAATGTACCGTCATTGCGCAACAACAGCGGACGGTAATAAACCACGCTGCCCATGGCATTTCTCATGCGGAGGCGGTAACGGTCGGCTGTCAGCTCGGGCAATTCCAATTTGCCTTCAAAGCGGTCGTCCGCATCAAAAATCAACACATAATCGGTTTTGCCTTTTGCGTGTTTCAACGCCTGATTGCGGTTGTATGCAAAATTTTGCCAACCATCATGATGAATCTCGCCTGCGATGCCCTTTGCATCGAAAAAGCGGCGGATCACGTCGGCAGTATCATCTGTCGAGCCGGTGTCGCTAATGACATAGTAGTCAAGTTTGATGTGGTCTGTGATGTTGGCCAGTGTTTCTTCGATGATTGCCGCTTCGTTTTTGACAATCATATTCAAGCAGATGGTTTGGGACATTTTCAATAGCCGCATTGGTTTGGAAAGGTATTATTTTACTTTAGCATTTTGTTTTTTGCACACAAAATACTCAGGCCGTCTGAAGATTGCCTTTCAGACGGCCTGAAGTTTATTTTGCCTTATCTTTTTTCCTGACGACGTATCAGATACACCGCCAACAGTGCAAACAAAACCGTCGGCAATGCGCCCGCCAAAAATGGCGGCACGCCGTACAACTGGCTGGTAAAGCCGAAGAGCCGTCCGGCAAAGTGGAACAGCAAACCAAGGCAGATACCGCCGAAAAGTTTCAAGCCCATATTGCCGTGGCGCGTCGTTTGCGGGGTAAAGGCGAAGGCAACAAGCGCCATCACCCATGCGGCTACGGGATACACCAGCTTGCGCCACCATGCGATGGCATAGACCTGGGTATTTTGGTTGTTTTTTTCCAGATGGTCGATGTAGGTAGTCAATTCGCCGACAGACATTTGGTCGGGCTTGACGAGCAATACATCCATCAGGTTGCGTTTGACGGAAATCGGCCAGTTTTCTTCGGCAGCAGTGGCAACCTCGACTTTATCTTCGCCCAATATGCTGCGGCGGATATTTTTCAGCTGCCAGCTGCCATCAGGATTCAAAACGGCCGATTCTGCTTCTGCCGCTTGGATCAGTTCGTTTTTATCGTTGCGCTGCCAAATTTTGATGCCCAAAAGCGTATGGTCGGGCAACATTTCGCGCACGTTGATAATGCTGTTTTTTTCTTTCAACCAAAGGCCGGTATTGCCGGTGCTGATTTTGCCGTTAATGGCCGCAGCTTTGATGTTTTCGGCTTTTTGGCTCAGAGTGGGAGCAACCCATTCGCCAAGTGCGACGGTGGCAATGGCGAAAATCAAACCGAACTGCGACAGAATCAACAGCAGCTTTTTGGTGCTCATGCCGCTGGCTTTGATAACGGTCAGCTCGCTGCCGGAGGCCAGTTGACTGAGAGAAATCAGGCCGCCGATCAAAACGGCAAGCGGCATCAGTTCATATGCGCGCGCAGGCATCTGCATTAAAACATACTGCCCCAATTTTGCGCCGTTATAGCTGCCTTTTCCAAGATCGCCAACTTCGTTGATGATTTCAAAAAAGCTGTACAAAGCGAGGAAGGCAAGGAGGGCGTAAACTGCCATAACCGCCATTTGACGGATGATGTAACGTGAAATCAGGTTCATTTTCCGCCTTTCAATGTCAGACTTTTGGCAACCGCCTGCCAGAAGGGTTGGCTAGGCATACTGCGCACGCGCAGCAGGACGACGGCAATCACAAACATGATGATGTGCATAGGCAGCAGTCCGAGCCAAAAATGGATTTTACCGTCTTCCACAGCATTGCGCAGGAAGGTCAGCCCGTTTTGGTAAACCAAAAATAAACCGATAGCAATCAGGATATTGTAAGTATGGCCGCTGCGCGGATTGAAATAGGAAAGCGGCACGGCAAGCAGACACAGCAACAAAACGCTGACGGTCAAGGAAATACGCCACATCAATTCCGCCTGGTGTTGGGGATTGCTGCTGCCAATCAGTTGGGCGGTCGGGATGGTACGGCGGTGTGAAACAGGGTCGATGAGTTTGGGCGTAGTGCTGATAATCAGGCTGAGGTGTTGGAAAGAAACGCGGTTGTAATCGGCTTTGCCGGGCGTACCGCTGTAACGGTAGCCGTCGCGCAATTCAAGCGTGCGTTTGTTGTCGGTCAGCGAAAAATTGCCCTCTTTGGCAAAAACGATGTTGTCGTTGCCGTTTTTATCCTGCTCGCGCAGGAACAGGTTTTTCATGATGCCGGATTCAGTATCGAAGGTTTCGACAAAATAAACCCTGCCGTTGCGCTTACCCAAGCTATTGAACTCGCCGGCTTCCACCAAAGACAACTCCTGCTTCTGCTTCAAAATTTCGGCATATTCACGACTGCGTAACTCTGCCCACGGCATTACCCAAAGCTGCATGACGGCAATCAAAATGGCAAACGGCACGGCAAACTGCATGACCGGGCGTATCCATTGTTTCAATGCCAATCCGCAGGAAAGCCAGACCGACATTTCGCTGTCGCGCCAGTAGCGGGTCAATACGGTCAACGTACTGATAAATGCGGTCAACACCAGCAAAAGCGGGGTCATGCCGATTACCCAAAAGCCGACTAAAGCCAACACGGCATCGATGGCGACACGCCCGTCGGCTGCGCGGCCAAGCAGGTTGATGGCCTGCGTGGACACCAATACCGCCAAGAGGACGACAAAGATGCCGACGGCGGTAAAGGAAAGTTCTTTAATAAAGTTTCTTTGGTAAATCATAAGATTGAGCGTGGTATATGGTTTATGGGAAACCTATATTTATTAATAAGGCTTCAGACGGCATGACACAAATGGAGTACAATGATTTTCATCTGTTCGGACGGTTGGTCAACAGGCCGTCTGAACAACCGACAACCGTTCCAATCAGGAGAATAAACGTGAAATTTAGCACAAAAGCCGAAACTTTGCAGGCTCAACAGGCAGGTGCGCAATTATTTGTCTGCGCCGAAGCATCACAACTGAGCAACCCAACTGCCCTCGCCCTCTTCACTTCCCTTGAAGAAGGTCAAAATTTCGCCGACACCAAAATCCCGACGGACAACAGTTTGCAAGCCATTGCCGTCGCCCGCCTCGAAAAAACCGACCGCGCCGCGCTGAACAAAGCCGCAGCCGAAGCCGCCAAATGGGCGCAAAATCAAGAAACGGTCAATGTGGACGTTCACGCCTTTGAAGAAGCGCAAGCAGCAGCCGTTGCCGAAGCGTTTGCGATTGCGTTCGGCAATGCCGCCTACCGTTTCGACCGCTACAAAAAAGAAGCCAAACCGGCCAAATTTGCAGAAGCCGTGTTCCACAGCGCACACGAAGCCGCCGTCAAAGAAGCCCTGCGCGTTGCCGAAGCGCAGGTTTACGGACAAAGCCTCTGCCGCGACTTGGGCAATGCCGCACCCAACGAATGCACGCCTGAATTCCTCGCGCGTACCGCGAAAGCCGAAGCCGAAAAATTGGGCGCACACGCTAAAATCATTGAAAAAGACTACATTAAAGAAAACATGGGTTCGTTCTGGTCTGTCGCCAAAGGCAGCGTCGAAGACCCATATTTGGTCGAACTGAGCTATTTCGGTGCGGCCGACAAAGAAGCCGCCCCCGTCGTCTTGGTCGGCAAAGGCATTACCTTCGACACAGGCGGCATTTCCCTCAAACCCGGCCTGAACATGGACGAAATGAAGTTCGACATGTGCGGCGCGGCAACCGTCATCAGTACCTTCTGCGCCGCCGTCAAACTGCAACTGCCGATCAACCTGATTGCCGTCGTCGCCACCTGCGAAAACATGCCTTCCGGCGCGGCCAACAAACCGGGGGACGTCGTGAAAAGCATGAAAGGCTTGACCATCGAAGTATTGAACACCGATGCCGAAGGCCGTCTGATTTTATGCGACGCACTCACTTACGCCGAACAATTCAAACCCAAAGCCGTTATCGACGTCGCCACCCTGACCGGCGCGTGCATCATCGCTTTGGGTCATGACGTCAGCGGCGTGATGGGCAACAATCAAGATTTGGTCGACAGCCTGCTGACCGCTTCCCGCAACGTGGACGACAAAGCATGGCAACTGCCGCTCTTTGAAACCTACAAAGACCAACTCAAATCCAACTTTGCCGACATTCCAAACATCGGTACGCCGGGTGCAGGCACGATTACCGCCGCAACATTCCTGTCTTACTTCACCGAAGACTATCCATGGGCACACCTCGACATCGCAGGTACCGCATGGAAATCCGGCGGTGAAAAAGGCGCGACCGGCCGCCCTGTTCCTTTATTGTTGAACTATCTGCGCAATGTGAAATAAAACTTGGGGGAAGCCTGCAGGGTTACACATTTCAACCCCGCAGGCCGTCTGAAAACGGAATCCGCATTATCTGACTCAACCTGACAAACGGAGAACCACCATGAAACCACTATTTGCCGCATTATCTGTCGCCCTTCTGCTCGGCACATCCATAAGCGCCCAAGCTGCCGAACAAACCACCCCCACCGACCGCAGCATCCAAGTGTACAAAAAAGCCGACTTAGCAGAATGGAACCGCGAAAACGCAGCCGGAGGCCAAGGCCCATTGCTCGGCAACTTTGCCTTCACGCGCCATCAAACCGCCGACCAAGACGCATTCAAAGAAATCGGCTGGCTCACATTACCGCCGGGTGCTTCCATCGGTCAGCACAAACATACCGGCAATGAAGACGTTTACATCATCGTATCCGGCAAAGGCCTGTTTACCGACAGCGAAGGCAAACAAACCGAAGTCGGTGCCGGCGACATTACCATCGCCCGCCCTGGACAGTCCCACGCACTCAAAAATATCGACAAAAAACCGTTGGTATTCCTTGATCTGATTGCAGAGACCACTGGCGCTAAAGCCGCCGAAACCAAGTAATGCTTTCAATGAAAGCAAACAATCTGCCATGACTTTCTGCCTTACCCAAACCAGGCTGCAGAGAGATTGTTCCGTTTTCATTTAAACCTACATACAAGCTAAAGGCCGTCTGAAAACCACGCTTCGTTTTCAGACGGCCTTTTTTCTCAAAAATCTTATCATATAAATGACGCAATGTTATATAATAACAGCCTTTCGAAATATGATGAGAAACTAAAATGACACAAACCACACTCAAACCCATTGTTTTATCTATTCTTTTAATCAGCACCCCCATCCTCTCCCAAGCGCATGAAACCGAGCAGTCGGTTGACTTGGAAGAGGTTACCGTCGTCGGCAAAAGCCGTCCGCGCGCCACTTCGGGGCTGTTGCACACTTCGACCGCCTCCGACAAAATCATCTCCGGCGATACCTTGCGCCAAAAAGCCGTCAACTTGGGCGATGCTTTAGACGGCGTACCGGGCATTCATGCCTCGCAATACGGCGGCGGCGCATCCGCTCCCGTTATTCGCGGTCAAACAGGCAGACGAATTAAAGTGTTGAACCATCACGGCGAAACGGGCGACATGGCGGATTTCTCGCCCGACCATGCCCTGATGGTGGACAGCGCCTTGTCGCAACAGGTCGAAATCCTGCGCGGCCCGGTTACGCTTTTGTACAGCTCGGGCAATGTGGCCGGTTTGGTCGATGTTGCCGATGGCAAAATCCCCGAAAAAATGCCTGAAAACGGCGTATCGGGCGAAGCCGGATTGCGTTTGAGTAGCGGCAATTTGGAAAAACTGACATCTGCAGGCATCAATATCGGTTTGGGCAACAACTTCGTGCTGCATACCGAAGGCTTGTACCGCAAATCGGGCGATTACGCCGTACCGCGCTATCAAAAAGAAGAAGGCCGTCTGAAACGACTACCCGACAGCCATGCCGATTCAAAAACCGGCAGCATCGGCCTGTCTTGGGTTGGGGATAAAGGTTTCCTCGGCGTGGCGTACAGCGACCGTCGCGACCGCTACGGCCTGCCTGCCCACAGCCATCTCTACGACGACTGCCACGCCGACATCATCTGGCAAAAGAGCTTGATTAACAAACGCTATTTGCAGCTTTATCCGCACCTATTGACCGAAGAAGACGTCGATTACGACAATCCGGGCTTGAGCTGCGGCTTTCACGACGACGATGATGCACACGCCCATGCCCACAACGGCAAACCTTGGATAGACCTGCGCAACAAACGCTACGAACTCCGCGCCGAATGGAAGCAGCCTCTCCCCGGTTTTGAAGCCCTGCGCGTACATCTGAACCGCAATGACTACCACCACGACGAAAAAGCAGGCGATGCAGTAGAAAACTTCTTCAACAACAAAACACACAACGCCCGTATCGAGTTGCGCCACCAACCCATAGGCCGTCTGAAAGGCAGCTGGGGCGTGCAATATTTGGGACAAAAATCCAGCGCGCTTTCTGCCATTCCCGAAACCGTCCAACAACCGATGTTGATTGACAACAATGTCCGCCATTACAGCTTTTTCGGTGTAGAACAGGCAAACTGGGACAACTTCACGCTTGAGGGCGGCGTACGCGTGGAAAAACAAAAAGCCTCCATCCAGTACGACAAAGCATTGATTGATCGGGAAAACTACTACAACCAACCCCTACCCGACCTCGGCGCACACCGCCAAACTGCCCGCTCGTTCGCACTTTCGGGCAACTGGTATTTCACGCCACACCACAAACTCAGCCTGACCGCCTCCCATCAGGAACGCCTGCCGTCAACGCAAGAACTGTACGCACACGGCAAGCACGTCGCCACCAACACCTTTGAAGTCGGCAACAAACACCTCAACAAAGAGCGTTCCAACAATATCGAACTCGCGCTAGGCTACGAAGGCGACCGCTGGCAATACAATCTGGCACTCTACCGCAACCGCTTCGGCAACTACATTTACGCCCAAACCTTAAACGACGGACGCGGCCCCAAATCCATCGAAGACGACAGCGAAATGAAGCTCGTGCGCTACAACCAATCCGGCGCAGACTTCTACGGCGCGGAAGGCGAAATCTTCTTCAAACCCACGCCGCGCTACCGCATCGGACTGTCCGGCGACTACGTCAGAGGTCGTCTGAAAAACCTTCCGTCGTTACCCGGCAGGGAAGACGCCTACGGCAACCGTCCTTTCATCGCGCAGGACGACCAAAACGCCCCTCGCGTTCCGGCTGCGCGCCTCGGCTTCCACCTGAAAGCCTCGCTGACCGACCGTATCGATGCCAATTTGGACTACTACCGCGTGTTCGCCCAAAACAAACTCGCCCGCTACGAAACGCGCACGCCCGGACACCATATGCTCAACCTCGGTGCAAACTACCGCCGCAATACGCGCTATGGCGAGTGGAATTGGTACGTCAAAGCCGACAACCTGCTCAACCAATCCGTTTACGCCCACAGCAGCTTCCTCTCTGATACGCCGCAAATGGGCCGCAGCTTTACCGGCGGCGTGAACGTGAAGTTTTAAAATCGGACAGGCAAACAAAAAAGGTTTTCAGACGGCTGTCTGAAAACCTTTTTCTTGTTTTAGCCAATCATTTAAAACTGACTATTAATCTTTCAATACATCTTGCACAGCCGCTTGAATCTTAGCCGCCGCTGCTTCGATTTGCTGCTGTTCGGTAGATTGGCTTGCCACTGTTTCAGCTGGAGCAGCTTGTGAAACTGGCGCGGCTTGTGGAGCTGCGGCTTTAGGCTCAGATTCAGTTTGCGGCACAGTCAGCGGCAAACGCGCCAATACAGTGCTGACGCCGGTAACTTTATCGCCAATCGCCACTTGCGCCTGCGCATCGACAGGCAGATACATATCCACGCGCGAGCCAAAGCGGATAAAGCCATAGCGTTCGCCACGGGACAGTTTCGCACCTGCTTGGGTGTAGCACAAAATACGGCGCGCCACCAAACCGGCCACTTGAACAAAAGTAATTTCACGACCAGAAGCCGTAGTTGCCAAAACCGCATTACGTTCATTTTCCGTGCTGGCTTTGTCCAAATCCGCATTCACGAATTTGCCTTTGTTATAGACCACTTTCGTTACCGTACAATCGACAGGCGATTTTTGCGAATGCACGTTGAACACGTTCATAAAAATACTAATTTTCAAAGCATCGACATCACGATACGGATCGCGTGCGCGCTCAACCACCACGATACGACCATCAACCGGACTCAACACCGCTTCAGGATTTTGCGGAATCTCACGCGCAGGGTCGCGGAAAAACTGCAGGGCAAATACGGTAAACACCCAAAACGGCAAAGACCACCAACCGCAACACATCGACACCAGCAGGCTCAAAGCCAAACCGCTGCCGATAATCGGCCAGCCCTCACGGGCGATAATCGGGTGGGGATACAAACGGTTCATCACTTATCCTTCATTTAATAATTTCAAAATTGCCGCCATTATATCTGAAACTCCAAACATTGAGGCCGTCTGAAATGTTCAGAAGGCCGGTGTCTTTTGTAAAAAATACTCAATATAGATAAAGTTTCAGTTTCGGCAACACAATGACGCAGCGTCCTCAACAAGCGGCTCACACGAGCCAACAACTCGCTGCAAATATCATTTAGACCAAACCACTGCCCTAGATTATCTCGACAAACCCAGTATGACCGCCAATACCAGCCAAATCCAATGCCGACGGCGCGATGTAGAAAACAAAGCACGTTGAGACAGCAAACGCGTTTGACTCAACTGATACGCCACATCTGCGAGCTTAATCAACTGATTGCCCTGTCGTATTTTTCTTTCTTCCTCTTTACGCAGTTTCAAATTTTCCGCTTCAATCCGCAGCCGCACCAGCTTAGCTTCTAAAAGAAGCAGCTCGCGCGCTTCTTCATACTCCTGTTGCTTCATCGTCCGCATCCTTATCTATCTCACCGCGCAAATACGCAATATCCGATCGAATATCCTGCAAGGTTTCAGCCACACGACTGCCCTGCTTCCGATAATCTGCCGATACTTTGCGGAACAATACGGCAATAATCAGCAGGCTTACGAAGAAAATGCCAAAAAATACCCACAACGCCGCCACATCCGACAGCACACGGTTCAAGCCAAATAGCAAACCGACCAAGCCCACCATCAACAGTGCGCCGGACAACACCAGCCATATCGCCAAACGAAACACATTCTCCGCCTGACGCGTCAAATCCAAGCTCAATACCTGCAAACGCAGCAGCAGCAAATCCGCGCCCTGATTCAACAAAGCCTTGCCATGTTCAAAACGCTGGCGAATTCCCATCTCGATTATCCTTTTTCCCAGGAAAAATAAGGCTAAGGCCGTCTGCACGGCGCAATGAAATCCATGATTTCATGTACACGCCTGTTCAGACGGCCTTAACATATTCACATTAACGACGGTTCAACAACACACCGACAACCAAACCGGCCAATGCGGCAAAACCCATTGCATAATATGGTTTTTCATGCACCACTTCATCAGCTTGTTTGGCACCTCGTTTCAAGCGTGCACCAGCATCAGCTTCAAATTCAGCAAAACGCTCTTTGCCTTCTTTCAAACGCTCCTGAGCCGCTTCTTCAAACTGCTCGTATTTTTCACGCGCACGCTCGGCATGATGGCGCAAACGTTCGCCGGCCTCTTCTTCAAAACGGCTCAAGCGCTCTTTGGCCACGGCCAATTTTTCTTCCAATTTGGCTCGAGCTTTGCTGCCCTCTTCCGAACCGGCTTCAACACCATTGCGGTACAACTCTTCCACATCATCCATTACTTCTCGGATGTCTTTCAGTAAAGCCTCGCGACGTGCTTCAAAATCGTGTTTTTTCATGCTTCTCTCCTTGATATAGGTTGATATGGTTACAGACTGTTTATCTGTTAATAAATTATAACCGTTTATTCCAAAATAAACGTTAATTTAAATAAAATTAAGTGCTTATTATGAAAACAACCCAATAAAATTTAAAAAAGGCCGTCTGAAAACTTCAGACGGCCTTTTCCATTCAGCTTAAAGACTTAATCTTATGCCAAACCTTTTGCTTTCAACACTTCCAGCATGGTAGTGCCCAACTCGGCAGGGCTGCGGGTGTAAGCGATACCGGCTTTTTCGAAAGCGGCGAATTTTTCTTCAGCAGTACCTTTACCGCCGGAAATAATCGCACCGGCGTGGCCCATACGTTTGCCTTTAGGAGCGGTAACACCAGCAATGTAACCGACAACAGGTTTGGTTACGTTGGATTGGATGTATTCGGCTGCTTCTTCTTCCGCAGTACCGCCGATTTCACCGATCATGATGATGGCGTCGGTATCTGGGTCTTCTTGGAAGAGTTTCAGTGCGTCGATTTGGTTCATACCAGGAATCGGGTCGCCGCCGATACCGATACAGGTTGATTGACCCAAGCCCAGTTTGGTGGTTTGTGCCACGGCTTCGTAAGTCAATGTACCGGAACGGGAAATAATACCGATGCGGCCCGGAGTGTGGATGTGGCCCGGCATAATACCGATTTTGCACTCACCCGGAGTAATCACGCCCGGGCAGTTAGGGCCGACCAAGCGGGTACCGTTGCCGTTGGTTTCCAAGTAACGTTTGGCTTTGAGCATGTCCAAAGTAGGCACGCCTTCGGTAATCACAACGACCAAGCCTACGCCTGAATCAACGGCTTCAACGATAGAGTCCAAAACAAACGGAGCTGGGACGTAAATTACAGATGCGTCCGCGCCGGTTTCTTTAACGGCTTCTTTCATGGTGTTGAACACGGGCAGGTTCAGGTGGGTTTGACCGCCTTTGCCTGGGGTAACGCCGCCGACAACCTTAGTGCCGTAAGCCAGAGCTTGTTCGGAGTGGAAAGTACCGTTTTTACCGGTGAAACCTTGAACCAATACTTTGGTGTCTTTATTAATCAATACGCTCATTCTTTTCTCCTTAGGCGTTTACGGCTGCAACAATTTTTTCGGCTGCGTCATTCAGGCCGTCTGCAGAAGTCAGTTTCAGACCTGATTCGTTCAGGATTTTCGCGCCGAGTTCGGCGTTGTTACCTTCCAAACGAACAACGACAGGAACGTTGACGTTGATTTCTTTAACGGCTGCCACGATGGCTTCCGCAATCATGTCACAACGTACGATACCGCCGAAGATGTTGATCAATACGCCTTTAACGGATTTGTCTTCCAGAATCAGTTTGAACGCTTCAACCACGCGGTCTTTGGTTGCGCCGCCGCCGACGTCCAAGAAGTTGGCAGGCTGGCCGCCTTTCAGTTTGATGATGTCCATAGTGGCCATCGCCAAACCGGCACCGTTAACCATACAGCCGATGTTGCCTTCCAGAGCAACATAGTTCAGATCGAATTCAGAAGCTTTCAGCTCACGTTCGTTTTCTTGAGATTTGTCGCGCAATTCAGCGATTTTTGGCAGGCGGTAGAGCGCGTTGCTGTCGATACCGATTTTGCCATCTACGCAAGCCAGCGCGCCGTTTTCGCGAACTGCCAATGGGTTTACTTCAAACAGGGCGAAGTCGTTTTCGATAAACGCTTTGTACGCGCCGGTCATCAGTTTGACGAACTCGTTGATTTGTTTGTCTTTCAAGCCCAGTTGGAAGGCAACTTCGCGAGCTTGGCAAGGTTGCAGGCCGACCAGCGGATCAACGGTTACTTTGAAGATTTTTTCAGGAGTTTCGGCAGCAACTTTTTCGATTTCCACGCCACCTTCGGTAGAAGCCATGAATGTAACGCGGCGGGTAGAACGGTCAACCACTGCGCCCAAGTACAGCTCGGTTTGAACCGGATACATGTCTTCGCAAACCAAAACGCTGTTGACAGGTTGGCCGTTGGCATCGGTTTGGTAAGTTACCAAGTTGGTGCCAATCAGGCTTTCAGCCACTTCTTTAGCTTCTTCGCGGCTTTTAACGACTTTTACGCCGCCCGCTTTACCGCGGCCGCCGGCGTGTACTTGTGCTTTGACAACAGCGAATTTGCCGCCCAATTTGTCGTAAGCTGCAGCGGCTTCTTCGCCGTTGTGTGCCAAAATACCGCCTTGTACGGGCAAACCGTAGCTAGCCAGCAGTTCTTTAGCCTGATACTCGTGTAAATTCATGGATTTCTCCTTAAGGTGAGTGGGTTTTAGGAATCGCCCTGCGGCCAATCCCATATTTTCAGACAGCCCTACTATTTACTGAAGGGCAACCACATCCGCGCCAGCAGATACATGGTTGCGCCGCCTCCCCCGAGAATAAAAAAGACGATGCCTTTTTTACGCGAATTCGGGCAGAGCAGATAAACGGCAAGGCTGAAACTGATAAACAACAATGCCACGCGCCAAACCAATTCTTTATCTTTGAAACGGTTGAGCGTATAAGTTTCGGTCATCATCACATACATCTGCCACAATGCGGCCATACACATGCTGATGATGCCCATCGGTATAAAGAAAATACCGACTATTTCTTTGTTCATAATGAATGTAAATGCTGTTTGTTTGTCTGACGGAATTATAAATCAGAAAACGAAGCTCTCGAAACATTCAATTTGTCGGAGGCCTTAAGGCCGTCTGAAAAGTTTCAGACGGCCTTAATGTCTATCAACCGTGCAAAGCGCGTTTGTCGGCCGCCAATGCAGCTTCGTGAACCACTTCGGACAAGGTTGGGTGGGCATGGATAATGCGGGCGATGTCTTCGCTGCTGGCGAAGAATTCGAGCGCAGTCACGCCTTCGGTAACCAATTCGCTGACAACCGGGCCAATCATGTGTACGCCCAAGATACGGTCGGTTTTGGCATCTGCCAACACTTTAACCGTACCTTTGGCTTTGCCCATTGCCAATGCGCGACCGTTTGCACCGAAACCTGAAGTACCTTTTTTGTACTCCACGCCTTCGGCTTTGAGCTGCTCTTCGGTTTTGCCCACCCAAGCGATTTCAGGATCGGTGTAAATAACAAACGGTACGTTGTTGAAGTCGATATGCGGTTTTTGACCGGCAATGCGCTCTGCAACGGCAACGCCTTCGTCACTGGCTTTGTGTGCCAACATTGGGCCGCGAACCACGTCGCCGATTGCCCATACGTTAGGCAGGTTGGTACGGCATTCGCCATCTACTTTGATAAAGCCGCGTTCATCTTTTTCCAAGCCTACGGCTTCGGCGTTCAGGCCTTTTGTGTTTGGAATACGACCGATAGCAACGATCAGTTTGTCGAATACTTCGGTTTTGGCTTCGCCGGCAGCAGTTTCGTAAGCAACGGAAACGCCTTTGCCTTCAGATTTGATGTCGCCGATTTTCACGTCCAATTCGATGCTCAGACCTTGCTCTTTGGTGAAGTATTTGAAGGCTTCTTTGGCGATTTGTTGGTCGGCGGCAGCCAGGAAGGTCGGCGCGGCTTCAAGAATGGTAACTTCTGCACCCACGCGGTTCCATACGGAACCCATTTCCAAACCAATCACACCGGAACCGATTACACCGAGTTTGGCAGGCACTTCGGTCAGGTTCAATGCGCCTTCGTTGTCCAATACGTTCACATTGTCGATAGCGACTTGTGGCAGCGGACGCGGTACGGAACCGGTGGCTACGATGACGTGTTTGGCTTCGATAACGGTTTTCTCGCCTTTGTTATCGACTTCGATTTGGTAAGCATCGCCATTTTTACCGGCAAAGGAAGCAGTACCGAACAGGCTGGTTACTTTGTTTTTTTGGAACAGGAATTTCACGCCGCCGGTCAGTTTGGTTACGATGGCATCTTTGCGCTCAATCATTTTGGCCGCGTCGAATTTTACGTCGCCGACAGTGATACCGTGTTCGGCAAACTCGTGTTGCGCAGCGTGGAAATGTTCGCTGGATTGCAACAGGGCTTTAGAAGGGATACAACCTACGTTCAAGCAAGTACCGCCCAATGCAGGGGCATTGCCTGCTTTGTTAACGCCTGCGTCGACGCAAGCGGTTTTGAAACCCAGTTGCGCGGCACGGATGGCGGCAACGTATCCGCCCGGGCCAGCACCAATCACTACTACATCATATTGAGACATCGTGTCATCCTTTGCTTTTGCAGTATCTCAAAATAAAAACGATACTTTTTGTTTCTTTTTTATTTTGAATGACTGCGTTTTGATGGTTTTAAGAAAAGGCCGTCTGAAAGTCCATATCTGTCGATTCATTCGAATCAAATGTTTCAGACGGCCTCAATCGTTCGTTGAGCCTATTGTAGCACGATACTACATTACGCTACATCTAAATAAAAATTCAGACGGCCTTTTCATTAACAAATAAAAGGCCGTCTGAAACGATTACAGATCCAACAACAGGCGAGCTGGGTCTTCCAACGCATCTTTAATGGCTACCAAGGTCAATACAGCTTCGCGGCCGTCGATGATACGGTGGTCGTAAGATAGAGCCAGATACATCATTGGACGGACAACAACTTGGCCGTTTTCAACCACAGCGCGCTCTTTAGTGGCGTGCATACCCAAAATCGCAGATTGAGGCGGGTTGATAATCGGGGGAGACATCATAGAACCGAAAGTACCGCCGTTGGTAATACTGAATGTACCGCCGGTCAGATCTTCGATAGCGATTTTGCCGTCTTTGGCTTTTTTCGCGTAATCAACAATTGCTTGTTCGATGTCGGCAATGCTCATTTGATCAGCATCGCGCAGGATTGGCACAACCAAACCGCGTGGGCTGCCAATCGCGATACCGATGTCGAAGTAGCCGTGGTATACGATGTCTTTGCCGTCAACAGAAGCATTCACAACCGGGTATTTTTTCAGGGCGGCAACAGCGGCTTTAACGAAGAAAGACATAAAGCCCAATTTCACGCCGTGTTCTTTCTCGAATTTTTCTTTGTACTTCGCACGCAAGTCCATGATTGGTTTCATGTTGACTTCGTTGAATGTAGTCAGAATGGCGTTTTCTTGCTGAGAAGCCAAGAGGCGTTCTGCAACACGGGCACGCAGGCGGCTCATTGGTACGCGTTCTTCAGGACGTGCGCCGGCAGGAAGTGCAACAGCAGGAGCAGCAGCTGCGGCAGGTTTGGCAGCGGCATTTTGTACGTCTTCTTTCAATACGCGACCGTCACGGCCGGAACCTTGCAATGCGTTCACGTCAACACCGGTCTCGGCAGCCAGTTTGGCGGCAGCAGGCATAGCGGCATTATTTTGTGCAGCAGCAGGAGCGGCAGCTGGGGCAGCTTCTGCAGGAGCGGCGACTGGGGCTTCAGCAGCGGCAGTAGCAGCTGTATCGATGCGCGCCAAAACTTGGTCGGCAACAACGGTTTCACCGTCTTGAGCTACGATTTCAACCAATACGCCGGCTTGTGGAGAAGGTACTTCCAAAACCACTTTGTCAGTTTCGATATCGATCAGGATTTCGTCACGGGCAACTGCTTCGCCAACTTTTTTCTTCCATTCCAAGAGCGTGCCTTCAGATACGCTTTCAGACAGCATAGGTACTTTTACATCAATAATCATTTTGTGTCTCCAATGGCCCTTTCAGACGGCCTGTTGTGTGTTTTTAATTCTGCATATGGGCATTCCGCCTGAGCAGACTCAGACGGAATGCTACTTGGTTTACAATGCCAAAGCGTCTTCAACCAATTGTTTCAATTGAGCAATGTGTTTGCTTGAGTAGCCCACCGCAGGCGATGCGCTGCTTGGACGACCGGCATAAGACAGTTTTTGCTCTTCGCTGATAACGTCTTCGATGCGGTGGCGGATTTGGTAGAACGCGCCTTGGTTTTTCGGCTCTTCTTGTGCCCAAACCACAGATTTTGCGTTCGGATATTTCGCCAGTTCAGCTTTAACCTCGTCGTATGGGAACGGATACAGCTGCTCAACGCGGACGATAGCGACATCATCTTCCAGTTTACGCTCGGTACGGCCAGCTTCCAAGTCATAGTAAACCTGACCGGCACACAATACTACGCGTTTCACGCTGTCGTTGCTTGCGCGTTCGGCTGTATCGCCGATAACCGGACGGAAAGTCGAACCTTCAGTGAAGTTTTCCAGCGGGCTCATTGCACCTTTGAAGCGCAACAGGCGTTTGGACATGAAAATCACCAGCGGCTTGCGGTATGAACCCAAGACTTGACGTTGCAAGAGGTGGAACATTTGCGACGCTTCAGACGGCATGATGACTTGCATATTGTTCTCAGAACACAGTTGCAACCAACGTTCTACGCGTGCAGAAGAGTGCTCAGGGCCTTGACCGTCGTAACCGTGCGGCAGAATGGTGGTCAGACCGCACAAGCGCCCCCACTTGGTTTCACCTGAAGACAGGAATTGGTCAATAGTCACTTGCGCGCCGTTGGCGAAGTCACCGAATTGAGCTTCCCAAATGGTCAGCTTGTCAGGAGCGGAGCAGGCAAAGCCGTACTCGAACGCCATCACGGCTTCTTCGTTCAAGATAGAGTCGATAACCAGGAACTCTCCCAAGCCTTCGCCCATGTTGCGCAGAGGAACATAAGTACCGTCGTCCCATTTTTCGCGTTTTTGATCGTGCAGAACGGCATGACGGTGTGAGAATGTACCGCGGCCGGAGTCCTCACCGGAGATACGCACGCCATGACCTTTAGTCAGCAGGCTTGCGTATGCGAGGGTTTCGGCCATACCCCAGTCGATGGCTTGTTTGCCGGATGCCATGGCTTTACGCGCTTCAATCACACGTTTTGCAGTCGGATGCAGGGCAAAGCCTTCTGGTACGGCTGTGAATTTCTCAGTAAGACGCTCAATATCTGCAGCAGGCAAACCAGTTTCAATGTGTTCGCGCCAATCTTTACCTTGGTATTTGCTCCAGTCGATTTGTGTGCGTTGGAAGTTGCTCAAAGTTGTTTGTTCAACATGTTCGCCTTTGTCCAAAGCATCACGGTAGGCTTGGATGTAACCGTCAGCCTCAGCTTGAGTTACCACGCCTTCGGCAATCAGTTGCTCGGTGTACAAAGCACGCGCACCTGGGTGTTGCGATACTTTTTTGTACATCATCGGTTGGGTCAAGGTCGGATCATCGCCCTCGTTGTGGCCCCATTTACGGTAGCAGACAACGTCGACCACGATGTCTTTATGGAATTTTTTGCGGTAATCCAAAGCGGCTTGAATGGCAAAGCAAACGCGTTCAGGGTCATCGCCGTTCACGTGGATAACCGGAGCGGAAACCATTTTCGCGATATCGGTACAGTATACGGTAGAACGGGTATCGCGGGTATCGGAAGTGGTAAAGCCGATTTGGTTGTTGATCACGATGTGAACAGTACCGCCGGTGGTATAGCCGCGTGTTTTAGACAGGTTGAATGTTGCTTGGTTAACACCCAAACCGATAAATGCGGAGTCACCGTGAATCAATACTGGCAAAACTTTATCGCGGCCGTTTTCGCCCAAACGTTTTTGTTTGGCGCGCGCAGAACCTTCCACTACTGGGTTAACAATTTCCAAGTGTGACGGGTTAAATGCCAAAGAAACGTGCATTGGGCCGTGCGGAGTGGCGATGTCGGAGCTGAAGCCCATGTGGTATTTCACGTCGCCGCTAGGCAATTTGATTTCGGCTCGGCCTTCGAATTCGGCAAACAGATCAGCCGGTTTTTTGCCCAAAATGTTAACCAAAACATTCAGACGGCCACGGTGTGCCATACCGATGATGACTTCTTCCACACCATCTTTACCGGCGTTTTGAATCAGGTAGTTCAAACCGGCAATCGCGCTTTCGCCGCCTTCTACACCAAAGCGTTTTTGACCGACATATTTGGTATGCAGGTAACGTTCCAGAGTTTCGGCAGCAGTCATTTCTTTCAAGATACGGCGTTTTTGTTCAACGTTGTAGCTTGGTGTAGACAGTACGCTTTCAAAATAATTGCGAACCCAGCGACGCTCTTCGGTATTTGGAATGTAGATGTACTCTACCGCGATATGACCGCAGTAGGTTTGTTTGAGGTTGCTGATGATTTGGGACAGAGGCAGTTTGCTCTGACCGGAAAAATCGCCCTCGCCCATATTGAACTGAAGCGCCATATCGGCATCTGACAGACCGTGGAATTTAGGATCGAGAGCTTCGATATTTTGAGGAGGAATACGTTTGAGCGGATCAAGTTGGGCTGCACCCACGCCTTGGATACGATAGGCAGAAATCAGTCGCAAAACGCTGACTTGCTTTTTCATCATCGCCTCATCCACACCGCCTGCGACGGCTGCGGCAATTTTCTTTTTAGCCAAAGTGGCAAATGATTCACGAATCGGTGTATGGGCAACATCGACAGCGACTGCGCCCGGCTGTTTACTCAAATCGGTAAAGTACTGTTTCCATTTTTCATCGACAGATTCCGGATTATCCAGAAACTTTTCATACAACTCCTCGATGTATGGCGCATTAGAACCAAACAGATAAGAGAAATTGAGTTTTTCGTCCATCATGGCGTGAGCTCTTTTCTTTAAAATATAAACAAAGGGTAGAATCCCGTGTTCTCCGAACGGAATTCAGGCCGTCTGAAATGACACTTTATTCTACCCTATTTCAAATCAAATTACCTGCTATCAACTTAATTAATTACGACCAACCTCATTGAAAACGGCAATTCGATTTTTTCAAACGACTTTTCAACAATATATTAATGTATTGTCTATTAGCGTTTATCTACCGGAACGTAATCGCGACGTTCTGCACCGGTATACAGTTGACGTGGGCGACCGATTTTCAGTGCCGGATCGCTAATCATTTCATGCCAATGAGAAATCCAACCTACACTGCGCGACAATGCGAAGATAACGGTAAACATTTCAGTTGGAATGCCCAATGCGGACAAGACGATACCGGAGTAGAAATCGACGTTTGGATACAGCTTGCGCTCAACAAAGAATGGATCTTTCAGTGCAATTTGTTCCAATTCCATCGCCAGCTTGAATTTAGGACTGTCTTCCAAGCCCAATTCTTTCAAGACTTCATAACAGGTTTCGCGCATGATGTTGGCTCGTGGGTCCATATTGCGGTATACGCGGTGACCGAAGCCCATCAGACGGTATTTGCGTTGTTTCACACCTTCCATGTATGCAGCAACATTAGACACATCGCCGATTTCGTCCAGCATCTTCAACACAGCTTCATTTGCACCGCCGTGTGAAGCACCCCACAGACAGGCGATACCGGCAGCGATACAGGCAAATGGATTCGCACCAGAAGAGCCGGCCAAACGTACAGTCGAAGTAGAGGCGTTTTGCTCGTGGTCGGCATGCAAAATAAAGATGCGGTCGAGCGCGCGGGCCAATACTGGATTAGGTTTGTATTCTTCACACGGTGTGGCAAACATCATGTGCAAGAAGTTTTCAGCATAGGAAAGGTTATTTTTTGGATAATTGAACGGCAAACCGTTGGAATAACGGTAACACATTGCCGCAATGGTCGGAATTTTGGAGATTAAGCGGTAAATCGCAATTTTGCGGTGTTCAGGATTAGCAATATCCAAGCTGTCTTGGTAGAAAGCAGACAAAGCGCCAACCACGCCAACCATCATCGCCATCGGATGCGCATCGCGACGGAAACCGCGGAAGAACCAAGTCAGCTGTTCATGCAGCATAGTATGGCGACTGACTGTAGCATCAAATTCTTTTTTCTGTTCGGGCGTAGGCAGCTCGCCGTAGATCAACAGGTAGCAAACTTCCAAGTAATCAGATTTTTCGGCCAGCTGCTCGATAGGATAACCACGGTAATACAACAGACCTTCATCGCCATCAATATAAGTGATTTTGGATTCGCAACTTGCGGTTGACACGAATCCGGGGTCGAAGGAAAACAGACCTGTATTTTTAGTCAAAGTACGAATATCAACCACATCATGGCCGATACTTGCTTCCAATACTGGCAGTTCCAAGGTCTCTTGATTTGGGGTGGTGAGCTTGACTGATTTAGACATTCTTAAACTCCTTTGTAAGTTGGGGCTTTCGTTGCCGCTCAAGCGGCACGGTCCTTTTTTTCAGACGGTCTCAGTATGGAAAGAGCTTGTTCGGATTGGCATCGCAAACAAGCTCTATAACACGTCATGCCTGTCTGATTTTTTCAAGCATGGGAATCAGGTGTTTCTTGTCCGTTGCCGAATGTCCGTTAATCAAGGCAAGCAACTCTTGGTCTTGAAATTCGAGGATTTCGGAAAATTCGGACAACTCCTGATCACTCAGGTGCTCGAATTCTTTTTCCATAAACCTACCGAAGATTAAGTCTAATTCCAACAATCCCCGGCGGGTTTGAAAACGGATTTTCCGTTTGGCAATATCGTCAAAAACCATCATTTCTTAAACGGCTCGTTTCAACATAATCTCTTTAATCTTACCGATGGCTCGGGTCGGATTCAAGTGTTTAGGACATACGTCTACGCAGTTCATAATGGTGTGGCAACGGAACAAACGGTATGGGTCGTTCAGATTATCCAAACGCTCATTAGTGATGGTATCACGGCTATCCGCAATGAAACGGTAAGCATTCAGCAAGCCAGACGGACCAACGAATTTATCAGGATTCCACCAGAATGACGGGCAGGCAGTCGAACAGCAGGCACACAAAATACACTCGTACAAACCGTCCAACTCTTTACGCTCTTCCTGAGTTTGCAGACGCTCTTTGTCCGCATCGATAGGGTTGTCGTTTACAACGTAAGGTTTGATTGAGTGATATTGTTTGAAGAACTGGGTCATATCCACAATCAGGTCGCGGATAACAGGCAGACCTGGCAGAGGGCGGATTTTAACCGGCTGTTTCAGGCTGCGCAGATCGGTCAGACATGCCAAGCCGTTTTTACCGTTGATGTTCATACCGTCAGAACCGCAAATACCTTCGCGGCAAGAACGGCGGAACGACAATGTATCGTCTTGTGCTTTCAGGCGCACTAAAGCATCCAAAAGTTTAACGTCGGTTGGTTCCAATTCCAACTCGTAACGTTGCATATAAGGTTTGGCATCAACGTCCGGGTTGTAACGGTAAATTTCAAAACTCATTTTTTCCATGAGAAGTGTTCCTTTTCTCATAAACTGCCCAATGATTTTGTATTATGAATTCAAGCAGTTCAATGTGGGTATGGTTAGGTTTCAGACGGCCTTTAAGATAAAGGCCGTCTGAAAACTCATCAATAAACGCGTTTAGCCGGTTTGATGTATTCCACGCTCAAAGGCTTGGTATGTACCGGTTTGTAAGACAAAGTATTGGTATCTGAATGATACAGGGTATGTTTCATCCAGTTTTCGTCATCGCGCTCAGGATGGTCGTCTGAAGCGTGTGCGCCACGCGATTCTTTACGCGCTTCGGCGGACACCAAAGTCGCTTTCGCTACTTCAATCAGATTATCCAATTCCAAAGCTTCGATACGCGCAGTATTCCACACTTTGCTCTTGTCTTTGATTTCAGTACGTTTCACGCGCTCGGCAATCGCCATGATTTCTCGAACACCTTTGCTCAGAATCTCATCGGTACGGAACACGCCGGCATGCAGTTGTACAGAGCGTTGCAGTTCGCGACGCAATGCATCAACGTTTTCACCATCGGTTTGGTTGTCCAAACGCTCGATACGTTGACGGGTCAATTCACCGGCATTAGCAGGCAGAGGTTTCCAGTCGCTTTGCTCTTTGATGAATTTAATCATACTGTCGCCAGCAGCTTTACCGAATACCACCAAGTCCAACAGGGAGTTGGTACCCAAGCGGTTCGCGCCGTGTACGGAAGCACAAGCACACTCACCTGCTGCATACAGGCCTTTTACAGGCACTTCGTAATCTTCACCTTGCGGAACAACAACTTCGCCGTGGTAGTTGGTCGGAATACCGCCCATCATGTAGTGGGTAGTCGGCACAACAGGAATCGGGTCTTTAATCGGGTCAATACCGGCAAACTGAATGGAAATCTCGCGGATGCCCGGCAGTTTTTCCATAATTTTTTCTGCACCGATATGGTCGATTTTCAGCAATACGTGGTCTTTGTTTTTACCGCAACCGCGACCTTCGTAGATTTCCATTGCCATTGCGCGGGAAACCACGTCACGGGAAGCCAAGTCTTTTACGGTTGGAGCATAACGTTCCATAAAGCGTTCGCCATCGGCATTCAACAGAATACCACCCTCACCGCGCACACCCTCGGTAATCAATACACCAGCACCGGCTACACCAGTCGGGTGGAATTGCCAGAATTCCATGTCTTCCAACGGAATACCTGCACGGGCACAAATACCCAAACCGTCACCGGTATTCATATAAGCATTGGTAGAAGAAGCATAAATACGACCGCCACCACCGGTAGCAAACATCACAGCTTTAGCGTGGAAAATATAAACCTCGCCGGTTTCCATTTCCATGGCAGTTACACCGACTACGTCGCCATTTTCATCACGAATCAAATCTTGCGCTGTCCATTCCACAAAGAATTGTGTATTGGCACGGACGTTTTGTTGGTACAAAGTATGCAACATCGCATGACCGGTACGGTCGGCAACCGCACATGCACGTTCTACCGCACGTTTACCATGTTCGGCAGTATGGCCACCGAAAGGACGTTGGTATATTTTGCCACTTTCCACACGGTCAAAAGGCATACCCATGTGTTCCAACTCAATTACGGCTTCAGGCGCGGCGCGACACATAAACTCAATCGCATCTTGGTCACCCAACCAGTCGGAACCTTTTACGGTATCGTACATGTGCCAATCCCAACGGTCTTCCTGCACATTACCCAATGAAGCAGAAATACCACCTTGAGCCGCTACAGTATGAGAACGGGTTGGGAACACTTTAGACAAAACAGCACAATTCAGGCCGGATTTAGACAATTGGAGGGCTGCGCGTAAACCTGCACCACCACCGCCAACAATCACGGCATCAAACTTGCGAACAGGAAAACCCATATTTACCCCCAAATTACTTTAACTGAATACACCAAGCAGCCTACCAACCAAACGATGGTGGCAACTTGTAAAAACAAACGCAGACCGAAAGGCTTAATGTAGTCCATCCACAAATCGCGGATACCTACCCATGCATGCAGGAATACAGCCAAGAAGCTCACTTGGGTAAATACTTTTACCCAAGTTTGATCAAAAAATGCCTGCCATGCCGAATATTCTTTAGGCAACGTAAACAAAACAACCAAAAGAACCACGGTGTACACCAGCATGATGACCGCAGTTGCACGTTGCATTGCCCAATCACGCAAACCGTAATGCGCACCTGTCAATTTACGTTCTACCATAACAAAGCTCCCAAAACGACGGTCAGAATCAAAGCAGAAGCAAATACAACTTTAGCAGTAGCACGGGCAGTATTTAATTCCAAGCCTTTGTGTACATCCAAAAACAGAAAGCGGATACCGGCGAAAAAGTGGTGCAGATATGCCCACAACAGACCGATAAGGATCAGCTTCACAAACGGATTGGAGATAGCAGAACGATATGCTTCAAACGACGCTTCGCGATCCAGCGTTCCAGAGAAGAAATACAAGAGAACAGGCAGCATCACAAACAAGCCGACGCCGCTGATACGGTGAAGAATAGATACAATCCCCGGTATGGGCAATCGGATATTCGGAATTTCCAAAAATACCGGGCGTGATTTGGCGGACATGGTCAGTTCCTCTAGATTTATTATCAGCTCAAAACCTATAGCTCAGCACTACAATAAGCTACATAAACCATAATTTACCTGTTTTATCTCATTTTGAACAGTGCAATTTATGAATGCTCTAATGATTTTTACCAAAAGACTAATAAAATCAAACAATCATTCTTAGATTTTTTTTTTTGTGTGCTTAGCCTTTTCTGTTACTTTCCTGCAATTAAGCCATCTCCCCATCAAAGCACTTAAGACAACATCATTATTGTTTGAGAATTGTATCTATTGTGAGATAAATTCTCACTCTTGATACCTAATCTTTACAAAGGCATAAGCCATTCTTAACTTATTACCATTGCATTATCACCACTACTCTTACATAGTTATACATTCAAAGACATTTCATCCATCTCTAGATGGACTAAAATACAGCACAACACAACAATGTTTCCATACCTTATAAGGAAGCTGCATCATGACACACTCCCCTCATCAAAACACACCCGATCCGGAAGACTACATCCCCTCCTTCCGCCGTCGAAACTTGGACACATCCGGCTTTATGAAAAAACTCGGACGCTTTGCCGGCCGCTTGGGCAAACCTGTCGTCCGACAGCTTTATGCACTTTATTACCTTTGGGAATCCGAACACACGCCCAAACGGGCTAAAATGATTATTGTCGGCGCACTGGTTTATTTCCTCAGCCCTATCGACAGCATTCCCGACCTTCTGATTCCATTTGGCTTCAGCGATGACATTGCCGTCATTGCGCTGGTTTATTCTCAGATGAAAAACTATCTGACCGAAGATATTCAAGAAAAAGCCCGTCAAGCGGCTGACAAGCTGTTTGGTTCTTAACAACATGCACCGACCACAAGTCGGACACACTTTTTCTTCAAATACACCTAAATCGCCTATGAAAAACCACTCTGCACTTTCAGCCTACCTTAACAACAGCTAGGGTGAATCCCTGACCTTAGCTCTCACAGTGTAAGAGTTTCACTTCGAAAAACCTTATAGGTTTATTACTGGCGATATCGTGCACCACTAGAACAGACAGACTTGTGTTGCATCGGCAAACAACGTTTACAATACAGCAAAATAAAAGGCCGTCTGAAACCTAAAATCTAGGTTTCAGACGGCCTTTTCTCCATCATATCTCAACTTATGATGAATTCCTATTTTTTGAACCTTCTTAGAATACAAATAGTCAATAATAATCCCACATGAAACAACGAAATATACACTTGAAATAAACATATACGGCATAGTAATCAAACCCTGCCCCATATCTCCGCAACAGGGAGACGTAGAAGACATCCAATACAAATACAGATATACTCCATTAATAATCGATGTAATCGCAAGAGAAGTAAAAATATATCTCTTGAAACAAAAATAGGGTAGGCATAAAAAAAACTGCAATAACAGACTCAATCCTGCAATCTCTACAGCCTCTCTTGACTCATTCGCTCCTAAATCAAAATATTTCGACCATGCATAAGACCATATAACCATAACGACCGAAATAAAAACAGCCGTAGTCAATAAATAGAAAAAACGCTGTTGTTTGTTTTGAAATTTTAAAAACATAATATTAAATAGAATTCAACGACACACATACATATAAAAAGAAGGCTGCCTGAATATTCAGACGGCCTTCTCAGTTTATGACTTTTTTATTTCAAAGGTTGCATACCCATAACTTCCATCAGGAAGTTGGTAAACGCAGGATTGCTTGGCTTAGTATCCATGTTTTTCCAGCGTTGTTGCCAATCGCGCAAAGCACCTTGGATATACTGTTTGGATTGCTCGGTAGTAATTTCACCACGTTGGCTGTCAACGGCAGAACGCAGATAAACTTCGTACATACTGTCATCGACAGAGTTGCGTCCCACTTGTTGGATACGGAAGCGGTTCAAATATTGTGCAGCCTGAACTTTGGTCAGACTACCTTGGCTCACTTGGGTACTCAAGCGACGTGCTTCATCATGAATCTTGGAAACATCTGCCCAATGCGAAGGAGCCAAATGATAACCGGTAGCTGAAACTTGTGAATCAGCCTTAGGCTTTTTGACGTTGGTTGGTCGAACTGGCACTTCTTTCAAAGTCGGAACATAAATCGATTCACAACCGGCAAGTGCCGCTACAGCAAGGATAGGAAGAATGTATTTTTTCATAATGCGCATTATAAGCATGATTCGTTGAAGAAACCAACTTTTGAATAATGGTATTCAAAGCTCATTAACTGAATTACAACAGATTTCATACGATATCTCAAGCCCATACGCAAAAAAGGCCGTCTGAAAACGGCCTTTTAACGACAATCCTATATTATGCCAAATCGGCAAACAGAGGTGTAGAAAGATAGCGTTCGCCATATGATGGCAACAAGACAACGATCAGCTTACCTTCGTTTTCAGGTTTTTTGGCCAGTTGCAATGCGCTCCATACCGCGGCACCTGAAGAAATACCCACCAAAATGCCTTCTTTTTCGGCCATAGCGCGCGCAGTTTCAAACGCTGCCTCGTTAGGTACTTTGGAAATGCTATCGTAAACAGTCGTATTCAAAACGCTGGGGATAAAGCCTGCACCCAAACCTTGAATCGGATGCGGGCCTTTCTCGCCACCGCTCAATACTGGGGAAGCTTCAGGCTCGACAGCCACGATTTGAACTTCGGGTTTGTATTTTTTCAACACTTCGCCCACGCCGGTAATCGTACCGCCCGTACCCACACCGGCCACGAAAATATCCACTTTACCGTCTGTATCGCGCCAAATCTCTTCGGCAGTGGTTTTACGGTGAACTTCAGGATTGGCCTCATTATCAAATTGGCGCGGCATGAAATAAGTGCCCGGATGTTCGTCCACTAAAGATTGGGCTTTGGCAATAGCGCCTGCCATGCCTTCGGCAGCAGGAGTCAAAATCAATTCTGCACCAAACGCACGCAGCAGCATTTTGCGTTCTTTACTCATGCTTTCAGGCATAGTAATCGCCAATTTATAACCGCGGGCCGCGCACACCATTGCCAAACCGATACCGGTATTGCCGCTGGTCGCCTCGACGATAACGGTATCTTTATTGATTTTACCGGCTTGCTCGGCCGCTTCAATCATGGCTTCGGCAATACGGTCTTTCACGCTGCTGCCCGGATTGAAAAATTCAAGTTTTACGGCGATTTGCGCTTTTAAACCTTCGGTCAGGCGGTTCAGTTTCACCAGAGGTGTGTTGCCGATCAGCTCGGTAATATTATTTGCAATTTTCATTTCCTGCTCCTGATTTAGATGTAATACAGCCTGCATATTAAACTCAGGCCGTCTGAAAAACCAATATCGAAAATTTCTTTCTTTATAACTTTTGGTTCAAGCGCGGTCAATATCCACTTCGCTCAAAAATCAATGCAACAGCAACCACAGCCTGCATCACGACGGCAACCATCCAGCCTGCCCACATCTGCCGCATACTGAAAAGAGAGGCAGGCTGCTTGCAAACAACCACACGGTGCAGATAAAACACCAGCATCAACACGCCCTGCAAAACAAACCAATAAATCGGTTTCAAGGCATAAATTTTCAGCAAGGCCGCCCATGCAAAAAACGCGCCAGCCAGCGGCAAGATGAAATAAACCACGCCTGCCAAGAAAACAAAAGCCAAAGTCATGACGACATTGGAAACTGCAAATAAGGTCAAACCGGCATATTCGCCTGCCGACCAAAACTTTTTGTCTTCCGTTTTACTGCAGTCATCAATAAAGAAGAAAATACTGGCGATTGTCAGATAAAAATGAGGGATGAACAAAGGGCCTGTATGCGTAAAACCCCACATTCCGGGCAACAAGCGCGCGCCCAGTGCCGAAATCCCCAGCCACAACAACACCGTAGCCCAAAGCCATTGAAACCGCTGTGCGCGAAAAATAAATGCCAACGATACCGCAGCATACGCGATGGCAAACCAAAAATCCAAAGAAACCATCATGAATACTGCAACTCGCCTTCGAAAACGGTTTCAGCAGGGCCGGTCATTTGCACATCGCCGCCTTCTTCCCAACTGATAAACAGTTCGCCCCCAGGCAGAGTAACACGCACAGGCGCACCCGCTTTCAGCAGGCCATTGCGCACGCCGGCCACCACGGCCGCACACGCTCCAGTGCCGCAAGCCTGAGTTTCCCCCACCCCGCGCTCAAACACACGCAACCGGACGGACAACTCATCTTCAATCTGCATAAAACCGACATTGACCCGTTCAGGAAACTGCTCGTGCGATTCAATGGCACTGCCCCAATGCTCCACCGGCGCAGCCTCAACATCATCAACCAAAATCACCGCATGCGGATTACCCATATTCACGCAGCTTACCGGTACAGATTCCAAACCGACCAAGACAATATGTGTCAGCGCATCTTCCGTTTCACCATGCGCAGGCACAAACGGAATTTCAGACGGCATGAAACGCGGTTTACCCATATTGACGGTAACCAAACCGTTATCCAACAGCTTCGGCACAATAATTCCTTTGGCCGTTTCGACCAAAATTTCCGTTTTATCCGTCAAACCCTTATCCGCGACAAAACGCGCAAAACAACGCGCACCATTGCCGCACTGCTCTACTTCCCGACCATCCGCATTGAAAATACGATACCGAAAATCGACCGCATCAGAAGAAGGCTTCTCCACCACCAAAAACTGATCAAATCCCACGCCGCGATAGCGGTCTGCCCATTGGGCAAGCGGCGCAGCCAACGGATCAAAATCCTGCTCGATGGCATTGACCACCATAAAATCATTGCCCAAGCCGTGCATCTTCGTAAATTTTAAAGTTTTCATTATTCATTCACATTCTTATTAAATCATTATTCCGGCACATTCTACACCAGAATGATATATCCGTTTCTATCTTGTTTTTCAGACGGCCTTGCGCCCTTTTACCAATACTAACACCAGCCACCCCGCAAAAATACTATACTTCCAACATTACAAACATTTCTTATTACAAGGATACACATTATGAAAAAAGTTCTCCTACCTGCCCTTTTGGCCGCTTCACTCAGCGCATGTACAGTCGGCACGCCCGGCGTTTCCGTCGGTTTAGGCGTCGGCACCGGCATCGGCCGCCATGTCGGTCTGGGTACATCCATCAACATCCCTGTCGGCTTGGATAAAACCAAAACCACCAAAGGCACAGATTCAGACGGCATCCGTATCTCAGAAGAACAAATTGTGACCTATTTTGATGCACACGGTACGCCCAGCAACAGCGCAGTCAAAGGCGGCTTCCATCGCCAACTGATCAGCAAACGCAACAACGAATACGTTGTCCAAGACTTTTACAGCGACAACAGCCAAAAACGTACGGACCCCTACGTCCTCAGCCACAACCAACTGATGCAGTTCCGCGCCACGCCAAGCAACGGCTCGCTGACCACTTACGCCTACAACGGCACCGTGATGCAGCAACAAGTATTCCAAAACGGCAAATTGGTTAACGCCAAATACTAAAGGCCGTCTGAAACGGCTGGAAGCCTGTGAAACTTGATTACAAAATATTTTTAACATTCAAACATTTGAAATATTTTGCACCATTTTCTTGAAAATATGGATTGACACATTTTTTCCAGCCATTATAATACGCCCCATTCCCCGATAGCTCAGTCGGTAGAGCGACGGACTGTTAATCCGCAGGTCCCTGGTTCGAGCCCAGGTCGGGGAGCCAAATTTTAAAAGCCTGAACTCCTGTTCAGGCTTTTTTACATCAATAAGAATAAGGAACGATTGTTCTTTCCCAAAGAAAGCCCTGAATCCTCATGAGACCTTTGCCAAGGTCTCTATCCGCCAAACTGGCACGCCTTGCGCCCTACTCACTTCGTCTGGCGAACAGGTGCAAACAACCCGAAACCTTTTTCAATCAGGTTTCGGGCTGTTTCGTTTTTTGAATAAACGGCATCTTTTCAGACGGCCTTGTCCATCAAATTTGGCACATCATTTCACACACGGATTGTCTAAAACGACCGAGACATTGCGTTCGGCT
>NZ_KV820396.1:232608-242917 GCF_001815375.1 Neisseria sp. HMSC065C04
TCATATACGTCATGTGGACTTTCTTGCCTTTGAACTCTGCCTCGACGACGGATTCCAGCGTGGCAACATCTTGGGGGAATCCAAATTTTTTGTCGTTTGCAGCAATGAATTTGACGGGTTTGTCACGGAACAGCGAGTAGAAAGACACGCCTTTATTATCTGCGGTTACGGCGCATTGCGTTTTGCTGTCGGTGGCGATGACGGAGGAAAGCGTATGGGGCTTATGGGTACGGTCGGCGAAGGTGGTGTAGGAATCATACGACCCGAAGCTGGTTCTTAATGCGAAGGTATTTCCAAGCCATTTATAGCTTGTCCTGTCTTCGGGAAGATTTTTTTCGATGGCTTTTTTGCCTGCAAAGAAAGAGCATTCTTGGGTTTTGTGGTTGCAGACTTTTCTAACGCTGAACTGCTTGTCTGGAGAAGTAATGACGGTTTCGGCGGCAAAGCTGTTTGCGCTTGCTGCGGCGAGCATACAGCTTAAAAGAAGTGAGCGGATGGGAAGGGACGGTTTCATTTTGTTTGATGTATCAGTTGGTTTTTAATATTGATTGAGCGGATTTGAATGTAATAAACACTCAATATGCCTGCGGCGGAATAACTGTCGATATGTTGATTTCAATCTGCAAAACAGATAATACGAAGGCCGTCTGAAACTGATTTTTTGCGTTTCAGACGACCTTTGTTTGCTTTGTGGCGCAAGTTTAGCGGAAGAAGTCACCCATGCCTGCTGGCAGGCCTTGGGTAAACGCACCCATGGTTTTGTTGGTGGTTTCTTCGGCTTTTTCAGAAGCGGCATTGATAGCGGCCAATACCAAATCTTCCAACATTTCTTTGTCGTCAGCGGCTTCTTGAATCAAATCAGGGCTGATTTCAAGTTTGCGGACAACATGCGAACACGTCATCACAACTTTCACCAAACCATTGCCTGCTTCACCTTCAACTTCGGTTTCAGCCAGCTTGGCTTGTGCCTTTTTCATGTTTTCCTGCATTTGTTGAGCCTGTTTCATCAGGCCGCCTAATCCGGCTTTTCCGAACATGTTTTACTCCTATGGGTTTGAATAAATGGGTTTCACTCATGCCGTCTGAAAAACGCTATTGCCTTTCAGACGGCCTTGTATATCAGTATTTTAAGAATGTCCTGCCAACTCCAAAGAATCCGGCAGCCATTGCGCTTCAAAGGTTTGCAAGATTTTCTGCGCCGTTGTATCCGCTTCCAGCAAATCTTGCGCCTGCTGCCGCCCTTCTTCTTGAATACGTTTGCGGCGCATCACCGGCGTTTCCCAGCCTTTATCATCCTGCCAAGGCTCAGTTTGCAGCCTTAAATTGCCAAGATGGTAAGCCTCGCTCAACGTCTGGCAGATTTTGTCCAAGCGCTCTTTATTGGCAGTAGCTTTGGCCTCATCCGTCAACGACAGCATGATTAAACCTGCTTCCGCATCATAACTCGTCCATGCCGCATTTTGCGCTAACATCTGCGCCGCGCCTAATTTACGGGCGAAGCGTTCGATGATGCTGTGCCAATTCTCAGTTTTAAACTCAGGCAAAGGAGCGAACTGAAGCTCTTCTTCATCTCCTTCCTCTTCTTCAGGCTCAGCAGACGCAACCGACTGCGATACTTCCATCACATCAGCACGATGCGAATCTTCATATGTATATGCTTCATCAAAAAACGGAGGTGGAATTTCCTCATCCATATGCGGATATTCTTCCAGCGCAGTGGCCGTCTGAACTTTTGCAACAGGCAATGGCTCCACTGCTTCTTGTATCTGCGCCGTTTGAGTTTGAGGCGGCTCAGCTGATCCTTGGCTCGGCATTTCCTCCCAAGGCGGTACATCCGCCTGTTGTTGCAGAACAGGCTGAACGGTTTCTTCAGACGGCCTTTCAACGGCATCCTGTTTGGCAGAAGCAGCCTCTTTCTCAACCGCCGGTGCTGCTATCGGCTCAGATTTCGGCAGCTGAAAAGGCTTTTTTTCGGCCTCAGCTTTCTGATAGTCGGAATGCAAATCCGTGTGTTCAATCTGACTTTGCGTATCGCAACCCGAAGCGGCCAATGGCGCAAATGCAAGCATGCGCAAAAGCGTCATGACAAAACCGGCATATTCGTCCGGAGCCAGCGGCAAATCCTGTTTGCCATGAATAGCACATTGATAATAAAGCTGAATCTGTTCGCCACTCAAAGCCTGACTTAATCGCAGCAAAGTTTCACGTTCAGGGTCGTCATTTGCCAAGGCGGAAGGAATGGTTTGAATCAAAGCCAAACGTTGCAACAGCATGGCCAATTCTGCCAATGCGCTGTCAAAACCAATCGCTCTGGCGGACATTTCCTGAGCCTTTTCCAGCAAGGCCTCACCGTTTTGATTGATGATTCCTTCAAGCAATTCAAACAAGTATTGTTTATCGACCGCTCCGATCATCTGGCGGACATCTTGTTCAGCCACTTTACCCGAACCCATGGCAATCGCCTGATCCAAAAGGCTCAACGCATCGCGCATCGAACCGGCGGCGGCACGTCCTAAAAGCTGCAAAGCCTGTGGCTGATAAGGAACGTTTTCACGATCCAAGACATGTGCCAAATGCTCGGCAACCTGTTGGGTTGTCATGTTGCGCAACACAAACTGCAAACAGCGGCTCAATACGGTAATGGGGACTTTGTGCGGATCGGTGGTCGCCAAAATGAATTTAACGTGTTCAGGCGGTTCTTCCAAAGTCTTCAGCATGGCATTGAATGCGCTTTTGGAAAGCATATGCACTTCGTCGATGATATAGACTTTGTATTTACCCGCAGTCGGCGCGTATTGTGCGTTTTCCAACACTTCGCGGATATTGTCGATACCGGTATTCGATGCCGCGTCGATTTCCAATAGATCCACATAACGGCCGCTGTCGATTTGCGTACAGCTTTCACACTGACCGCATGGTTCGCCATGCACGGCATTTTCGCAGTTCAAGCTCTTGGCCAAAATCCTGGCAATCGTGGTCTTACCCACACCGCGCGTTCCTGTCAGCAGATAGGCATGGTGCAGACGGCCTTCGTCCAGCGCGTTGCGCAGGGCTTTGACGACGTGTTCCTGACCGACCAAATCGGCAAAGGTTTTCGGACGCCATTTTCGTGCAAGAACTTGATAAGCCATGTTGTTTCTCTACGGGAAATAAATCGGAAGGCCGTCTGAAAAGAATTATCCGCTTTCCAGACGGCCTCAGAAAATGGCATATATTCTAGCATTTTTTTGATTTTTATTAAGGATTTTCTATCAAGCCGACGGCGACAGCATGTCATCGCAATGTTAGAATGCTACAAAGATGATAAACAATTTGAAGCTAAAATCATTATGCCTGAAATCATACTACGTAACCAATCAGCCACTATGCAAGTCAATACAATAGGCGGATATATTGATTCACTGATTCTGAAAGGACGGGAAGTCTTATTTCCGAAAACCAGCGTCCAAGTTGCCAATGACACAAAATTACGCGGCGGTATGCATGTCTGTTTACCCCAATTCGGACCGGACAGCAAAAATCATCTGGCCCAACATGGTTTCGGCAGAACTTCAGACTGGGAAATCCGCCATCAAAATGAATCGGATATCGGCTTAAAATTAATCAGCACAGAAAAAGGCTATGAACACGTCGAATGGTTGCTTGATTACAGTCTGCCTAACGAAAATGAAGCCATCGCCATCCTAACTGTCTGCAATTACGGCGAATCACCCGTCCGCACGTCCCCAGGATTCCACCCCTACTTTACCGCTGCCGGCACACAATTTGATTTCAACGGCGCACCATACGATGCCGACTATATCTCCCATACCGAATTTGTTTCCTCCGACCAGGATGCACACGTTGCATTTGACGGCTTGAAACTGGATATCCGCACCCACAATCTGCCTGTGTATGCCCTCTGGAGCGATCGAAACGGCCAATATACTTGTGCAGAACCAACTGCAGAAGGCAATGCGTTTTTATCCCCTGCCCGAGGCGGACAATTTGTTTCAGGGCACAGCAAAAAACGTTACGCCATGAAAATCAGACTGATGGCTTAACCCCCTTTGCAAATTCTCGATATTTAAAAACCACCCCGAAGGGTGGTTTTATTATGGCTTACAGGCCATTGTTATTGATTGCATTCGCAATATCGCGTACCGCTGTTACATACATGCGGCTGTGGTTGTATTGCCATACTGTGTAGAAGTTATTCAGACCCAAATAGTATTCAAATACGCCCGGACTGGTTTCCAAAGCATACAACACAGCCTTTTCATTATCGGCAACAGCAACTTGAGGCACGACACCCAAAGCTTTGAAATCCGCAACAGTGCGCGTCAAAGCAGTTTTTTCATCGATAATCGCCTGCAAGTGCGGCGTAATCGTCAGACTTACCGGCACAACCATCTTACCGCCGGTCTGCCAGCCATGCTGTTTCATATAATTGGCGACAGAAGCCGCCACATCGCCAACATTATTCCAAATATCGCGATGACCATCACCATCATAGTCCACCGCCCATTTACGGTAGCTTGAAGGCATAAATTGCGGCATGCCCATCGCGCCGGCATAGCTGCCTTTGAAGTCAAAGATATTTTCTTTTTCTTCTTTTGCCATCTGCAAAAGTTCACTCAATTCATTTTGGAAAAACTCGGCACGGCGAGGATAATCAAAGGCCAATGTACTCAAAGCATCGGCAACGCGGAAGCTGCCTGTATTTTTGCCATAATTGGTTTCAATACCGAGAATTGCCACAATCAATTCGGCAGGTACGCCGTATTTGCGTGCCACATCATCGATTACGGCACGGTTTGTCGCATAGAATTGGCTGCCACCATTAAATTTGGCTGCACCAGAGTTACCGGTGCGGAATTCATACCAAGGACGCGAAGTGCTTGGGCGGTACATAATGGTAATAATATTGCCTTTATACACCACGCCATTGAAGAAGTTACGCAATTCTTCCGCACTGAAACGGCGGTATTTTACTTCATATTGGATAAACTGCTGAACATTGACGTTCTCATTAAAACCGCTGCTGGCAACAGATTCAGCCGCAGCATCAAATACAGGGCGTTTTGCAGAGGAAACGGGCTCGACAGATTTTGCCGTATCAACAGCAGGCTTTTGCGGAGTACTACATGAAGCCAGAGCCAAAGCAGCCAGACTCATCCCAAAGATTTTGATTTTATTCATAAATAATCTCTTTATTAAATACTATGATAAATCCGAATACGAAAGAATATTCGTCTAACACATCATCTCTCTATGCCAACAGCCATACTTTTTAATCAGCCAAAAATATAGACAACTCGACACCTATTTGCTTCGGCTCAAGCACATAAACAAGGCCGTCTGAAATCTAAGGAAACCCTTGATTTTCAGACGGCCTTGAATGAATCAATTACTCAGCGGCTGCAACAACAGCAACGGTAATTTTAGCAACAGCGTCAGTGTGCAGAGCCACTTCAACTTCGTATTCGCCAACAGCTTTCAAAGGACCGTTAGGCAGACGTACGTTTGCTTTAGCAGCTCGGATACCGGCAGCAACAATCGCTTCAGCGATGTCAGCATTGGTAACAGAACCGAACAGACGACCATCAACACCGGCTTTTTGAGCAACAGTAATGGTTTGGCCTTCCAGTTTTTCTTGACGAGCTTTAGCATCAGCCAAGATTTCAGCTTGTTTGGCTTCCAATTCAGCGCGGCGTGCTTCGAATTCTTTCATGTTGGCTTCGGTTGCACGTTTTGCTTTACCGGCAGGGATCAGGAAGTTGCGTGCGTAACCGTTTTTAACGGTAACGATGTCACCCAAGTTACCCAGACCGCCGATTTTTTCTAACAGAATAATTTGCATGATTTAAACTCCAAAATTATTTGTGTTGATCGGTGTAAGGCAACAGAGCCAGGAAACGGGCACGTTTCACAGCAGTAGCCAACTGACGTTGGTAGTGTGCTTTAGTACCAGTAATGCGGGCAGGGATGATTTTGCCGTTTTCAGAGATGAAGTCTTTCAACAAATCAACTTGTTTGTAATCAACTTCTTGGATTTTTTCAGCCGTAAAGCGGCAGAATTTTCTACGTTTGAATGATTGACGAGCCATTGTCGTTTAACCTTTATATTCTTTAATGTTCTGTATGCGTAGTACCGGCTTGGGGAAGCGTTGGCTACGTTGCGCCAAAAAACCTTCCGACTCGATGATAGCATCTTGCCGATACTGCCATTCCTCAGCCTGCTTACCTAAAATCCGCGCAGGAATTTCAAATTTGACCAGACATTTCTGTCCGTTTTCTTCCTGCCAAGATTCATGTTGTAACACAACATCTAAAACAGGAATTCCTGCCGGCGTGTATCTCAAAGGCTGAACCTGTAAGATACGGGCGGTAAGCTTAATCAGATTGTTCAATCTTATTCGGCTGCTGCAACTTCTTCAGCTGCACCGTTCAGCAAGTTTTTTGCTTTTTCGCCGCCCAACATTGGAGAAGCTTCAGTTACAGCGTGTTTTGTTTTGATGGTCAGGTGACGCAGTACGGCATCATTGAAGCGGAAAGCAGTTTCCAACTCTTCAACCACTTCGGGAGTAGTTTCGATATTCATCAAAACATAGTGTGCTTTGTGGATTTTGTTGATTGGGTAAGCCAATTGACGACGGCCCCAGTCTTCCAAACGGTGGATTTTACCGTTGGCTTCAGTAATCATGGTTTTGTAACGCTCAACCATAGCAGGCACTTGCTCGCTTTGATCAGGATGAACGATAAACACGATCTCGTAATGACGCATGTTATCTCCTTATGGATGATTAAAAACAGCCTTTCACCATGCGAAGTAAAAGGCAAGGCAAAGAGACTGAATTTTATCCGCATTTCTTAAAAAATACAAGTCCGGATTCAAAATCCACTTTCTTTTCAATTAAAAAACAACATTAGGCCTTAGGGTTATTTCCTAGCAAACCACTCAACTATCTGCCCAAAATCTGCTAAAATCTGCCCCATCCTAATAAATACAGCATCAGAAGGCACACAATCATGGCTCTTTTGCAGATTTCAGAACCCGGCATGTCCGCCGCCCCCCATCAACACCGCCTCGCCGTAGGCATTGATTTAGGCACAACCAACAGCTTGGTGGCCACCGTACGCAGCGGCAGCGCAGTCTGCCTGCCCGATTCAGACGGCCGCGCCACCCTGCCTTCGGTTGTCCGTTATTTGGATGGCGAAGTCGAAGTCGGCAAAAACGCCCTTTCCGCACAAAAAACCGATCCGCTAAATACAGTCAGCTCCGCCAAACGCCTGATCGGCCGTACCCTTACCGACCTCGCACAAGAGGCGCAATACCTGCCCTATCGATTTACACCCAATGAGCGCGTTGTTGAATTAAACACCCGTCAAGGTGCAAAAACGCCTATCGAAGTATCGGCAGAAATCCTCAAAGCCCTCAAATCGCGTGCTGAAGAAACATTGGGCGGAGATTTGGTCGGTGCCGTCATTACTGTACCCGCTTATTTTGACGATGCTCAACGTCAAGCCACCAAAGATGCTGCGCGCTTGGCAGGCTTAAATGTCTTGCGCCTCCTCAACGAGCCGACTGCCGCCGCAATCGCCTACGGACTGGACAACGCCTCAGAAGGTACGTTTGTCGTTTACGATTTGGGCGGCGGCACATTCGACGTATCCGTATTGCAACTGACCAAAGGCCTGTTTGAAGTTAAAGCCACCGGCGGTAACAGCGCATTGGGCGGCGACGACTTCGACCATCGTTTGTTCTGCCACCTGCTGGAACAAAACGACCTCTCCAAACTCAACGAACAAGACAGCCAGCTTCTGCTCTCCCTTGTCCGTACCGCCAAAGAAAAACTGACCACTCAAACCGAAGCCGTCATCGAAACCACACTTTCAGACGGCCATAAAATCCATACTGTCATTACCCGTCAAGAGTTTCACAATCTGACCCAAAATCTGGTACAAAAAACCATCGAACCCGTCAAACAGGCTTTGAAAGACGCAGGCGTAACCAAGGCAGATGTCAAAGGCGTGATTATGGTTGGCGGCTCTACCCGCATGTTGCACGTTCAACAAGCAGTTGCCACCTTCTTTGGCCAAACCCCGCTGAATAACCTCAATCCTGACGAAGTGGTCGCACTCGGTGCCGCCATACAGGCAAACGTCCTTGCCGGCAACAAAACCGACGGCGAATGGCTGCTGCTGGACGTTACACCCTTATCGCTTGGTCTGGAGACCTACGGTGGTCTTGCCGAAAAAATTATCCCGCGCAACTCCACCATTCCTACTGCACGCGCGCAGGACTTTACCACTTTCAAAGACGGTCAAACCGCTATGACGATACACGTCGTGCAAGGCGAGCGCGAACTCGTTTCCGACTGCCGCAGCCTTGCCAAATTTACCCTGCGCGGCATTCCGCCCATGGCTGCAGGCGCAGCGCGTATCCGCGTGACCTTCCAAGTTGATGCCGACGGATTGCTGTCCGTTTCCGCACAAGAACAAAGCACCGGCGTACAGGCGCAAATCGAAGTCAAACCTTCCTACGGTTTGGACGACAGCACCATCACCCAAATGCTCAAAGACAGCATGAGCAACGCTGCCGAAGACATGGCCGCACGCGCACGCGCCGAAGCCGTGGTCGAAGCAGAAAGCCTGACCGATGCCGTCAACGCCGCCCTTGAGTTGGATAGCGATTTGTTGGAAGCCGAAGAATTGCAACGGATTCAACAAGACATTGCTGCTCTACAAGGCCGTCTGAAAGACGGCAAAGCCGAAGACATCCGTGCCGCCGTTGCCAAACTCAGCCACAGCACCGACAACTTCGCCGCCAAGCGCATGAACCGTAACATCCAACGTGCGCTGACAGGTCAAAGCGTTGATAATATTTGACGGCAAATGGTTTCAGACGGCCTTTGATAAAAAGGCCGTCTGAAAAGATATCCTCTTACAGAAATAAAAATAAAGGACAACAATGGAAAAAGCAGGCATTGTCTACCTGATGAAAACCGTCATCAAAGGTGTATATAAAATTGGTATTACTGACGAAAATAATTTTGAAACTAGAATGCGCCATTTGGAAAACAACGGCTACGCAAACGTTGCCGGGTTAGAACGCATTCTAGCGATTAAAACCGACAACTATAAAGAAAAAGAAACCTTACTTCATGAAATTTTCGGCAAAAGCCAAATAGGAGAAACTGAGCTTTTTGCAATTGATGAAAATCTTGTGAAAAGGCTTTTTCTCTCATTAAGAGGTGAAATTGTATTTCCTAAGAATGAAATAGCAGAGTTAGGTTTTGAAAAAACTGTCAAAGAACATCATCAAGAAAAAATTTTTGAAGTAAACAGAAGTGCATTTATCTCCTTTATCAAGGAAAAGCATCAACAAAATCCTTCCATATTAAGAAATCTCCTCTCTTCAGAAAATGCATATAAACCCAAAAATTCCAAAGTCCGTCTATATAAAGATGAATACTTTGGGAAAAGTGGATCGAAGCTAACCACTGAAATTGAAGAGGGTCTTCACATTTATACTACCTACTCAAAAAAGGATTTGAAGATAGCTTACGAAGATTACTCAGAATTATTTGAATCACAATGAGACTCTGGCACCAAACCCTTATCCCCCTACTCCCCCGCGCCCAGCTTTTGGGGCAACACCGCGAATGCGCCGCTTTACGCGGGGCAGGCTGGGGCAGGCCGCATACGACGGTAAATTACGTTTTTACCCATTCACCCTACAAACTCTATCTTTACCATGCCTTGATTATGAAAGAGATGGAAAGGCGCGGTTACAAACCGGATGTTTTATGGAAAGACCCGCTATATCGCGGCAAAGCCGTTGCCCCATATCACGCACACGCAGCTGAAGCGTCCACTTCGCCGATTTATGCCGAACATGACGATGCCTATCTGGATGAGTGTTTGGAAAATTTACGAAGTAAAGGCATCATGTTATAAACCCATTTTTCAGACGGCCTGAATATTGAATATCCAAGGCCGTCTGAAACCGCTTTAACCACAACCACTCTTAAACAACTGAGACAATAAAAATGCCAAAAATTACCGTACTCCCACACGCGACATTATGCCCTGAAGGCGCGGTTATCGAAGACGCGCCGGAAGGCCAAACCGTCCTTGACGTACTGCTCGACCACGACATCGAAGTCGATCATGCCTGCGAAAAATCCTGCGCCTGCACCACCTGCCACGTGATTATCCGCAAAGGTTTTGACAGCTTGGAAGAACCAACCGAATTGGAAGAAGACCTGCTCGACCAAGCATGGGGCTTGGAAGCCGATTCACGCTTGAGCTGTCAGGCAGTGGT
>NZ_KV820396.1:243017-266545 GCF_001815375.1 Neisseria sp. HMSC065C04
GCCGACGAAGATTTGGTCGTAGAAATTCCTAAATATACGATCAACCACGCGCGTGAAGACCATTAAAACAAGGTTTAATGAAAAGGCCGTCTGAAACCATAAATTCATGGTTTTCAGACGGCCTTTTGGTTATGCAGCAAATTATTTGATATGAGGGAAAATAAAACGCATACGCGAAATCTGCATAGAGGCCACTTTCTGCGTAGCGGAGTAATTTTCAATTTTCTCTTGCATTCTGATTTGGTGCATATTGCCGTTATAACGGGGAGCAGCGTTTTGAGATTTGTTTACTGTCAGCAATTCAGCCTCAGCCTTCAAAGCTTCCTCTGCCTCGATAGCCGAAAATGCAGCCTCATCCCTTACCAAACCGAAACGCTCGATAATGGCATTGGCTTCATCTATATAACGCGATTTGTCCGCGCCATTTTCCAACACCGCATCTTCAAGCACGACCGACAAATGCTTGCCGCAATTTTCGATACGCTCTGCGATACGCGAATAAACCATCCAACGTTTCAACCTCAATGCGCCTGCATCGTCATTGGGTGAAGCGGCATCCAGTTTAATCAAACCATAATGCTTGCCGTAATACAGACGGAACACCAGCTGCTTCAAACCTTCTGTTTCGTCCAGCATCCGATAAAGTTCACGAACCAACAACAGCAAACGGTCAAATGCGCCTGCTTTAGACAGATACTCCGGATCATCTGAAGCAAGCGCGTAAATCAGTTTGGACAGCTTGGCGTTGAGTACGTTATTCATCTTTTTTCCTTTTATTTTTAAGCGATGGATTTTCTTAAGAGCCATTCCAAAAAATTTGGTTGCATAACAAAGTGTAAATTTTGTATGGAAACCAAATCATACAAAGCGGAATAGAAAGTATAAAACGGCAGATTGCCGTGAATTTTAAGTGTCTTGCTGTATTTTAACGCAACTATGCTATTTTGTTAAAAAATAGCGCCATCATTTATCTGCCAATCTTCCGTAAAACAATCTGGCAGTCCGACTTCTTCTTGATTAAAATAATTACTAATAGCCCAAACCCAATAAAGGAACACATCATGAAATGGACAGATACCCAACGCATCGCCGAAGAACTCTACGACTTACACGGCGACAGCATTGATCCGAAAACCGTACGCTTTACCCAACTGCGTGATTTAATTATGGCTTTGCCTGAATTTGACGATGATCCGGCGCGTTGCGGCGAGCGTATTCTTGAAGCCGTGCAACAAGCATGGATAGATGAAGCAGAATAAGCTTTCTTCCCTTCCCTATCAAACAAGACCTCAGGCTATTTTTCAGACGGCCTGAGGTCTTTATTAAATCTATTCATACAATTTTGGAAAATTTCGAAATTGACTCATACTGACCTCAAATTTATTATGCAGTCTGACAACAAATAAAAGATATGCAGAAGGTGCATAACCATGAATCACGCTCGAGAAATCGCCGCTTTAAACAACAGCCTTTCTGATTTAAAAGGCGACATCAATGTTTCATTCGAATTTTTCCCGCCGAAAAACGAACAAATGGAAACCATGCTGTGGGATTCCATCCATCGCCTGCAAACCCTGCATCCGAAATTCGTTTCCGTAACCTACGGTGCAAACTCCGGCGAACGCGACCGCACACACAGCATCGTCAAACGCATCAAACAAGAAACCGGCCTTGACGCTGCCCCCCACCTGACAGGTATCGACGCCAGCCCCGACGAGTTGCGCCAAATCGCCAAAGATTATTGGGATAGCGGTATCCGCCGCATTGTCGCCCTGCGTGGCGACGAGCCGCCCGGCTACGAGAAAAAACCTTTCTATGCCGAAGATTTGGTCAAACTGTTGCGCTCCGTTGCCGACTTTGACATTTCCGTAGCGGCCTATCCAGAGGTGCACCCGGAAGCCAAATCCGCACAAGCCGACTTGATCAATCTGAAACGCAAAATCGATGCGGGTGCAAACCACGTTATCACCCAATTCTTCTTTGACGTGGAAAGCTATCTGCGCTTCCGCGACCGTTGCGTGATGATGGGCATTGACGTTGAAATCGTTCCCGGCATCCTGCCTGTAACCAATTTCAAACAATTGACCAAAATGGCCCAAGTGACCAACGTCAAAATCCCAAGCTGGCTGTCTAAAATGTACGAAGGTTTGGATAACGACCAAGGCACGCGCAACCTTGTTGCCGCCAGCATCGCCATCGACATGGTCAAAGTCCTCTCGCGCGAAGGTGTCAAAGACTTCCACTTCTACACCCTCAACCGCAGCGAACTGACTTACGCCATCTGCCATATTTTGGGTGTGCGCCCCCGTTAATAAAACAGACGGCCTCCCCATTCTGATTTACAATATCGAACATTCAGGCCATACCGGCCTGATTAAAAATTCCAACTAGGAGAGTTAACATGACAACATTGCATTTTTCAGGCTTCCCGCGCGTCGGCGCCTTCCGCGAATTGAAATTCGCACAAGAAAAATACTGGCGCAAAGAAATCAGCGAGCAAGAATTGCTGGCTGTTGCTAAAGACTTGCGCGAGAAAAACTGGAAACACCAAGCTGCTGCCAACGCTGATTACGTTGCCGTAGGCGATTTCACTTTCTACGACCACATCCTCGACCTGCAAGTTGCTACCGGTGCCATCCCTGCCCGTTTCGGCTTCGACAACCAAAACCTGTCTTTGGAACAATTCTTCCAACTGGCCCGCGGTAACAAAGACCAATTCGCTATCGAAATGACCAAATGGTTCGACACCAACTACCACTACTTGGTGCCTGAATTCCACGCCGATACCGAATTCAAAGCCAACGCCAAACACTACGTTCAACAACTGCAAGAAGCTCAAGCTTTGGGCCTGAAAGCCAAACCGACCATCGTCGGCCCATTGACTTTCCTGTGGGTAGGTAAAGAAAAAGGCGCTGTCGAATTCGACCGTCTGAGCCTGTTGCCTAAACTGTTGCCTGTTTACGTTGAAATCCTGAACGCTTTGGTTGAAGCCGGTGCCGAATGGATTCAAATCGACGAGCCAGCTTTGGCTGTTGACCTGCCTAAAGAATGGGTAGAAGCCTACAAAGACGTTTACGCCACTTTGAGCAAAGTAAACGCCAAAATCCTGTTGAGCACTTACTTCGGTTCTGTTGCCGAACACGCTGCTTTGCTGAAATCCCTGCCTGTTGACGGCCTGCACATCGACTTGGTACGCGCTCCTGAACAACTGGACGCATTTGCCGACTACGACAAAGTTCTGTCTGCCGGCGTTATCGACGGCCGCAATATTTGGCGTGCCAACCTGAACAAAGTTTTGGAAACTGTCGAGCCTCTGCAAGCCAAACTGGGCGACCGTTTGTGGATTTCCAGCTCTTGCTCTCTGCTGCACACTCCATTTGACTTGTCAGTTGAAGAAAAACTGAAAGCCAACAAACCTGACCTGTACTCTTGGTTGGCATTCACCCTGCAAAAAACCCAAGAATTGCGCATTCTGAAAGCCGCATTGAACGAAGGTCGTGATTCCGTTGCCGAAGAACTGGCTGCCAGCCAAGCTGCTGCCGACTCCCGTGCCAACAGCAGCGAAATCCACCGTGCAGACGTTGCCAAACGCCTGGCCGATTTGCCTGCCAACGCAGACCAACGCAAATCTCCATTTGCCGACCGTATCAAAGCGCAACAAGCATGGTTGAACCTGCCTCTGCTGCCGACTACCAACATCGGTTCTTTCCCTCAAACTACCGAAATCCGCCAAGCACGTGCAGCCTTCAAAAAAGGCGAACTGTCTGCCGCAGATTACGAAGCCGCGATGAAAAAAGAAATCGCCTTGGTGGTTGAAGAGCAAGAAAAACTGGACTTGGACGTACTGGTACACGGCGAAGCCGAGCGTAACGACATGGTTGAATACTTCGGCGAATTGTTGAGCGGTTTTGCATTCACCCAATACGGCTGGGTACAAAGCTACGGCTCACGCTGCGTGAAACCACCTATCATCTTCGGTGACGTAAGCCGTCCTGAAGCCATGACCGTGGCTTGGTCTACTTACGCTCAAAGCCTGACCAAACGCCCGATGAAAGGTATGTTGACCGGCCCTGTAACCATTCTGCAATGGTCTTTCGTCCGCAATGATATTCCTCGCTCTACCGTGTGCAAACAAATCGCACTGGCTCTGAACGACGAAGTATTGGATCTGGAAAAAGCCGGCATCAAAGTCATCCAAATTGACGAACCTGCCATCCGCGAAGGTCTGCCTTTGAAACGTGCCGATTGGGATGCCTACCTGAACTGGGCCGGCGAATCTTTCCGCCTGTCCTCTACCGGTTGTGAAGACAGTACCCAAATCCACACTCATATGTGCTACTCTGAGTTCAACGACATCCTGCCTGCCATCGCCGCTATGGACGCTGACGTCATCACCATCGAAACTTCACGTTCCGACATGGAGCTCTTGACTGCATTCGGCGAGTTCAAATACCCGAACGACATCGGACCAGGTGTTTACGACATCCACAGCCCACGCGTACCGACTGAAGCTGAAGTTGAGCACCTGTTGCGCAAAGCCATCGAGGTTGTACCGGTTGAACGTCTGTGGGTAAACCCAGACTGCGGCCTGAAAACACGTGGTTGGAAAGAAACTCTGGAACAACTCCAAGTGATGATGAACGTAACCCACAAACTGCGTGCCGAACTGGCTAAATAATGTGAGTTAGATGAAAAGGCCGTCTGAAAATTTTCAGACGGCCTTTTTTTATTTATCGATATTTAAACCATAAAGATTACGACTTCCACAGCTTACAAAATACCTGTCGTTGTATGATGTTCTTCCACTCCTGATGTATATACGTTCTTAGTATGATGATACACAGTCTCTTTAGTCGTTTCGACAATATGGTTGGCTTCTGACAAGATATCGCTCAATGCAACTTTACTGCCGGTCGTATTCACCTTTTTCAGTGCTGCGCCGTTATGGCTATTGCCTTCAGAATACGTGTTGATGTCATTCTCAAAGCGCAGCCATGAATCATACAACTTGCCTTTAATGTCCGTCATGATTTTATTGTTGGCCACATTTAAAGATGCTTTGCCTTTAGGGTTGGTACTGTGTACGTCTATCAATGCATCATTCAAATCACCGCCAAGTTTTAATGTGTTATTGGTGATGTTGTACTCTTTGGCATTACTCTTTAAATAAGCAAATTCGACGTAACCGGCAGATTCTTCACGCACGGAAATTTTGTTGTTGTGAATCGTTACCGCCCCATGCATAGCGACATTGCCATGGTGTTCTTCCACATAAACCGGTACTGCGCCTTTCATAATCTTGCCGATATCGGCATCATTGCCGCTGATGGTAATGGTACCGCTGCCAATGCCGTTTTTAGATAAAACGCGGTCGTAGGTATCGTTGATGACGGCAATCAGATATTTGGTGGATTCGCCGCTGATCTTGTTGTTTGCCATATTGAGCATGTAATCCATTTTGCTTTCATGGTTACGGAACTCAATCGCGTAGGTCTGAATATTGTTTTGATAAACCGTCAGATTTTTAATGACATTATCGCTAATATCGAAATAACCTTTATCAGCCGAGTGCAAATCTTTGTATTGGGTATTGGTTTGTACCTGAATCCCTGAATACATGTGGTAGTACTTACCCAAGTCATCATCAACATTCAAACGGAAGCTCGGGTCTTGGATAATGGTATTGCCCGTAATTTTGACTTTATCCATAGAAAACTGGCGGTTGTAGGCAACAATACCATACAGCCGGTCACCCGTTAACACATTGTCTTCAATGACAATGCCCGTACCATCATGCACATCCAAACCCTTGCGGTAGTTGTGGTCGGTCGTGTTTTTACGGTATGTGATGCCGTAATTGTAGCTGCCGGCAGCTACAGCCATACCGTAGCCGGTACCGCCATCCGCTTCGTGGCCGTTCCAATCCAAACGGTTTCCCTCGCCGATAAAGTTTTGTTGAAAACCAATCAGCGCACCGGCAACGCGGTTGTGGTGTAGATACGAATCGACAATACGGTTGTTTTCACCCAAAGGCAGCGCTTCATAGTTTTCATCAATTTCGCCGCTTTGTACGCGTGCTTTAAAGGTCAGCTTTTGACCTTTTTCCGTCTCCAAAGAAGCGGTCGACGTAAACATCACACCAGCACGATTGGCACCGGAAACCTCTACTTTGCTGATTAAAGTATTGTCCGCATCGTTCACCAAAATGCCATTTACCTTGCCAAAATAGCTTAAGCCTTTGCGGTAAAAATCAGGATTGGTATATTGAACCGACAAGTCGGCAATGGTTTTATTGTTTTGTCCATCGACTAAAATACCGGCAAATTCGCGGATATCGTCATGGTTGGTGTCCGGATTGAATTCGCCTGTTTGCGCTTTATCAAACGTTACTTTGGTTTTGCCCATTCCCGAACCAAACAAGCCGCGCGCGCCGGAGACGGTTTTATCCATCACAATCTGATTGGAAATATAGTAAGCACCATCCAAGAAAACCATGGCTTTTTCTTTGTGCGCCGCCTCTAAAGCTGCTTTAAATGCTTGGAGGCTGTCTTTCTTACCCTGTGCATCGGCACCAAAATCATTCACGCGGACATAATTACCGTACTCTTTGGATTCATACACACGGTATTTTCCAGATAGACCTTCCCTGCCTTCGGCATGGTCGTCAATTTTGTTTGCTTTACCCGAATTGAGGTGGCTATCGTGGCTATTGATTGCTTTTTTGCCGGAAGAAACGCCCGCTATTTTGTCATAGCCGTCTGAATCCTTCAGATTCTTTTTATGGACAATCTCAACGGTTTCTTTTTCTTCGGCAATTCTGTCTTCCGCCTCTTTTTCTTTGCGTGCAGCTTCCAGTTTGGCTTTACGCTCTGCAATCGCTTTTTCAACTGCCGCTTTATGCGCTTCTTTTGCGCGCTCGACAGCCTTTGCTTTGGCTGCGGCAGCCTCGGCTATTTTTTTTGCTTTGGCTTCTTCGTAAACTTTTTGCCTTTCAGACAGGACTTTTTCCATCGATTGATTAACCGGCTTGTTTACCGGTTCTTTTGAAACAACGTGTTTGCTCGCCACTTTAGGTGCAATGATATGTTTACTGGAAACGCTGCTTACAGAAGCAACGCTGGCCCGTGTAACATGCATTTTTGTCACAAGGCCGTCTGAAGATGATGAAGAACTGTCAAATCTTGCTGCCTCCGCCACATGCACTACTTCTCTCGTTACCGTATTTTTACCACTTAATTGCTTAAGCTCAAGAGAAACCAACGGCATATCCCCAAAATTGTGGGTGTGTATCCATTCTTTTAGCGGAGAAGATGATTTGGAATTTGCTTCAGGTGTGGATGAGCCGTGACGAATGTGGGTGCGGCCAAGAGGAGCAAGTTTATGTGACATAATCAGCGTATTTCCTTGTATCGAATATCGCCTTTCCCACCGCACAAGCGTGCGACAAAAAAGCCGATTGATTAAAGAGGTAAGACGGATTCTGTCGTAACAGCAATTGCCTGTATAAAGGCCAAACTGAAGTTGGCCGCTTTGAGAAACTCGGCAGCGTTTCCCCTTCTGCCGGTTTTCTGATTGGAAACGGTCATGGTGTCAGACAGAACCCTTGGATGACTTTATATAGGCGATCTGTCCGCGTACCATGTATCCGGTTATTTTTGACGGAAATGTATCAGAGTCCCTTTTTAATTGATTAGTTCATCCAAAGTTAAGTTATTTTTGATTTTTATAGCAAAATAAAAATGGTTTTATCTTGCATCGTTTTCCTTTTTGGCTTGACAGAGTGAATCCCGCGAAGCCAAAAAGGAGGGAAATTCTAACACGATATGTTTTTAGCATTCCCTATTTAACTAAATTTACAAAATATACGAAATAAATATTTATAACTGTTTTTAACTTCATCGAAAAATCAATAAAATTCGATATTTTCAATGTGTATTTTTACAACATGACTGCGCATTATATACCGATTATCTTAAAATACTACCGTTTATTTGCAAAATTTAGTATTTTATTATTGCTTTCACCATCTAAAAACCAATAAAAAAAGGCCGTCTGAAAAAATATTTCAGACGGCCTTTTTTATTAAATGCGTTCTATTCAACAAACTTTGACCAACCAGCCGTGTTTGTCTTCTGTCAAACCGTATTGAATGTCGGTAATCGCCTTACGGATTGCGTAACCGCGCTCTTGGCTCTTCACTTCGATTTCTTTGCCATCAATCACAAAAGAAGTTACCGGAGAAATAACCGCAGCCGTACCGGTCAGAATCGCCTCTGCGCCATTTTCCACAGCTGCTTTCAGCTCATCAACGGTAAAGTTGCGCTCGGTAACAGTGTAGCCCAAATCTTTGGCAACAGTCAGCACGGAATCACGGGTAACGCCGTGCAGGAATTCGTCTGTCAACGGTTTGGTAATGATTTCATCGCCGTTAATCAGGATAAAGTTAGACGCGCCGGTTTCCTGAACATCGCCATTCGGACAGAACAGCACTTGGTTTGCACCGTGCTCTGCTTTGGCTTTCAATACCCAAGGCATGGCGGAAGCGTAGTTGCCGCCGCATTTCACACGACCCATATGTGGGGCGCAACGGATATGTTCGGTTTCCACCAAGATTTTAACGGGCGAACCGGCTTTGAAATAGTCGCCGACAGGAGAAGCCAGAATGTACAGCAAAGCAGTTTCGGAAGGAGAACCGGCCTTACCGATCACAGGGTCGGTACCGATCAAAGTCGGACGCAGGTACAAAGCGGCTGGCGCATCAGGGATTTCCTCGGCGGAGCGTTTGACCAATTCGATCAAAGCATTCAAATAAGCTTCCGTTTCAGGACGCGGCAGGTGCAGAATATCTGCGCTTTGCTGCATGCGCGCGATATTGGCGGTCGGGCGGAACATCACGATTTTGCCGTTTGCCTGACGGAATGCCTTCAAACCTTCAAAACATTCGCTGCCGTAATGCAAAGCATGTGCGCCGGGGGCGAGTGTCAGGTCTTTGGAAGATTGCCATTCTACCGGTTGCCATTTACCTTCACGATAAGCGATAACGGGCATTTCAGCGTGGAAAACGCTGCCGAATACGGCTGGGACTGGTCTGCTCATGATGATTGCCTTTCTTATTCTGATTTGTAAGATAATAACTAAAGACTGAACAATACGCCTTTCAATATGGGTTTGACAAGTACCCGTCAGCATTAAAGATACCCTTCCCATGCCGTCTGAAACATGCCGTCCTATCCGAAATCCGGCAAATCGTTTAAACTGATACCATTTTTCAGACGGCCTGCCCCAACCGCGGCCCACCCGGAGCAACCCATGAAACTCATCTATACCATCATCAAAATCCTGATTCTTCTTGTTTTCCTCCTGCTGGCCATCACCAATACCCACACCGTATCCTTCTTCTACCTGCCCGGCCAAAACGTCAATCTGCCACTGATTGTCGTGCTTTTCGGTGCCTTTATTATCGGCATCGTGTTCGGTATGTTTGCCCTCTTCGGCCGTCTACTGTCCCTGCGCAGCGAAAACAACCGCCTGCGCGCCGAAGTGAAAAAATACGCCCACCTTTCCGAAAAAGACCTGACCCCGGTCAAAACCGAAACACCGGCAACGACTTCCGAAGCCACTCCCAAAGCGTAACGCCACCAACCAATAAAGGAATACCATGGACAACGAATTGTGGGTCATCTTACTGCCCATCGTCCTCCTCCCCGTTTTCTTCGCTATGGGCTGGTTTGCCGCGCGCGTCGATATGAAGACCGTCCTGAAACAGGCCAAAAGCATACCGGCAGGGTTTTACAAAAGCCTTGACGCCCTCGTTGACCGCAACAGCGGCCGCGCCGCGCGCGAATTGGCGGAAGTCATCGACCAGCAGCCGCAGTCATACGACCTGAACCTGACATTGGGCAAGCTCTACCGCCAACGCGGCGAAAACGACAAAGCCATTAATATGCACCGCGCCCTGCTCGATTCGCCCGACACAGTCAACGAAAAACGCGCGCGCGTGCTTTTTGAACTGGCGCAAAACTACCAAAGCGCAGGCTTGGTGGACCGTGCCGAACAAATCTTCCTCGGTCTGCAGGAAGGCGATATGGCACGCGAAGCCCGCCAACACCTTTTGAGCATCTACCAACAAGACCGCGACTGGGAAAAAGCCATCGAGATGGCGCAGCTCTTGAGCCATGACGAACAGACCTACCAGTTTGAAATCGCCCAGTTCTATTGCGAAATCGCCCAAGCTGCGCTGTTCAAGTCCAACTTCGATGCTGCTCGCTACAACATCGGCAAAGCACTCGAAGCCAACAAAAAATGTACGCGCGCCAACATCATCCTCGGCGACATCGAATACCGTCAGGGCAACTTCCCTGCCGCAGTAGAAGCGTATTCCGCCATCGAGCAGCAAAACCACGCCTATTTGAGCATGGTCGGCGAGAAACTCTATGAAGCCTATGCCGCGCAAGGCAAGCAGGAGGAAGGTCTCAACCGCCTCATCGGCTATATGCAAACCTTCCCCGATCTTGACCTGATCAACGTCATCTACGAGAAGGCCCTGCTGCTCAAAGGCGAAACCGAAGCGGCGCAAATCGCTGTCGAACTCGTCCGTCAAAAACCTGACCTCAACGGCGTGTACCGCCTGCTTGGCTTGAAACTCAGCAATATGAATCCGGAGTGGAAAGCCGATACCGATATGATTCGTTCCATTATCGGCCGCCAGCTGCAAAAAAGCGTCATGTACCGCTGCCGCAACTGCCACTTCAAATCCCAAGTCTTCTTCTGGCACTGCCCTGCCTGCAATAAATGGCAAACCTTTACGCCAAATAAAATCGAGATTTGATAAAGCGTTAAGCATCAAAGAAGGCCGTCTGAAATCTTTTCAGACGGCCTTTTTATTACAAAGCAAAATATCAAAACAGCTCAAAACATAGGCGCACACACCAGCAATATTTGCTCAACAACGCTGCTCTGCCCATGCCAACGCCGCTACAATCTGCGCCTCTATATCGGCATTAAATTCGCCGGCACGGTATGCATCGCGCAATTCTGTGCGACGGGTTTCATCTGCCGCAATTTGGTTTAACACCACTTGCGGAAACTCGTTAAACACAGGCCCATCCTCTTCATGACCCGTCAGAAACAGCGCAGGAATTTTTTGATTGGCGCGGACGATTTCCTGTTGGCGCGGATTATCAAAACGGCTGCTGTCGTCAAAATCACTGCGGGCAATATAGTTGACGCGGATATTGGGGTTCAGCTCCGCCATTTTTTGAATAAACGGCACAAACACGCGACAATCAGGACAATATGGCGCAGCGGCAAGCAACCAGTTTTGCGGACGACTGATCTTTTTAACCTCTGCTACCGTTTGCGCCGACAACTCGGTCGCCTGATAGAGTTGCTGCTGTTTCAATTTGTCTTCTTCAGTATCAAAATCCAAATATTCTGCATAAGTGGCCATGCTTTACTCCTGTTCTGTTGCATTGGTTTTCCCTGCTACGCCGGTCAAAAGTGGAACAAGTAGATTGACGACGAGGTTTTCAAATAGTGGCTCATCAAGCGGCGATTCTTCCGAATGACCAAACACCAGCTTCACTTCGGTATATTCTTTCTGCCCTTTGCTCATTTTATTGCCATTAAAAACATCATGGGCTTTTCTCAAGGCAGCATCCCAATCCTCTTTCTTGCTGTACTCCTCCGCAGCGGCAAGGCTGGTTTTAGCAAAAAACGGCAAGGGGGTATTTTGTCCGATTCGGAAATATACCAACCATTCTTTCAAAAGTTCTTTTGCTGTTTGTTGCCCGATGGCGGCATAGGTTTCGGTCTGCCCCAAGCTGACAATATAGGTTTGTCGGTTTGCAACGGATTGAGGGGCGACGGCGCAAAAAATCAAATGCTCCAATAAACGGGCAATGCGGTTGGGTGCATTGTCTTTTTGATTTAGGGACACAATACGGCCGCATTCGTAAAGATTGCTGACGGTGCCTTGTAAAACCAAGTCGTCAAAGGATTCTTCATAAGGTTCAGACGGCCTTTTGTTACTGCGTATCAACTCGGCATCTACGTTTTTCGCAGATATCTGATACTGCTTCTGCCACAAGCCGCCCAACTCGCCCACCGGCATCAGGCTTTCGGCATTCAGCCGAATGGCCGTATCTTCAAAATCTTCCCCTTTGCGCCGCGCATCCAAATAAGCATCGGCAATCCGGCCTTCATGTTGTGGCTCAAACGGTTCGGCAGATTCCCATGCGCTGTCCAGATACGGCTGATCCCAGCTTAAATTTTTCTTCAGCCAAACTTTGACAGGGTTACGCCAAAAACTGACGAGCTCGCCTTGATGAATGGTCTTGTCCGGCTCTTCCTGACTTAAAGCCTCAAGGAAAAACGGCTGCGCTTCCGCTTGCGGTTGGTTCAACGCATCGGCGTAATCTTGGCGCGTACTGAAGAGGCCGTCTGAAAGCGCGTCCTTTTGGAAATAACGGCGTGAAAACGCCTGCAACGGATGATGTTTCACCCATTTCTCCGACAATTCACGCCCGCTTTTCCCTGTCATAGCGGCAATGGTATCCAGCAACTCGCTGATTAACGAAGACGGCGCAAACTCGGCATCATTGCGTATATCGCGGCCGATGTAAGACAAATACAGCATTTCGCGTGCGCTGATTAAGGCTTCGAGGAAGAGATAGCGGTCATCGTCGCGGCGGGCACGGTCGCCTTTTTTCGGATGTTTGGCAATTAGGTCGAACACCGCCGCTTTGGTATTGCGTGGAAAATCGCCGTCATTCAAACCCAGTAGGCAAACCATTTTAAACGGCAGACTGCGCATCGGCACCATACTGCAAAAAGTGATGCCGCCGCTCAAAAATCCGGCTTGGCTTTCACTGTCCAAAAAGCGGCGGATATGGCGGATAACGGTTTTACACGGCAACAATCCGTCAAATTCGGCCAACTGCGCCTCTTCCTGCCATTTCGCCAAAGACTGCTCAAACTGCTGCTTGGCGTATTGGTCGTCCGTATCCGGAGCAAACAGTTTCTCCAGCAAATCGCGGCAACGTTGTACCCAGTTTTCCACACAGACAGGTTCTTGCCACTGCGCCGCCATATCGGCCAAAGTACGGATAAATTCGGCAAAACCGCTGAACACGTCCAACTGGTTGACATTGCTATGCCACGCGCTCACGCCCTGCCACATGCCGTTGCCGCCTTCAGGCAGCATCCAACCCAAGGCCAAACGCTCTACCGCCTGCTGCCAAGTAAAGAGGTTGTCTTTACCCTCGCGCATGGTTTGGTCCAAACCCCAATGTACATTCAATCCGGCAACAGTCTCATGCAGCAGCGGCACATCTTCCTCGCTCAAACCGAAGCGTTGCAGCACCAACCGGCTTTCCAGCAAAGGCAAAACCTTGTCCACTTCAAACCGGCTTTCCAGCAAGTCCAAAGTTTGCGCTAAAGCATACAGCAAGGGCTGGCGGCGGCTGAGTTTCACATCCGAAATCGAATACGGCAAAGCCTGACTGCCTGCCTGCTCCTGTCCAAAAACGGCTTCGATAAACGGGCTGTACGGCTCGATGTTTGGCGTCAAAACAGCAATATCGTGCGGCTGCCAGTCGGGATTTTTTTGCAACACCAGCGACAGCTCTTCTTTCAAAATCTGCAATTCGCGCAAAGGGCTGTGGGCCGCGACGATTTTAATGGAACCGTCATTCAAAAGTTTGTCCGGCTCGACGCACACTGGATTGCCGTCCGCATCGTGAACCTGAACCAAAGCCGACTGCGCGCCTGCTTCGCTTTCTTCCTGTTGATATAAGCGTTCAGACGGCATGATTAAGTTTTGGATATCGTTTTGCAGGCAATGCAACAAGGTATCGTCTTTTACTTCTTCATAAACCTGAATATCCTGCTCGGTTTCCACTTCCGACAGAAAATCAAAGAAATCGCGCCCCTGCTTGCCCAAAGAAGCCAACAGCGGATGCCCTGCCTGCGACAAATCCGCCTCATCGCCCCTTTTCAAAATCTGCGCCTCGTCGATAACCTCGCCCCAATATTGGCTGCTCGGGTTGAGCGCAAACACAAACACATCGCAATGCTTGGAAATTTGGTACAGCAATTGCAGATACATCGGCGCCATTGTCGAAATACCGAATACGAACAACCTTTGCGGCAAGACCGATTTATCCAACTGCGCCAACAGCTTTTCCCACAAGGCCACGCGGTGCGGCGCCGATTGGCTACCATCGTCCAAATAACGCCACAGCCGTGCCTGCCAATCCTCATCATCGCCCAAACCCAGCAGCTTCCCAGCCTGCCACGCATCAATCCAATCCGGGCGGTACACCAAATATTGGTCGAAAATATCCGCCATTTGTCCGGCAAGCTGATAATCTGCCGAGGCCGAACTGTGCAAATAACTTTCCAGCTTCAGGCGCACGTTTTCGTACTCCGGGGCCGTCTGAAACGCTTCGCTGCGGAACAAATCCAGCAAACGCCAACGCATGACTTCAGGCGAAAACGGACTGAGCGGCGGCACATCGGGAACCAATTTGCGCATCAGCTGCCACGCCAAACCGGCAGGCAGGCTGAACTTCAAATTCGCCGCCACGCCGAGTTTGCGCGCAAAAAACACATTCAGATACCGCCGCATCCCCTGGCTCTGCACCACCACTTCTTCCTGTGCCAATACCACATCCAAAGGAAAGGCCTGATGAATATGCGTGCACATTTCGGCAAGCGCTTCCAAACGGTCGGACTGATAAAGATAAAACATAGCAGACAATCTAAAAAACAATTGCCCACATTATAATGCCATTAGGACAAATGCTTCAGCAGAAGTGGCAAACAAAAACACAGGCCGTCTGAAACACATCGCTTCAGACGGCCTAAAACAAAACAAACCCATCGGCAGCCAATTATTAATTATTTATCGACCCCTGTACAAACCGGCTTCTCCTATCCTATAATTTCCCACATTCGGAATGTAGCGCAGCCCGGTAGCGCACTTCGTTCGGGACGAAGGGGTCGGAGGTTCGAATCCTCTCATTCCGACCAAATACAAAACCTGCTTGAGTCCAAGCAGGTTTTTTACATTCGGCAAGCCTATACTTCCGGCGGGAAAGGCGCGCCTTCGGGATGTTTGTAGCGGTTGTACATAAACAAATATTGTTCCGGAAAACGGCGTATCCAATATTCGGTATTTTCATTGATCACGCGCGCATCGTGCTCCTTATCGCCGTTCAATTCGCCGCGCAAAGGCTCGATGTGCAAGACAAAGCCTTTGCCGTCAGGCAGACGCTCGCCGCAGAAAAACAAAGCCTTCACGCCTTTGACTTGCGCCAACTTGCCCGCCAACGTCATGGTATAGGCAGGTTTGCCGAAAAAGTCCACCCACACGCCGTCGCCGCCTTCTTCGGGAGACGGTACATGGTCCGGCAACACAATGGTCGCTTCGCCGCCGCGCAGGGCCTTGATGATTTGTTTGACGCCCTGAATGCTGGTCGGTGCAGTCTTGCCTTTACCGCGCACGCGCCCTGCCTGCATCACCGCATCAAATGCCTTGATTTTCGGCGGCTTGTACATCGCCGTCAGCGGAAACGGCAGTTGCTGGCTGATGTAGCGGCCCGCCAAATCATAGCTACCGATGTGCGGCGTGATAAACAGCAAACCTTCGCCCGCACTCAAGACCGTCTGAACATGTTCCCAACCATTGACGCTGACAAACAGGTTTTCAATTTCCTCAGGCCGTCTGAAAAACGCCACCGGCAATTCCAAGCCGCCTTTTGCCGTTTCACGAAAAACTTTTTTCACCGCCTCGTCCGTTGGGTTCAAGCCGGCAAGTGCCATGTTTTCGAAAACACGCCGGCGATCTTTCGACAGCAAGCGGAAACCCAAACTGCCCAGCAGGTTGCCTAATTTGTGCAGCCAAGCCAAAGGCAGCGCGGCCAAAAATTTAAAAACAAAGGTAACAAGCGTTTGCATAAGGTTTTACCAAAATGAAGTGGACAGATTGTAAACGAAACAGGCCGTCTGAACAAAACAGACTTCGGGCAAATATATTGCGGCACACCTGCTTTTCTGCTACTATCCGCGCTGCATTAAGAGTTGGGAATTCCATGCCAACCTGCTTTTCAAACGGAAAGGTAAGGTGGACGGTTGAAAAACCGATGTGGCTCGCCAGAGCAATCCAAACCCGCTTAATGCGGGAATTTTTTTGCCTGTAAGAAACGCGCAACAGGATTCCGAAACAGCAGGCAAGTGCGAATGTTTCTCACTTGTATAGAGAAAAAGCGGAGTTTTTGTTATGATTTCCGCTGTCCGAAATAAAAGGCCGTCTGAAAACACAGCAGCCTGTTTTTAATGAAAGAATAGCAATGAGCGAATATCTGTTTACTTCCGAATCGGTATCCGAAGGCCATCCGGATAAAGTTGCCGACCAAGTATCCGATGCGATTTTGGATGCCATCTTGGCGCAAGACCCCAAAGCGCGTGTCGCAGCAGAAACCTTGGTCAACACAGGCTTGTGCGTATTGGCAGGCGAAATCACTACCACCGCCCAAGTGGACTACATCAAAGTTGCACGCGAAACCATCAAACGCATCGGCTACAACTCCTCCGAGCTGGGCTTTGATGCCAACGGCTGCGCAGTCGGCGTGTACTACGACCAACAATCTCCGGACATCGCCCAAGGCGTGAACGAAGGCGAAGGCATCGACCTGAACCAAGGCGCGGGCGACCAAGGTTTGATGTTCGGCTATGCCTGCGACGAAACCCCTACCCTGATGCCGTTTGCCATCTATTACAGCCACCGCCTGATGCAACGCCAAAGCGAATTGCGCAAAGACGGCCGCCTGCCTTGGCTGCGCCCTGATGCCAAAGCCCAACTGACCGTGGTTTACGACAGCGAAACCGGCAAAGTAAAACGCATCGACACCGTCGTCCTGTCTACCCAACACGATCCGTCTATCGGTTACGAAGAGCTGAAAAACGCTGTTATCGAACACATCATCAAACCGGTTCTGCCGTCTGAACTGCTGACCGACGAAACCAAATACCTGATCAACCCGACCGGCCGCTTCGTTATCGGCGGCCCGCAAGGCGACTGCGGTTTGACCGGCCGCAAAATCATCGTCGATACCTACGGCGGCGCAGCTCCGCACGGTGGCGGTGCATTCTCCGGCAAAGACCCGTCCAAAGTGGACCGTTCCGCCGCTTACGCCTGCCGCTACGTTGCGAAAAACATCGTCGCCGCCGGTTTGGCAACCCAATGCCAAATCCAAGTTTCCTACGCCATCGGCGTTGCCGAACCGACTTCGATTTCCATCGATACTTTCGGCACCGGCAAAATCAGCGAAGAAAAACTGATTGCCCTGGTTCGCGAACATTTCGACCTGCGCCCTAAAGGCATCGTCCAAATGCTCGACCTGCTGCGCCCGATTTACGGGAAATCCGCCGCCTACGGCCACTTCGGCCGCGAAGAGCCTGAATTTACTTGGGAGCGCACCGACAAAGCAGCCGCATTGAAAGCAGCCGCAGGCGTGTAAAAAAATAATAAAGGTCGTCTGAACGGGAGTTTCAGACGGCCTTTTTACATCTAAATATTCAAAACCTTTTTACGAACGACACATCGTATTTTCACAAAAACAGCGCAACGAAACCTTGGATTGCTATGCTGTCTTTGTGAATCTACATAAATAAAATTGAAAGCATACATCATGAAAAAATGGCTGCTGGCTGTTTTGCCTGCCACCGCACTGTCTGCTCCGCCTCAAGGCTTTTATCAAAATTACAAAGACTGGGACATTGCTTGCGACAATACCGGCACCTGCCGTCTTGCCGGATACCAAGCAGATGAAATAGAACCGCCGGTTTCTATCCTGTTTACCCGACAAGCAGGGGCGAATGCCGCAGTAATTGGCGAAGTTTCCCTACTGCCATTTAATGACGATGAAGCACAACTCGCCAGCATTGCAACCCGCAACAAATTGGTATTGAACGGTAAATCACTGGGCAAATTGGCGTTCAATAAAAAAGGCCAAGGCAAATTGAGCAAAGCGCAAACCAGCGCCTTACTCGAAGCATTGAAAAAAGAGAGCAAAATCAGCATCCGCTCTGGAAAATATGAATGGCACTTGTCCGACCAAGGTGCAGCGGCGGCGATGTTGAAAGCGGACGAATTCCAAGGCCGTCTGAATACGCCTTCCGCGCTGATACGCAAAGGCGACAGTAGTCAGGCAGTATTAAACCCTCAGCCCAAACCCGTTATCCGTGCCGTTGCCGTACCACAAAAAGCAAGCGATACACTGGAGCAAAACACGCCGCGCCACAATGCCGTCATGAAACTGCTGCGAGACAGCAACAACCATGCTCCCACTGACGATGACAATTACTGCCCCGCCCTGCATGATAAAGAGCACATGGATTGGAATCGCAGCCTAAGTATTTATCCGCTCAACAAACAACAAGTATTGGTAGAGGCCATCTGTATCGGCGGAGCCTATCAAACCGGCGGCTACTATGCCATTGCCAACAAAGAATTGACCAAAATCGAACAAGTGCTGCCGCCAATGACATACGGCGGACACGGCGGATTCGATGAGAAAACAGCCACCCTTAGCGGCAGTTTCAAAGGCCGAGGGATCGGCGACTGCTGGTCGGGCAATGCAGCGGTGTGGGACGGTAAAACGTTTGTCCGCAGTGAGGAACACACCACAGGCTCATGCAAAGGCTTCACAGGCGGCGCTTGGCTGATGCCTGTTTTTGAAGCCCGTGTTGAGCGTTAAAATACACGGAATATTTACGATAGGAAGCAAAGGCCGTCTCAAAATTCCCGTTTTCAGACGGCCTTTTTCCTTATACAATAGCCACTTGAATTTCTATATACATTCTGAATAAAGGATACGGATTATGTTCGGCAAACAACTTTTTGAAGAAGTCAGCTCCAAAATCAGCGAAACCATCGCCAACAGCCCTGCCAAAGACATGGAAAAAAACGTTAAAGCCATGCTCGGCAGCGCGTTCAACCGCATGGATTTGGTGACCCGCGAAGAATTCGACATCCAACAACAGGTTTTGATTAAAACCCGTACCAAACTGGCTGAATTGGAAGCCCGTTTGGCCAAACTCGAAGCCGCTCAAGAGCCTGAAGAAGCTGCTTTGAAAGCGGCCGAAGCCGCTGCTGAAGAAGCGGTTGCCGAAATCGCACAACAAACCGAAGCCGCCGAATAAGGCCGTCTGAAACATGTCGCTTGCTTTGGTTTACAGCCGCGCTTTAAGCGGTATGAACGCGCCGTTGGTCGAAGTGGAAGCCCACCTTGCCAACGGCTTGCCACATTTCAATATCGTCGGATTGCCCGATACCGAAGTCAAAGAAAGCCGCGATCGTGTGCGTGCCGCCATCATCCAAAGCGGCTTCGACTTTCCCGCCAAGAAAATTACCGTCAACCTCGCACCTGCTGACCTCCCAAAAGAATCCGGCCGTTTCGATTTACCGATTGCCTTAGGCATTCTTGCCGCTTCTGGACAAATCAATCCTGAAAAGCTCGCGCAATATGAGTTTGCCGGAGAATTAGCACTGTCCGGCCTGCTGCGTCCCGTACGCGGCGCGCTGGCCATGGCATGGCAGGGAATGCAGGCAGGCCGTTCGTTCGTATTGCCACAAGAAAATGCTGACCAGGCTGCCGTCATGCGCGGTATCGCGGTTTATGGAGCGCGTTCTTTGGGCGAAGTGGCCGCCCATTTAAACGGCATCGAACCGTTGACACAAACCGAATGCAAACTGCCACAAAGGCCGTCTGAACAAAGTAAAATTCCTGATTTAGCTGATGTTAAAGGCCAGCATACCGCTCGCCTTGCTTTGGAAATCGCAGCGGCAGGCGGACACAGCCTGCTGATGATGGGTCCTCCGGGTACGGGCAAATCCATGCTTTCGCAACGTTTGCCTGGCATCCTTCCGCCTTTGACCGAAGACGAATTAGTCGAAGTATGGGCATTGCGTTCGCTCCTGCCCAACCATCAACAGCAACTCGACAGCAACCGTCCTTTCCGCAGCCCTCATCACAGTGCCAGCTCGGCAGCCATGGTAGGTGGCGGTTCAGACCCACGTCCGGGCGAAATTTCATTGGCGCACCATGGTGTGTTGTTTTTAGACGAATTACCCGAGTTTGACCGTAAAGTATTAGAAGTGTTGCGCGAACCTTTGGAAAACGGCGAAATCCATATTTCCCGCGCCGCACGCCAAGCAGTTTATCCGGCAAAGTTCCAACTTGTCGCCGCCATGAACCCCTGCCCTTGCGGCTATCTTGGCCATCCATCCAAACCTTGCCGCTGCACGCCTGAAAGCGTTGCCCGCTACCGCAACAAAATTTCAGGGCCATTGCTCGACCGTATTGACTTAACCATCGAAGTACCCAGCCTTTCCGCCGCCGAGCTGATGCAACAAGAAGCCGGAGAATCCAGTGCCGCCATATTAGAACGCGTTACCACCGCGCGCAAAATCCAATATAACCGACAAGGCAAAGTCAATGCCGACCTGAGTGTCAGCGAGCTCGATGGTAAAGCCCGTATCCAAAAAGAAGCGCAAGAAGCCTTGGGAACCATGCTCGAAAAACTGTCCCTTTCCGCACGAAGTTTCCACCGCATCATGCGCGTTGCCCGTACGCTGGCCGATTTGGCAGGCGACGAAGAAGTCAGCAAAACCCATGTGATGAAAGCCATCGGTTTCCGTCGCGCCCTTTAACTTTTCAGACGGCCTGAATATGTTTAAGTAAAACTAGAGTAAACAAAGCATCAGGATTTTGCCGTCTATAACGGTTATTGATAAAATATCGAATCCAAACTCAGACAGTCTCCCTTCAGGCCGTTTGAACACATTATTACAAGGTAAGTCATGAAAAAATCTACACAATATGGCAAAGGCTTGGCCGGTTTCTTTTTCGGCCTAATACTGGCAACAGGTATTATTGCCGGCATTTTGTTCTTCTTGAACCAAGGCAACCAAAACGTTTTCAAAGAGCTGACTCAGCCTAAACAAAGCGAAGAACCTGAAATCCTAAAACCTCAGGACAAAGCAGAGAAACGCCCGGCTACCGACACTTCGTCTACCCAAGCAGATGAAGAAAAAGCCAAAGCAGAAAAAGAAGCTGCTGAAAAAGAAGCAGCTGAGAAAAAAGCCAAAGCTAAAGAAGAGGCTGAAAAGGCTGCCAAAGAAGCTGAAGAAAAAGCTCAAGCGGAAAAAGAAGCTCAGGAGAAAGCTGAACAAGCCGAACGTGAAGCCAAAGAAAAAGCAGAGAAAGCCGCTGCCGATAAAGCCGAACGCGAATCTAAAGAAAGAGCAGACAAAACTGCCGCCGACAAGGCCGAACGTGAAGCCAAAGAAAAAGCCGCAAAAGCGGAAGCAGAAAAAGAAGCCGCCAAGAAAAAACTGGCCGAGAAAAAAGCCGAATTAGAAAAAAAACGCGCAGAAAAAGCCAAAGCTGAAAAAGAAGCTGCTGATAAAACTGCAAAAGATAAAAAAGCGGCCGACCAACTGACCGACAAACAAAAAGAGCGTGCCGAGCGCAAATTGGCTGAGAAAAAAGCAGCCGAAGCCAAAAAACAAAACAAGCCGACACCTGAGCAAATCCTCAACAGCGGCAGCATCGAAAAAGCACGTAAAGCCGCAAATGCCTCTGCAACAAAAGAAAGCAGCAACGCCGCTGGCAAACAATCGTCAGAAAAAGCCGAAGCAACTGCCAACAGCGGTAAAAAGGCATTCCTGCAACTTGGTTCATATGCAGACCGTTCCAGCGCAGATTCACAACGTGCGAAATTGGCTATTTTAGGTGTTTCTTCCAAAGTGGTTGAATCGCAAAATGGCGACAAAACCATTTACCGAGTTCAAAGTAACACCATGCCGCAGGAAGCCGCTGTAAAACTGCAAAAAAACCTGCAAGGCCATAATATCAACAGCTTGATTCGTTCTACCAAATAATGGAATCACTGATGAAGCAGCGTATAAAACAAACCATTGCCGCACTCAGCCTGAGCCTGCTCAGTCTGAGTGCACAGGCTGCTACCGAAGGCGTGGACTATACTGTCCTCAGTCGCCCTATTCCGCAGCAGCAAGCCGGAAAAATTGAAGTGCTAGAATTTTTCGGCTACTTCTGCATCCATTGTTACCATCTCGATCCCGTTTTATTGCAACACAGCAAAACCTTCGCTAAAGATGTTTCCTTACGGACAGAGCACGTCGTTTGGATGCCTGAAATGTTAGGTTTAGCCAAAGTTGCCGCAGCCGTTAATCTTTCAGGTTTGAAATATCAAGCCAATCCAGTCATCTTCAAAACAGTTTACGAACAAAAAATCAACCTGGCCGATACAAATGTATTCCGCTCATGGATCGGCAAACAGACAAGTTTTGACAGTCAAAAACTGCTTCAAGCCTACAATAGCCCTGCTGCCGCGTCGGCTGCTGCAAAAATGCAGCAATTGACGGAAACTTATCGAATTGAAAACACACCAACTGTCATCGTCGGTGGTAAATACAAAGTCAATTTCAATGGTAGCGACTGGAAAGTCGGTATGAAAACCATAGACGAGCTCATCGTCAAAGTCCGTCGCGAACAATCCTCAAAACCAATTTAACTATTCAACAAAAGAAAGACGGCCTCAAGGCCGTCTGAAAACTTATGGACATTCTGATTTTATTTAAAGCACTTATTCTCGGTATCATCGAAGGTTTAACCGAATTTCTCCCTATTTCAAGTACCGGTCACTTGATTGTATTCGGCGACTTAATGAATTTCCAAAGTAACGGTAAAGTATTCGAAATTGCCATCCAGCTCGGTGCCGTATTAGCCGTCGTATTCGAATATCGCCAACGATTTACCCATATCATAAAAGGACTAGGCAAAGAGCGAACAGCCAATCGCTTTGTACTGAATTTATTTATTGCCTTCATACCTGCTGCGGTTGTTGGCCTCTTATTCAGTAAACAAATTAAATTGCATCTTTTCAACCCAATTACCGTTGCTACCATGCTGGTACTCGGTGGTTTCTTCATTTTATGGGTTGAAAAACGCCAAACAACAGCCAAACCTAAAGTCAATCATGTAGACGATATGCGTCCAATCGACGCATTTGTTGTAGGATGCGCCCAAATTTGCGCCCTTATCCCTGGTACATCACGTTCAGGCAGTACGATTATGGGCGGTATGTTGTGGGGACTGGAACGTAAAACGGCTACCGAATTTTCATTTTTCCTTGCTGTACCAATGATGATTGCGGCAACAGGTTACGACATCTTAAAAAACTACAAACTCTTTACCTTGCAAGATGTCGGACAAATTGCCATCGGCTTTATCGCAGCATTTGTCGCCGGTTTATTGGCAGTAAAAGCTTTGCTGAAATTTGTCTCCAATAAAAACTATGTGCCTTTTGCCTACTACCGCATCATATTTGGTGGTCTGATTCTCCTTACTTGGATGCTGGGCTGGGTCAGCTGGAGCGAATAACCCCTCTCTCCCCACCAAAGGACGTGCCTGTGCACGTCCTTTTTCTTTATCCGCTTC
>NZ_KV820397.1:0-448 GCF_001815375.1 Neisseria sp. HMSC065C04
TGCACAAAAGAAATGCCGAATCGCCCATTTATCCTAAAGATTGAATACCATCATAGCCGTGCAAACAGGCTGAATCATAAGGAAAATGCAATGAATGTAATAGGATTCGATATTTCCAAAGACACCATAGACGTAACTTTGCTTAGAAACAGCGGCCAAGTAGACTATATTAAAATAGCCAATGCCTGCGAAGGTTTCGAAAAACTAAATGACTGGATACGATCCAAACGTATCCGCAAAATCAGTATCAGCATGGAAGCAACCGGCATTTATTACGAAGAAGCTGCTGACTATTTCAGTGCAATTTATCAAGTCTTCGTTATAAATCCTCTGAAAATTAAAGAATACTCAAAAAGCCAGTTCAGCCATACAAAAACCGACAAAGCCGATTCAAGGCTGATAGCAGAATACACAAAACGCCATTTAGACAAACTTACGCCGTTCAAGC
>NZ_KV820398.1:0-1005 GCF_001815375.1 Neisseria sp. HMSC065C04
GATTGCGCAAAGTTTAAGGGCCGCTAAAGCCGGCCTGAAAACCAACGATTCCCCGTTGGGCGTATTCCTGTTGAGTGGCCCATCCGGTGTCGGCAAAACAGAAACCGCCCTGGCATTGGCAGACGCACTCTTTGGCGGCGAAAAATCACTGATTACCATCAACCTGTCCGAATACCGCGAAGCACACACCGTTTCCCAACTTAAAGGCTCGCCTCCGGGTTATGTCGGCTACGGCGAAGGCGGCGTATTGACCGAAGCCGTACGTCAAAAACCATACAGCGTCGTATTGCTGGACGAAGTCGAAAAAGCCCATAAAGACATCCTCAACCTCTTCTACCAAGTCTTCGACAAAGGCATGATGCGTGACGGCGAAGGCCGGGAAATCGACTTTAAAAACACCGTTATCCTGATGACTTCGAACTTGGGCGCAAACGAATTGACCCAGTTGCTGAAGCCGCAAGAGCCAGAAGAGGCAGAAGAAGCCGCAGCAGAAAAAAACCAAGAAGCAAACGGACAAGAACAGATCGCCGATACCGAAGTAGAACTTTCTGCACAAATGCCGGAAACCCCGTCTGAGTACACTGAGATTTCAGACGGCCCTGCCGAAGCCGAAGAAGCACCCGAATACAGCTTGGAAGAACTGGCGGAAGCCATCCGTCCGATACTGACAGACCACTTCCAGGCCGCATTGTTGGCGCGTATGCAGGTCGTTCCTTACCGTCCGTTGGAAAAAGAAGCATTGGCCCAAATCGTCAGATTGAAGTTGGATAAAATAGCAAACCGGCTGTATGAAGCCCATCAAACACGTCTCAGCTACAGTGAAGACTTTGCAGCGCTGCTGGCCGATTCCTGTACGACCGGCGACAGCGGTGCGCGCAACATCGACCACCTGCTGAACCGTCAGGTGATGCCGGCGATAGCCCAAAGCTTTTTACAATGGCAGCAGACGGCGGGTCATATGCCGGAGCGTGCGAGCTTGGAGGTTGGAGAAGAAGGTATAGACGT
>NZ_KV820399.1:0-1225 GCF_001815375.1 Neisseria sp. HMSC065C04
GGATAAATGGGCGATTCGGCATTTCTTTTGTGCAGCTTTTTGCTTTGGCCGTTTTACTGCCTAAACCGCCCAGGCTTTGTTTTGCGCTAAACAAAAACCTGTAAGCCGTCTAAATCAAACGGTTTACAGGTTTTAGCTTATAGAGAAAATGCGGACAATAGCGGGAGTTCCCGCACCCCGTGCTACTTTTTACCATATTGATTCCGCCTTTAGGGCTACATCAACACAGTAAAAAGCAGCTTGATTAATTAGATCCGACAGTCCCTCCACGTTGCTGGAATTGTTCTCCTGCCTCTACATAGCCGTCATACATGAGATTTTGCGGAGATTTTCCGCCAAGTGCTAAAACTTGACTATTGTCATTGGATTTAGCTTGGTTTTGGGGCTGTGTTGCCTGGGTAGTTTTGGTTTTATCTTTGTAAGGGTTAAATGGCAAACCGTTACGCACGTAGTCTTTGCACATTGTTTTTGTGATTTCTTTCAGCGGTGTACCTTGGTCACTGTAACAAGTACAGCCACTATTACCACCTTCGACGCAACCGGCAATATACTCAAATGTTTTGACTTGGCGTACATTGTCATAAAGCGGTTTGGATTCTGGTTTTTCGGCCAACTTTGGAATAAAGTCTGTCGGGTTTAGACTATTATCAATTTTGGCCGTTGGCTCGGTTTCCTTTGGTAATTCCATTTGCGACTGACTGGCGGCTGCTTCCTGTGGTTCGACCTGTTCTTGTTGGCCAGTGCCTTGCTGATAGATTTGATAAACGTTATAGCCTTTCCAAGCCATAAAACCCAAAATAGCTACTAAAGCCCAAACAGCAAGCGGAATTTGCTTTTTAAACTTCTGATGCTGGCTGGATGATTTGTAATATTTGAAAGCATCTTTAGGCGGTTTCCAACTAGCTGATTCAACACCGCTGACACCGGCGGGATTATCGAGGCTGGTAACGCATTTGTACCAAGAATACTGCTTCATACCTACTGCTTTACGCTCAAGGTGCGTATGTTTTGACACAAGATTACGGACAAATACGTCAAGCTGACTAGGGTGTTGGGTCATTAAAATAACCGTATGGCCGTAATGGCGAAGTTCGGTTAATTCTTGAATATAAGGCGGAACAGGGCGACCAGCAGCGCGTACAGGATAGGTATAGTGTGCTTCATCAACAATCAAGACGGCGCCTTGCGGAATAATATCTCGCAACGGTGCAGACATGATTTCTTC
>NZ_KV820400.1:0-24515 GCF_001815375.1 Neisseria sp. HMSC065C04
AAAGAAAAAGGACGTGCACAGGCACCTCTTTGGGTAAGCTGATCTCAACCTCGAGTACTGCATTATTGTCTTAACCCGTTTTATTATTTTGACGAACTGAATATTTCAAATCCAGAACCTTATGCTGACACTGCAACCAGTCGGCGAAAGGTAATGCCTTGATCAGAACTATTGGAACTGATTAACTGTAAATTAATTTGAAAGGTTATATTGAGAAACTGCACATCACTCCATCAATGTCCACGAGATAAAGTATGACAAAAGGTTCGATCAAAGGCTACGGCAGAAAAATAGATAGCACCTAGAAAAACATCAGCTATAGACCTGCATTATTGAAAAGCCCTTTGCAATAACTCATTGACGAAAACGCAAATCAAACACAACCGAATATTTGTTGAAAAACCCGTTATGCAGTTGAACAAAGCTTTGTTACATTTCATTGTAAATCAGGCTGTGAACCTAATTTGCTTTAGGCAACATGGGTGTGCAACGCTATTCGAAAGCGATATGTTTGAATCGTTGAAGTGGTTAACAGCTTACTTGCGCTTGTTTGCTCCTACAAGATGCGAGCATTGGGAAGATAAAAGGGAGCTGTCAAGTCCCTGTGTTTGATTTTTGGCTGTTGGGGATGAAGGATTTTTTGCAAAGGTCTCAGACCGTCTGAAAACTTGATAGAAGCAGTCGTCTGTTAAATATGCGATAATGCGGGAGATTTCATGGGTGTGGTAGAAACATGGTTGTGATTGTCCGACGGGGATGATGTCGGGCAACGATGGAATCGGTTTGCTTGAAACGCCCGCCTGTTGCGGGCTTTTTTATGGGAAGGAATGGTCATGCCTAATCCGCTTTATCGGCAACATATTATTTCAATTTCAGATTTGACGACGGAGCAGCTCGAATTGCTGCTTCAGACGGCCTTGAAGTTGAAAAAGCAGCCTCGCGAAGATTTGCTTGAAGGTAAATTGATTGGTTCGTGCTTTTTTGAACCCTCTACCCGTACGCGTTTGTCTTTTGAAACGGCGGTACAGCGTTTGGGTGGGAAAGTTATCGGTTTTTCCGATGGCGCGAATACCAGCGCGAAAAAGGGTGAAACGCTTGCAGATACTGCGAGGATTATTTCCAGCTATACGGATGCGATTATTCAGCGACACCCGAAAGACGGTGCGGCCCGTGTGGCGGCCGAGTTTTCGAGCGTGCCCGTGATTAATGCCGGCGATGGTACCAACCAACATCCGAGCCAGACACTTTTGGATTTGGTAACGATTTATGAAACACAAGGTAGCTTGAGCAATTTGAAGATTGCGATGGCCGGTGATTTGAAATATGGCCGTACGGTACACTCATTGTGTCAAGCATTGAAGCGTTGGGGTTGTGAGTTTGCATTTGTTTCCCCTCCCAGCTTGGCGATGCCGGACTATATCACTGAAGAGCTGGAGGAGGCCAGTTGCCCTTATCAAGTCCTGTCCAGCTTGGAAGAAGCGGTCGAATGGGCGGATATTTTGTACATGACCCGCGTTCAGCGCGAACGTTTTGATGAGCAGGAATTTGCCAAAATTCAGGGTAAATTCAATCTTGATGCGCCGATGTTGGCAAACGCCAAACCCAATTTGCGCGTCTTGCATCCTTTACCGAGGGTAGATGAAATTCATCCGAATGTGGATAAAACACCTCATGCCTATTATTTTGAACAGGCAACCAATGGAGTGTATGCACGGATGGCGATTTTGTCTTTGGTATTGAACGAAGAAGTTTAAGGAGCGAAAGATGGAAAACTCAAAACTCAGCGTTGAAGCAATCGAACAAGGTACGGTGATTGACCATATTCCTGCTGGTAAAGGCTTGGCCATTTTAAGACAGTTTAAGCTGCTGCATTATGGCAGCGCGGTTACGGTTGGTTTTAATTTGCCCAGTAAAACGCAGGGAAGCAAAGACATTATCAAAATCAGCGGTGTGTGGTTGGATGCCAATGCGGCCAACCGTTTAGCTTTATTTGCCCCTGAAGCAGTGGTCAACAAAATCGATCGGTTTAAGGTGGTTGAGAAACAGCATTTGTCATTGCCGGACGAGATTTCGGAAGTGTTCCGTTGCCCGAATACTAATTGTGCCAGTCATGGCGAGCCGGTCATCAGTCGCTTTTATGTCCGTTCACATAATGGTCAGACGCGTTTGAAATGCCATTATTGCGAAAAAACCTTCTCGCGTGATTCGGTTGCCGAAGCCTGATAAAAATCTCAGGCCGTCTGAAAATACGGCTATACGGTTTGAGTTGTCTGCTTGATACATTAGTTTCATAAAAAGCAAGATATTAAGCAAATTGCGTTAAAATTACGTTAAAATAATGCCTTCCGGGTTGATGACATTATTCGCCCGAAAGGCATTATTTTTTAATAACATGATACGAAATGTAGGAAAACTCATGCACTCATCCATACAAAGCCGGTTTGCCCCAATTTTATACGTCTTGATTTTCTTTGCCGGATTTTTAGCCGCACAAGTTTGGTTTAATCAGCAAGCCTATTTGACCAATCTTCCCCTTTTGGTTACAGCCATTTCTGCCGTTGCATTTGTTTGGTTGATTTGGGCCGTCGTATCTGCGCGATCCAAAGCTAAAAGCAAGATGTTGCACCGTGAGCAGCTGATTCAAAAAGAGAGCATTCATCCTGTTTTGCATGCGACGTTGCAACGTTCTGATGGACAAACGGATTTATTGGTTTTGGTTGTCCGCAATAGCGGTAAGGGCTTGGCGAAGAATGTGCGTTTTGAGGCTGAGGCTTTGCCGGATCACTTGCCGAGCAAGCTGGTTGCCGATGCAGTTATGCGCTTGGAGATGTTTTCCGGCGGCGTGGATATGCTGGCATCGGGAGAATTGTATGGCGGCGTGTTTGCAAGCATGTTGGCGCTGGCTGCCGAATTGCCGGACCAAACATTTGGCGGAGTATTGAAACTGAAAGCCACTTATGAAAATGCCTTTGGCGATCAATGCACTTCAGAAAGCGTTTTGGATTTGAGCATATTGAATTTCAATTTGTCAGAAATTAAATCCAATGGCGAGCAAAAGCCCCGCAAGAAATTGTTGTATTGATATTCAAAATATGCAGGCCGTCTGAAACCGAAATACTTGTTTTCAGACGGCCTGTTGTTATTTTTCAAATGATTTTTGAAGAAAAAGAGGCGTATCGGGTATAATAATCAAAGAATTCGAAACGGATTGTCAGGCTCGGCAAGCCGTCTCATCATTGTCGTATTTCAAAACCTTACTGATATTTTTTCAATAATCTGTTGCTATGTATCGGAACTTTTTCTGATGTTGGCACTGGCGAAATATTCCTTCAGCCATTTACTCTCAGGAAGCTGCTTATGTTAGTGTGTAATCCTTATGAAGTTGTGATCCATGGTACGACCAGCAAAGGCAAGATTTTCCGACCAAGCGACTGGGCGGAGCGCCTGTGCGGTATTTTGTCCTCCTTTACTAAAGACAACCGCCTTTCCTATTCGAATTGGGTGCGCCCGATTTTGGTGGACAATGTCCGTTGTGTAGCGGTCGATAAAAAGTTGGAAGAAGACAATCCGCAAATGTTCCGTTTCTTGATGGACTTTGCAGCGGATAATGATTTGCGCGTGATTGACTGCAAAGCCTTGCTCAAAGAGCAAGAGAGCAAACAGCAGGGCGAAGTGCCGGTCGAGCGCGTTTTGTTGGCGCAGGCGATTGAAGAAAAACATGCAGCCGAGCGTGCGGAAGCGGCCAATGCTCAGCCTGAGCCTCAAGCTGCCGCGCCTGTGGTTGGCGTATTGCGTGAAATTCCGCCGGAAGAAACCGCAACCGCTTTTGCGGCATTGAGCATTTTGCGTTCTTCTTTGACCGATATTCACCGTTTCGTCGAACAAATCAACGAGCATCAGCGCAAAACCGGTTACCGCCTGTTGGGTATTTTTGAAGAAGGTAAACAAAATGCCGTGGCCGTATGCGGTTTCCATACTGCACATAACTTGGCCAGTGGTTACCATATCCATATTGATGATCTCGTAACCATGCCGCAATGCCGCCAAAAAGGCTATGCTTCACGCTTGTTGGAAGAAGTACGCAAAATCGGTGCAGAAACCGGCGCGACCAAAATCCATCTGAATGTCCATGTTAACCATGACCGTGCAGGTGCGCATCGTCTCTACTTCAAAAACGGATTTGAAATTTGCGCTTACCATTTCCGTTGCGATCCGAAATAATTTTTGTGGAAAGAGAGAAATCAATGTTGAAGATTTTGACCGCGGCTGTTTTGACACTGAGCTTGGCGGCCTGCGCATCAGGCAGCGGAGGCAGCTCGCAAATGTATGGTGAGATTAAGGCCGGTGTAGAAACCAGCCATCAACGTTGAGATATACAATGACAAGGCCGTCTGAAATAGGTTTTCCTGTTTCAGACGGCCTTTTTGCAACTTGATTAGAGTGTCGTGGAGGTGTCGTCAGCGGCAACAGTCCGATGCAGGCGATACCAATTGTACAGGCGCAGGATGCACAAGAAAGCGATGATGGGCATGCAGGCTGCGGTAACCAGATAACGCGGGTTGCTGAAGTTTAAAACGTTGTGCCCGGAAAGCAGCGACAAAGCGGCATGCAACCATTCCCACAAAGACGAAATGCTGAATGCCAAAACAGCCAACAGGCCGAGGGTTCGGAAAATACCGATGGGCAGGATTTGTTGGCGTAATACGGCGCGGTTGAGTTGGAACAAAACAATCAAACCGAAGCCGATGATGCAGACCATGCCGCCGTTGGCGACGATTTGCAGGCTGTTGAAGGCAATGTCGGGCGTAACGGAAATTGTACCGGACTGGTTGGCTGCGGTTTGTTGCAAATTTAAGCCTTGCATGACATTAAGTACGAAACCGTAGATCAGGTCGGCCAAAACGATACCGATGGGTAGCGGAGTCAAAAAACGTTTCATGGATCAGTTGGGTATTCTCTATTAGTATGAGGGAGGCCGTCTGAAAATTAAAAATGACGACGTGAGAGTGTATTGTATCCGATAGAAAAGTAGGTTAATGCAAAAATAAATTTAGTTTAAGTCAGAAAATGATGTAATTTTACGCCAACATTATTGCATTAAGAGTACAATCTTCTTCATTATCAAACGTGAAATCAACAGGAAAGGACGTTTACATGAGCCAATTGCAACGTGATTTAACCCGTATCAGCCACAATACCAAAATTGTTGCCACACTGGGTCCGGGCAGCAACAATGTACAATTGTTGGAAGACATGATCCGTGTCGGCGGCCTTAATGTCGTCCGTTTCAATTTCAGCCACGGTACGCCGGAGTTTCATGAAGAAAATGCCCGTATCGTACGCGAAGCCGCGAAACGTGCGGGTCAGGAAATCGCCATTCTTGCCGACTTGCAAGGGCCTAAAATCCGTGTCGGTAAAATTGCCGGCGGCAGCATCGAGCTGAATAAAGATGAAACCTTGATTTTGGATGCCGCACTTGAAGGCGAAGGCACACGCGAAGCGGTTGGCCTGGACTACCGCGATTTGCCCAATGACGTCGCTGCCGGCGATGTTTTGTGGCTGGACGACGGCCTGTTGACTTTGACCGTTGAAGCGGTTGAAGAAAGTAAGATTATTACAAGAGTAGAAAACAGCCATGTGCTGAAAAGTAACAAAGGTATCAATAAACGCGGCGGCGGTCTGTCTGCCGGTGCGTTGACCGAAAAAGACTTCCGCGACCTGAAAACGGCGATTGCCATCGGTTGCGACTACTTGGCCATCAGCTTTGTGAAATCTGCCGAAGATTTGCACATCGCACGCGCCAAAGTCGAAGAAGAAATGAAAGGCAGCACTGCCGTACGCCCCGGTTTGGTTTCCAAAATCGAGCGCGTAGAAGCCATTGAAAACCTGGACGAAATCATACTTGCCAGCGACGGTATTATGGTTGCCCGCGGCGACTTGGCAGTGGAAGTCGGCCATGCCGCCGTACCCGCACTGCAAAAACGCATGATCCGCCGTGCCCGTGAGTTGCGCCGCTTCAGTATTACTGCAACCCAAATGATGGAATCGATGATTACCAACCCTGTACCGACCCGCGCGGAAGTCAGCGACGTGGCCAACGCAGTATTGGACGGTACCGATGCGGTGATGTGTTCCGCCGAAACCGCCGTCGGCGCGTATCCGTTTGAAACCGTCAGCCAAATGGCGATTATTTGTGCGGCTGCGGAAAAAGAACAAGATTCACTCAACGGCGTTGCCGAACAGGTCGAGTATCCCGAAGCCGTCAGCACCAACTTGGCGATTGCCGGCGGTGCGGTCAGCGTGGCGCGAGCAGTTCACGCCAAAGCCATCGTTGCCCTGACTGAAAGCGGTTCGACCGCCTTCGAAGTCAGCCGCCACAACATCACCCTGCCGATTTTTGCCCTGACACCGAGTGTTTCAGCACAACGCCGCATGGCGATGTACCGCGGCGTGCGTCCGTTGATTTTGGCAACCAGTACCGACCACGATACCGCGCTGAACGAAGTGGAAGCCATGCTGGTAGAACACAAAATCCTCCAAAGCGGCGACCAATACATCATCACCAGCGGTTCGCAAATGCGCGAATCCGGTTCGACCAATACGCTGGAAGTGTTGCAGGTCAAATAATTGCAGTGATCCTATGATTGGAAAAGCAGGCTGTTTCAGCCTGCTTTTTTTGTGTAAAAAAAGAAAAGATTAGGCAAAAATAATGATGTAGTATAGAATTGAGTGCCTATACTAAATCAATAAAGGACGTTTCAGACGGCCTTTTTCTTTGTCCGCTACTTTCACGGTAAACCAAAATGATTCATTTCAATCTGAAAAAAACAGCATTTATTTTAAGCGCAGCACTGTTATCTACCGCCGTCCAAGCCTCCGGCTACCACTTCGGCACACAATCCGTTAACGCACAAGGCACGGCCAACGCCGCCGCCGCCGAAGCCGCCGATGCATCAACCATTTTCTACAATCCGGCCGGTTTGAGCAAACTCGACAGCAGCCAAATTTCCGTCAACGCCAACATCGTGCTGCCCAGCATTCGTTATGAAGCGGATTCTGCCACCGACTTTACCGGCATTCCCGTCCAAGGTTCGAAAAGCGGCAAAATCACCAAAACCACCGTTGCTCCGCACGTCTATGGCGCATACAAAGCCAGCGACGATGTGACTTTGGGTTTGGGCGTGTACGTCCCCTTCGGCTCTGCAACCGAATACGAAAAAGATTCCGTCTTGCGCCACAACATCAACAAACTGGGTTTGACCACCATCGCTATCGAGCCGGTAGTTGCGTGGAAACTCAACGACCGCCATTCCTTCGGCGCAGGTATTATTGCCCAACATACTTCCGCCGAACTGCGCAAATATGCCGACTGGGGTATCAAGCAAAAAGCAGTGGCAAAAGCCTCCGGCAAACCGGATGCAGCCATTGCCGCCGCCATTCAGGCTGACGGACACGCCGATGTCAAAGGCAGCGATTGGGGCTTCGGCTACCAACTGGCGTGGATGTGGGACATTAACGACCGCGCGCGCGTGGGTGTGAACTATCGTTCCAAAGTTTCACACACGCTTGAAGGCACTGCAGAATGGGCGGCAGACGGTGCAGCGGTGAAACAGGCATGGGATTCTGGTGCAATGGCCGCACTCGGTTATGTACCGAACGAAAAAGCCAGCGTAAAAATCGTCACGCCTGAGTCTTTGTCTGTTCATGGTATGTACCGCGCCACCGACAAAACCAACCTGTTCGGCGATGTGACTTGGACGCGCCACAGCCGCTTCAACAAAGCCGAGCTGGTGTTTGAAAACACCAAAAAAGTTGTCAACGGCCAATCTGGCCGTACTGTCATCACGCCTAACTGGCGCAACACTTATAAAGTTGCATTCGGCGGCTCTTACCAAGTTACCGAACCATTGCAACTGCGTGCCGGTATCGCTTTCGACAAATCACCGGTTAAAAGCGCCGAAGACCGCATGAACAGCTTGCCTGATGGCAACCGTATCTGGTTCTCCGTCGGTGCTAAATATCAACTGGGTAAAAACCATGTTATCGATGCGGCGTACAGCCATATCCACATCAATGACACGGTTTACCGCGCCGGCAAAGCCAGCGGCAACGACGTAGACAGCCGCGGTGCATCCTCTGCCCGCTTCAAAAACAAAGCGGACATCTTGGGCTTGCAATACACTTACAAATTCAAATAATCGGATTTGAGTTGTGGATAAAAAGGCCGTCTGAAGATTTCAGACGGCCTTTTTGATTGGAAGAAACAGATGGAGCAATCAATAGGCAATAAATGGCGTATTGGGCTTTTCATATTTCTGATTTGAATGGCAGAGCAGAAAGATAAATGGAAAAGGGGATAGCCGATAAATAGCTGAAGACATGAAATATTGTTTGCGCTTTAAACAACGCGTTACCAATTTTATTTATGGGCGGAAATCAAAAGGCCGTCTGAAAAACAGGTTTTCAGACGGCCTTTATTTACCGAATCGCTGCTAAGAAAGCTTAATCAGCTGCGGACTTCCAGTTCGATTTCTCTTTCTTGTTCGTCTTCGGCCGGTTTGTCCATGGTTTTTTCATCAGCCATATTGTCCAAATCGCGGCCGGGTTCGGAGGCAGTATCGCCGATGGAAACGCTGTTCAGGCTTTCCAAAATAATGGCTGAGGCCAGATGGTCGGATGTGCGGTACACCATTGCCAAACCGATTTCTTCCGCCGGAATGGAAACCAATTCAACCGTATCTTTGTCTTTCGGCTTGCGAATCAGGTTGTTGGACAGATTCACACGGACTTGGCGGCCGCGTTTGTAGAGGCTGACCACAGTGCCTTTGTCCAGGCCGTCGAGTTCGCCTTTATCCAAAGTAATGGTTTGGAACTGGCCGGCTTCGCCCACGCCGTCGAAGATGGAAACGACTTTGGCCTGAATCGGACGGGCAGGGGCGTGAGGCATCACATTGAAGCTGTCGAGGCCTTCTGGCAGTTTCAGCAGATAGTCATCTTTGCGGATTTCGGAAACGGCTTCTTCGATAACCAAAGGTTGCGCAGATTGGGTGCGCAGCTTCATGGCTTTGTTGACTTGGGTGTAATACTCGTTGCTTTTGAGTTTTTCGTCAGAAGCGCGGGTGCGGTTTTCCAAGGCGGAGTCGGTGTAAGGCAGCGTGTTGGCGATGCCGCTGAACACAACTTCTTGGCCGAGGAATTTGCCGGTTTCCGGATCGGTGATGTTTTTATTGATGCGGTAGGTCAGGTAGCGGCCGGGTTCGGTCAGGCCGTATGCGTACACACGGTTGCCTTGCGTGTAGAGGACGCGGTTGTCGGGGCCTGCAATCAGGCGCGGCGCGTTGGCGGTTTCTTCCGGAGCGATAATCTGCGGATGTTTCATGAACATACGGTAGAGGTTGACGTTGACGGTCGGAATGCCGTAGCCGGAAGTTTCGCGTACGCGCGGATGCAGTTTGATCACAGGAATGCCGTCTGAACGGGTTTGAGCGTGTTCAAAACCCAAGCGCGGCTGGCCGTTGACGTAGCGTAAAACCAACACCTGACCCGGATAAATCAGATGCGGATTGCGGATGGCGTTGCGGTTGGCACCCCAAAGGCGGTTCCATTGCCATGGGCTGTACAGATATTTGCCGGAAATACCCCACAAGGTATCGCCGTTTTTAACGACGTAGCGTTGCGGCGCATTGGGGCGGATTTTTAAAGAAGCTGCCTTAGTGTGGGCAGAAATAGCCATGCCTGCCATGCAAAGCAGGGTTATAATACGTTGTTGCATAACCGTTCCCCTTGAAATCGATTCGGTTTGTCTTCAGATGATAAACAGAGAAGGCTGGAGTTTGCGAAACTGCCGCCCATTCATCAATACGATAACGAACGGCCTCCGTCGCGCTATCTTAACATTTTTCGGCGTTATTTTAGCATTGAATGTTGCTGTCATGACAGGAGATTGTGGCGGCGGAAGCCAAATCTGTATGAAAATCACACATCAGTTTTATAAAACGAGAATATTATGGCTTTACTGAACATCCTCCAATACCCTGACGAGCGTTTGCACACGGTCGCCAAACCTGTTGAAAAAATCGACGAGCGCATCCAGACATTGGTTGCCGATATGTTTGAAACCATGTACGAAGCACGCGGTATCGGTTTGGCTGCCACTCAGGTCGATGTACACGAGCGCATCGTCGTGATGGATTTGACCGAAGACCACAGCGAGCCGCGCGTGTTCATCAATCCCGTCATTGTCGAAAAAGACGGCGAGACAACTTATGAAGAAGGCTGCCTGTCCGTGCCGGGCATTTACGATACCGTAACCCGTGCCGAGCGTGTCAAAGTTGAAGCCTTGAACGAAAAAGGCGAGACATTCACGCTGGAAGCAGACGGCCTGCTGGCAATCTGCGTGCAGCACGAATTGGACCACCTGATGGGCATCGTGTTTGTCGAACACCTGTCGCAGCTGAAACAAGGCCGCATCAAAACCAAACTGAAAAAACGTCAGAAACACACCATCTGACCTGCGCATCGCTTAAAGGCCGTCTGAAAAGACAAAACAGAAGGCAGACTTCGGTTTTCAATCTTTCAGACGGCCTTTTCAGCTGAAACAGTTTGCCTAACGCGCCATTCAAACCATTTTCACAAGGACACAACATGAAAGTCATCTTTGCCGGTACGCCCGATTTTGCCGCCGCCGCCTTGAAAGCCATCGCCGCCGCAGGTTTTGAAATTCCGCTGGTGTTGACCCAGCCCGACCGCCCCAAAGGCCGCGGCATGCAGTTGACCGCATCGCCGGTCAAACAGGCTGCCTTGGAATTGGGTTTGACCGTGGCGCAGCCGGAAAAGTTGCGCAATAACGCCGAAGCCCTGCAAATGCTAAAAGATACGGGCGCGGATGTGATGGTGGTGGCCGCGTATGGCTTGATTTTGCCGCAGGATGTGTTGGATACGCCCAAACACGGCTGCCTCAATATCCACGCATCGCTGTTGCCCCGTTGGCGCGGCGCGGCACCGATTCAACGTGCGATTGAAGCCGGCGACGCTGAAACCGGCGTGTGCATCATGCAGATGGACATCGGTTTGGACACCGGCGATGTGGTCAGCGAACACCGCTACGCCATTCAATCTACGGATACCGCCAACGAAGTACATGACGCGTTGATGGGTTTGGGTGCGAAAGCGATTGTGGCCGACTTGCAGCGTTTGCAGGCGGAAGGCCGTCTGAACGCGGTTAAGCAGCCTGAAGAAGGCGTTACCTACGCCCAGAAATTGAGCAAAGAAGAAGCGCGTATCGATTGGAACGAGTCCGCGGACATTATCGAACGCAAAATCCGCGCCTTTAACCCCGTACCTGCCGCGTGGGTCGAGTATCAAGGCAAACCGATGAAAATCTGGCGTGCCGAAGTCGTGGCCAAACAGGGTAAGGCAGGCGAAGTATTGTCTTGCACTTCAGACGGCCTGCTGGTGGCGTGCGGTGAAAATGCGCTGAACATTACCGAATTGCAGCCTTCCGGTAGCAAACGCATGAGCATACAGGCATTTGCGGCAGGCAGAACGATTGAAGTCGGAACGGTTTTGTAACAGGCTGGAAACAAACGTAGAGGAAAGAAAACAATGGCTGTTTTTGAAGTGGTCGAGGGCGATATTACCCGATTGGCAGTCGATGCGATTGTCAATGCCGCCAATTCATCGCTGTTGGGCGGTGGCGGCGTGGACGGTGCAATACACCGCGCTGCTGGCAAAGAGCTGCTGGATGAGTGCCGCACTTTGGGCGGTTGCCGCACAGGCGAAGCCAAAATAACCCAAGGCTATCGTTTGCCTGCGCGTTTTGTCATTCATACGGTCGGGCCGGTATGGTTTGGCGGAAAACAAAATGAAGAGGCCAAATTGGCACAATCCTACGCCAATTCCTTGCTGCTTGCCCAGAAACACGAGCTTCACAGCATCGCCTTTCCGTGCATCAGCACCGGTGTGTACCGCTTCCCGGCCGAAACCGCCGCGCGTATCGCTTTGGAGAGTTTGAAACAAACCCTGCCGCAATGTCCGTCAGTGGAAAAAATCATCTTTTGCTGTTTTTCCAAAACAGATGCCGAATATTATCGGGCATTGCTGGCTGCCGAACAGGCCGTCTGAAATCTTCCGAACACTTGAAATCAAATATAAATCAGAAAGCAAAAATATGAGTATGTCCCTCGCCCAAAAATTGGCCGCCGACAGCGTTGCCGCAGTTGCCGAAGGGCGCAATCTTCAGGATGTGTTGGCGGAAATCCGCGCGGCGTATCCGCAGCTGACGGCGCAGGAAAACGGCGCGTTGCAGGATATTGCCTACGGTTGCCAACGTTATTTGGGCAGTTTGAAGCACATGCTTGGTCAAATGCTGAAGAAGCCGATTGACAATCCGCAGCTCGAAAGCCTGCTTTTGGCGGCGATGTACCAACTACATTACACGCGTAATGCCCCTCATGCCGTGGTCAATGAGGCGGTGGAAAGCATTGCCAAAATCGGCCGCGGCCAGTTCCGCTCGTTTGCCAACGCGATTTTGCGCCGCTTTTTGCGTGAACGCGACAAGCTCGCGGCTTCCTGCAAAAAAGACGATGTGGCGAAACACAATTTGCCGCTGTGGTGGGTGGCTTACTTGAAAAACCATTATCCAAAACATTGGCACAACATCACTACCGCGCTGCAATCGCATCCGCCGATGACTTTGCGCGTCAACCGCCGACACGGCAATGCCGAAAGCTATTTGGAAAAACTAGCTGCGGAAGGTATTGCGGCCAGGGCGTTGGACGAATACGCCGTGATGTTGGAAGAAGCTGTGCCGGTAAGCCGCCTGCCCGGTTTTTCAGACGGCTTGGTGTCGGTACAGGATTTTGGTGCGCAGCGTGCTGCCTATTTGTTGAACCCAAAAGACGGCGAACGCATTCTCGATGCCTGCGCGGCGCCGGGCGGTAAGACAGGCCATATCTTGGAGTTGGCAGATTGTCATGTTACCGCTTTGGATATAGACGAAGGCCGTCTGAACAGGGTGAAGAGCAATCTTGACCGTTTAGGCTTTCAGACGGCCTCTTTGGCTTGTGCCGATGCGCAGGACTTGGCGGCATGGTATGATGGTAAGGCCTTTGACGCTGTTTTGGCCGATGTGCCGTGTACCGCTTCGGGTGTGGCGCGGCGCAATCCCGACGTCAAATGGCTGCGCCGACCGACCGATGCCGTCAAAACTGCACGCCAACAGGAAGCATTATTAGACGCGCTGTGGCAGACCCTGACGAAAAACGGCAGGATGTTGCTGGCTACCTGCTCGGTCTTTGTCGAAGAAAACGACGGTCAATTGCAAAAATTCCTTAACCGCCATGCCGATGCCGAGTTAATCGAATCGCATGTGCTTTTACCGAACAAACATCAAGATGGCTTTTATTACGCGCTTATTAAAAAGCAGTAAAACGCTGATTGTACCGCTCTTGCTCGCCGTGTCGTTGAACGCGGCGGGCGAGGGCATCAGTGCAACCCGTGCCGAGGCAAAGCTGACCCATGCCGGACAGCTTTCCGTCAGCAGCCGTTTCCGCACCGATCTGCCCGACCAGCTTAAAGAAGCACTCAAACAGGGCGTCCCCCTGCATTTCAATTTGAGTTGGCAGCTATCAGCGCCGTCCATGTCGTCTTATAAATTCAAGTTCGACCAGCTGCTCAACAACGACAGCACGATTCAATACAAATTGTCCTTCCATCCACTGACCAACCGCTATCGCGTTACCGTCGGTACGTTTTCTACCGAGTATGACACGCTTGAAACTGCCTTGCGCGCAGTGGGCGCGGTTGCGAATTGGAAGGTTTTGTCCAAAGGCGCGCTGAGTGATGTGGCCGCCAAAGACACGAAGGCTGAAATCCGCCTGCTGCTGACAACCGCCAAGCTGCCCAAACCGTTCCAAATCAATGCCCTGACGTCTAAAAACTGGCATTTGGATTCCGGTTGGAAGTCCTTGTCGGTCGTGCAGGAGTAAACCATGCGCCGCTTTCTTCTGATTGCCGCCGTATTCGCCGTAGTTTTGTTGTACGGTCTGACTGTTGCAACGGGCAGCAGCAACGTGTTGTCCGATTATTTCTGGTGGATTGTCGCCTTGTGCGGCTTGCTGTTGCTGGTGTTGGCAGCGGTGTTGGTGCGCTATGTCGTGCTTTTGATGCGCGACAACAGCAAAAGCGTGTTCGGTTCGCAGATTGCGCGTCGGCTGTCGGGGATGTTTACCTTGGTTGCCGTATTGCCGGGCGTGTTTTTGTTCGGTATTTCCGCCCAGTTTATTAACGGTACGATTAATTCTTGGTTTGGCAACGATACCCATGAGGCATTGGAGCGCAGCTTAAACTTGAGCAAATCCGCGCTGAACTTGGCGGTGGACAACGCGGTCAGCAACGCCACGCCGGTGCAAATCGACTTAATCAGCGCCGCTTCGCTGGACGGCAACTTGGGGCAAACGCTGACCCAATCCGCACTTACTGCCGACTTTGCCCAGCTGGCGCTTTACAACGCGACCACTCATAAAGCCGAGAAAAGCATCAATCCCCTGAAACTAAATCAACCCGAGCTTAACAAAGAAGGATGGGAGCAGCTGGAGCAGACCGGCTCGGTGCGCAGCTTGGAAAACATCGGCGGCGTGCTGTATGCTCAAGGCTGGATGCTGATTGGTACGCATAAAAATCAGGATTATGCGTTGTTTTTCCGGCAGCCGATTCCGAAAGATGTTGCCCAAGATGCGACGCTGATTGAAGCAGCCCGCGCCAAATACGCCGAGCTGAGTTATACCAAAAAAGGCCTGCAAACCTTTTTCCTGTCCACGTTGTTGGTCGCGACATTGTTGGCCATCTTTTTGGCGCTGGTGATGGCTTTGTATTTTGCCCGCCGTTTTGTGGCACCGGTGTTGTCGTTGGCAGAGGGCGCGCGGGCGGTGGCTCAGGGTGACTTCAGCCAGACCCGGCCGGTATTCCGCAATGACGAGTTCGGACGGTTGACCCAGTTGTTCAACCACATGACCGAGCAATTATCGATTGCCAAAGAGGCAGATGAACGTAACCGTTTGCGCGAAGAAGCAGCACGCCATTATTTAGAATGCGTATTGGAAAGTTTGACCACAGGCGTGATTACTTTGGATGCCGATGGCCGTCTGAAAACCTTTAACAAGGCCGCCGAACAGATTTTAGGTGTTTCGCTGGTGTCTTTGTGGGGCAGCAACTGGCATCAATGGCACGGCAAATCGCCGCAGCAAACCCTGTTGGCCGATGTATTTGCCGCCATTAATGAAACCGCTGACAGCGACAAACCCGTCCAAGTCGAATACGCCGCGCCCGATGATGCCCGAATCTTATTGGGCAAGGCCACCATCCTGCCGGAAGACAACGATAACGGCGTGGTGATGGTGATTGATGACATTACCGTCTTGATACGCGCGCAAAAAGAGGCCGCATGGGGCGAAGTGGCGAAACGGTTGGCGCATGAAATCCGCAATCCGCTTACGCCCATCCAGCTTTCCGCCGAGAGATTGGCATGGAAATTGCATGATAAACTTGATGAACAAGACGCCCAAATCCTCAGCCGTTCAACTGATACCATCGTCAAACAGGTTGCCGCGCTGAAAGAAATGGTCGAAGCATTCCGCAATTATGCGCGTGCGCCGTCGCTAAATTTAGAAAAACAAGATTTAAACGGTTTGGTGTCGGAAGTATTGGTATTATATGAGGCCGGCGCGTGCAAATTTAATGCACGGCTAAGCGCCGATGCTCTGCCGATTGTTGCCGATACGACGGCGATGCGCCAAGTGTTGCATAACCTATTTAAGAATGCCGCAGAAGCGGCAGAGTCGGACGAAGCGCCGCAAGTAAACGTCGAAACAGGGCGCGAAGGCGGACAGGTTTTCCTGACCGTCTGCAACAACGGCAAAAGTTTCAGCAAAGAAATGCTGCACAATGCTTTTGAGCCGTACGTTACCGACAAACCGACAGGAACGGGGCTGGGTTTGCCCGTTGTGAAAAAAATTATCGAGGAGCATGGCGGCCGCATCAGCCTGAGCAATCAGAACAGCGGTGGCGCGTGTGTCAAAATAGCTTTACCGGAAATGGCAGAAACTTATGCGAAGCAGTGATATTTTGATTGTAGATGATGAAGTAGGCATCCGCGACCTGCTCTCCGAAATCCTTCAAGACGAAGGCTATACCGTTACTTTGGCCGAAAATGCCGAAGAAGCGCGCCAATTGCGTTATCAAACGCGTCCGGCCATGGTGTTGCTGGATATTTGGATGCCCGATTGCGACGGCATCACTTTGTTGAAAGAGTGGGCGAAAAACGGCCAACTCAATATGCCTGTGGTTATGATGAGCGGCCATGCCAGCATCGACACCGCGGTTGAAGCCACCAAAATCGGCGCGCTCGATTTTCTGGAAAAACCGATTGCCCTGCAAAAACTCTTGTCCGCAGTAGAACGCGCTTTGAAACATGGCGAAGTTCAGACGGCCTCCGGCATGACTTTGGACAAACTGGGCAACAGTTCCGTCATTCAAGAAATGAACGGCAGTATTGAAGCGGCCGCCAAACACAACCGCCCGCTGTTGTTGGCCGGTGAGGCTGGCTCGCCGTTTGAGATTGTCGCCCGCTATCTGCATAAAAGCGGTACGCCTTGGGTGGCAACCGAACGTGTCGAACACATTGTCGATACGCCGATGGAGCTGTTGCAAAAGGCATCAGGCGGCATTTTGTATGTCGGCGATATTGCCCGTTACAGCAAAAATATCCAAAACGGCATTGCTTTCTTGCTGGAAAAAGCCGACCGCTATAATGTCCGTGTGATTGCTTCATGCGGCTTTAAACGCGGTGAGAGCGCCGATGACGTCGTTGCCGGCCGACTGGCGGAGCTGTTGAAAGAGCGCATCAATGTTCCTTCTTTGCGCAGTCAACCAGACGATATCGTCTTTTTAATCAACCGCATCATGACCGATTTGGCCGAAAGTCAAAAAATCCAGCCGGTAAAATTCAGCGACAGCGCGTTGGTGGTTTTGCGCCAATACGATTGGCCGGGCAATTACGACCAGCTTGCCGAAACGGTGAAAAACATCATGTTGGAATCGGACGGCAAAGAAGTGGACGAGCAGGCCGTTGCTGTGGCTTTGGGTCAGAAGGAAAACGCGACGGCGACAGAAATCATCGGCGGCTTCAATTTCAATATGCCTTTGCGTGAGTTGAGGGAAGAAGTCGAGCGCCGCTACTTTGAGTACCACATCGCCCAAGAAGGCCAAAATATGAGCCGCGTGGCGCAAAAGGTCGGTTTGGAGCGTACACACCTTTACCGCAAACTCAAACAACTCGGTATCAGCGTATCGCGCCGCAGCGCCGACAAATCCGAAGAATAAGCGCAATATCGGTTCAAACACAAAAGAGGCCGTCTGAAAGCCATCAGGTTTTTCAGACGGCATCGTCATTTGACGGTTTGCTTAGACAAGCGATACTTTATAAAAATAATGATATGGCTCGGAGGTGTTATTTTGCCTTTTAAGCCGGAAGAAGTTTTATATCAATAAAATTTTCAGACGGCCTCGATTTACTTCGGGCCGTCTGAACAACCATTACGAAAAGGGAACAGATTGATGACGGAAAACGAGCGTTTTGCTTGGTTGCAACTGGCATTTACGCCCTATATCGGCGCAGAAAGTTTTTTGGTGCTGTTGCAGCAATTCGGTAGTGCACAAGCAGCCTTGAATGCGCCGGCAGACAAAATTGCCGCGTTGGTACGCCATAAGCAGGCAGCCGAGTCGTGGCGTAATGCAGACAAACGGGCTTTGGCGCAGCGGTCTGCCGAAGCCGCTTTACAATGGGAAATGCAGGACGGTTGCCGTCTGTTGCTGCTGCAAGATGATGATTTCCCCGAAATGCTGACACAAGGCATTACCGCGCCGCCGGTCTTGTTTTTACGCGGCAATGCAGAGTTGTTGCACACACCTTCTGCCGCGATTGTCGGCAGCCGCCATGCCACACCGCAGGCAATGCGGATTGCCAAAGATTTCGGCAGGGCGTTGAGTGAAAAAGGCATTCCCGTCGTATCGGGTATGGCTTCGGGTATCGATACCGCCGCCCATCAGGGCGCATTGCAGGAAGGTGGCGGTACCATTGCCGTCTGGGGAACCGGTATAGACCGCATTTATCCGCCGTCCAATAAAAACCTTGCTTATGAAATTGCTGAAAGAGGATTGATTGTCAGTGAGTTCCCTTTGGACACGCGTCCGTTTGCAGGCAACTTTCCGCGCCGCAACCGTCTGATTGCCGCGTTGTCGCAGCTGACATTGGTGGTCGAGGCGGCATTGGAATCCGGCTCATTGATTACCGCCAAATTGGCGGCAGAGATGGGGCGCGAAGTGATGGCGGTACCCGGTTCGATAGACAATCCGCACAGCAAAGGTTGTCACAAGCTGATTAAAGACGGGGCAAAACTGGTGGAATGTTTGGACGATATTCTCCATGAGTGTCCGCAGCTATTGCAAAATACGCATGTTCCATCATATTCTATAAATAAGACGGTCAAACCGAAAAACAATCAAACCGAACGGCTGCAACCAAAAACAATAGCGGATGAACCGCAAAGGCCGTCTGAAAACCTACCTGCCGCCCCATCAACTAGCGCTTTATTGGAAGCCATGGGTTACGACCCGATACACCCCGATATTTTGGCGCAACAAACCAATACGGCAGCGGCAGACGTGTATGCACAGCTTTTGGAATACGAACTTGACGGTATCGTCGCCGCCTTGCCGGGTGGCCGTTATCAGCGTGTCAAAGCATAAATTATCTATATTTAAGGAACCAGCATGACCGAAGTCATTGCCTATTTAATCGAACACTTCCAAGATTTCGACAATTGTCCGCCTCCGGAGGACTTGGGTCGCCTCTTGGAAGATGCGGGTTTTGATGCTACGGAAATCGGCAATACATTGATGATGATGGAAGTCTTGTTCAATACGTCCGAATTCTATGCCGAGCCGTTTAACAGCGACTCCCTGCGCGTATTCTGCCGTGAAGAAGCTGAAAACCTGCCGCAGGAAGTCATGGGCTTGATGCAGTATTTGGTTACCGAACATGCAATTACTTATGAGCAACGCGAAATCGTCATTCACGCCCTGATGCACATTCCGTCGGACGAAATTACCCTCGATACCGCCAAAGTGTTGGTATTGCTGGTGTTGTGGATGCACAAGAGCGAGTTGCCCGTCCTGATAGGCGACGACTTGATGAGTGCGTTGACCGGACAAAACGTGATGCACTAAACCTTTTTTCAGACGGCCTCAATAATAAAGGCCGTCTGAAACATAAATCCAATACATCCAAAAGAGAACAACAATGGCGAAAAACTTATTAATCGTCGAATCCCCGTCCAAAGCCAAAACCCTGAAAAAATATCTGGGCGGTGATTTTGAAATCTTGGCGTCTTACGGCCACGTCCGCGATTTGGTTCCGAAAAGCGGAGCAGTCGATCCCGACAATGGCTTTGCCATGAAATACCAATTGATCAGTCGCAACAGCAAACACGTCGATGCCATCGTTGCCGGTGCCAAAGAAGCTGAAAACATCTACCTCGCAACCGACCCGGATAGGGAAGGCGAAGCCATTTCTTGGCATCTTTTGGAAATCCTTAAATCCAAACGCGGCTTGAAAAACATCAAGCCGCAGCGTGTCGTGTTCCACGAAATCACCAAAAACGCCGTGCTCGATGCGGTTGCCCATCCGCGCGAAATCGAAATGGACTTGGTCGATGCGCAACAAGCCCGTCGCGCTTTGGACTATCTGGTCGTTTTCAACCTCTCGCCATTGTTGTGGAAAAAAATCCGCCGCGGTTTGAGTGCAGGCCGTGTGCAAAGCCCCGCACTGCGTTTGATTTGCGAACGCGAAAACGAAATCCGCGCGTTTGAAGCGCAGGAATATTGGACGGTGCATCTCGACAGCCACAAAGGCCGCAGCAAGTTTACCGCCAAACTCGCCCAATACAACGGCGCGAAACTCGAACAATTCGACTTGCCGAACGAAGCCGCTCAAGCCGACGTATTGAAAGAACTCGAAGGCAAAGAGGCCGTCGTTACCGCCATTGAAAAGAAAAAGCGCAGCCGTAATCCCGCCGCGCCGTTCACCACATCTACCATGCAGCAGGATGCCGTGCGCAAACTCGGTTTTACCACCGACCGCACCATGCGTACCGCCCAACAGCTTTATGAGGGTATAGATGTAGGGCAGGGTGCCATCGGTCTGATTACCTATATGCGTACCGACAGCGTGAATTTGGCCGATGAAGCGTTAACCGAAATCCGCCATTACATCGAAAACAAAATCGGCAAAGAATATCTGCCGAGTGCCGCCAAACAGTACAAAACCAAATCCAAAAACGCCCAAGAAGCCCACGAAGCGATCCGCCCGACATCCGTGTACCGCACGCCTGAAAGCGTCAAACCCTTCTTGAGCGCAGACCAGTTCAAACTGTATCAAATGATTTGGCAGCGCACCGTCGCCTGTCAGATGACGCCAGCCAAATTCGACCAAACCACCGTCGATATTACCGTCGGCAAAGGCGTATTCCGCGTAACCGGACAAGTGCAAACTTTCGCAGGCTTCTTGAGCGTTTATGAAGAAAGCAGCGATGATGAAGAAGGCGAAGACAGCAAAAAACTGCCCGAAATGAGCGAAGGCGACAAATTGCCTGTGGACAAACTTTACGGCGAACAACACTTCACCACTCCGCCTCCACGCTACAACGAAGCCACACTGGTTAAAGCCCTCGAAGAATACGGTATCGGCCGCCCTTCCACCTACGCCAGCATTATTTCCACGCTCAAAGACCGTGAATACGTTACCCTTGAGCAAAAACGCTTCATGCCTACCGATACAGGCGACATCGTCAATAAATTCTTGACCGAACACTTCGCCCAATACGTCGACTACCACTTCACCGCCAAACTTGAAGACCAGCTTGACGAAATTGCCAACGGCAAACGCCAATGGATTCCTGTTATGGATAAATTCTGGAAGCCGTTTATCAAGCAAGTGGAAGAAAAAGAGGGCATCGAACGCGCCAAATTTACCACGCAGGAACTCGACGAAACCTGTCCGAAATGCGGCGAACACAAACTGCAAATCAAATTCGGCAAAATGGGTCGTTTCGTCGCGTGTGCCGGTTATCCCGAGTGCAGCTACACGCGCAACGTTAACGAAACCGCCGAAGAAGCCGCCGAGCGCATCGCCAAAGCTGAAGCAGAGCAAGCCGAACTTGACGGACGCGAATGCCCTAAATGCGGCGGTCGCCTAGTGTACAAATACAGCCGCACCGGCAGCAAATTCATCGGCTGCGCCAACTATCCGAAATGCAAACATGTCGAGCCGCTGGAAAAACCGAAAGACACTGGCGTCCAATGCCCGCAATGCAAAAAAGGCAACCTCGTCGAACGCAAATCCCGCTACGGCAAACTGTTTTACAGTTGCAGCACCTATCCCGACTGCAACTACGCCACTTGGAATCCGCCCGTAGCCGAAGAATGCCCGAACTGCCATTGGCCGGTTTTGACCATTAAGACCACCAAACGCTGGGGCGTGGAAAAAGTCTGCCCGCAAAAAGAATGCGGCTGGAAAGAACAGATTGAACAGCCTGCACCGAAAGAGTGAGATTAGGTCGGTTTAAAAGAGAAAAGGTCGTCTGAAAAATTTTCAGACGACCTTTGCTTTTCTGTGATTGGTTTATTTGAATCCGCGTGTCGTTTTAAAGTCCGATAAAATACGGTTCATTTCTGGTTCAAATAAGGCTATGTAATCGTAAGATAGACCGCGGCTGGCACTGGGGTGAGGCAGGCAGACGACTTCGCAATTTTCAAACGATTGGAATCTGATTTTGAAACGTGTACCGCTAAAATCTTTTTGTACTACTCGGAGCGGTTGAGTTTGTTTTCCGACAAGCTGCTCGAAGCGCGGCAATACATTTGTGCGATTAAGATAATTTGTCAGATTGCTTCCCATGAAGAGAATCAATTTAGGGCGTAGTTTCTCAACGTGGTAGAGAAAATTATCGACGTGTTCAGGCTGGAGAAATTTGTTTGGATTGTCGATTTTGTTGCCCTGAGTAGCTGCCCAGTTGGTTTGTACCAGGGATTTTTCAAATGCACCGCCCAATTCATTTTCGTCTAAGGGGTGTCCCCACATTTTAAACCAAATTTTTATCGTATTGTCGTAACGCCACTTTTTTGCCTGTTCACCGAAATAGAGGGATTTATTGGCAAATGTATGGTCGATTTTGTTTTCAGGGAGTTTGTATTCACCTGCTACATAAGCAGCCTCATCGGCTTTACTCCAACCCCATTCATACCCACAAATCATTAAGCCATGTTTGTCGTTGTAACCTTGAAATATACTGTTACTGAGATTCAGATCGGACATGATAGTAGCCTTACATTAATGTTTCAAAAATGACTACTCATTATAAATAAGCAAATGTAATTTATCTAGTTTTGTGTTTAAGTTGAAAACATACTTCACACGGTGAAACGCAGTTCAATATTTCATGTCGTCAAATTCAAAACCCAAAGGTCGTCTGAAAAATTTTTCAGACGACCTTTGGGTTTTGTAAAAGACAAGTTTTAACGCCGCGCGAAAACCAACGTGGCAAGAAAGAATAAACTGACTATCAAAGCAACGGTTTTGCCGATTAAGGGCAGGCAGAAGACGAACCAAAGCAGACCGCGCCCCAAGTTCGGTATCAATCCTAAGTGGCGGTAATATTCATCAAAAAAATGGGCGTGGGCGGTGAAGGCAATCACGCCGCTGATATAAACACCCAAAATAATTTTCCAAAGCGGCATTGTCAGCCATACATGTTTTCATTAAGTATTATGGCAAATAGACTGAAAAATCGGTGGGAAAGTTCTAATAGCAAACGTAAGCGACCTTTTTATTTGAGAAAATATTTTATAATTTATAAAATTTTGTAAGTTTATTATCATGAAAAATAAATTTTTGCGATGGTCGATTTGTGTTCATGCTGCCTTAAATGAAAAAACGCTGCTGTATAATGGCTGCTTTGTCATTCTTTAAAGGTCGTCTGAAACTGTAAGACGATTCGTTTTCCCAATCATGAACAAACACAGCAAACATTCAAATCAAGTCCGCATCATCGGCGGACAATGCAGGGGACGGAAACTGGTTTTTGCAGATGCAGATGGTCTGCGCCCGACGCCTGACAGCGTGCGTGAAAAACTGTTTAATTGGTTGGGTCAGGATTTAACCGGCAAAACAGTATTGGATTTATTCAGCGGCAGTGGTGCTTTGGGAATGGAGGCTGCTTCTCGTCATGCGGCAAAAGTGGTAATGGTCGATAACCACCGCCAAACTGTTCAAATGCTTCAGAAAAATATCCGTGAATTAGGTTTGAAACAAGTAGAAATCGTGTGTTCAGACGGCATGGCTTATCTGGCAAGGCCGTCTGAAAAATTTGATGTCGTGTTTCTTGATCCGCCGTTTGCATGGGAAGATTGGCAAAATCTGTTTATCCGATTGCAAAGCCACTTGAAAAATGGGGCAATGGTCTATATTGAAGCAGGAAAGCTGCCTGAAAAACCGGATTGGCTGGAAATTTATCGGGAAGGAAAGGCGGGAATGAGTAGGTTTGAATTGTTGCTCTATTCGCAAGTTGCTGAATAGTATAGAATTTGAGAATCATTCCCAAGGTGTAAAACATTCTTTCAAACGGATTGTTCCGACGTCATTTGTGCTATAATCCGCGCCCAATCGGTTTTGATAATTTAAGAAAAAAGGAAATAGAAATGTCGCTCTTTATTACAGATGAGTGCATTAACTGCGATGTGTGCGAGCCGGAATGCCCTAATGATGCCATTTCGCAAGGTGAAGAAATTTACGAAATCAATCCAAATTTGTGTACTCAATGTGTAGGCCATTACGATGAGCCGCAGTGCCAACAGGTATGTCCTGTCGACTGTATCTTGATTGATGAAGAGCATCCTGAAACACACGAAGAGCTGATGGCTAAGTACGAAAAAATCATTCAGTTTAAATAAATAGTGTTTAAAAGCAAAAGCTTGGATATTTTTAAAGAAATAAATGAAAAAAAATCTTGACGGAAATCTGAGTTGCCAATAAACTAGCGTTCTCTTTTGGAGGGATTCCCGAGCGGTCAAAGGGGGCAGACTGTAAATCTGTTGCGTGAGCTTCGAAGGTTCGAATCCTTCTCCCTCCACCAAAAATTCTTACTTGGAGCAAATAGTGAGTATGCGGGTGTAGCTCAATGGTAGAGCAGAAGCCTTCCAAGCTTACGGTGAGGGTTCGATTCCCTTCACCCGCTCCAAACAATTTCGCCCATGTAGCTCAGGGGTAGAGCACTCCCTTGGTAAGGGAGAGGTCGGCAGTTCAAATCTGCCCATGGGCACCATCTCATTATTACCCTTTCTTTCAAAAGCTTAGATTATAGGATATTGCCATGGCTAAGGAAAAATTTGAACGTAGCAAACCG
>NZ_KV820401.1:0-572 GCF_001815375.1 Neisseria sp. HMSC065C04
TTCTTCAGTAAGTTCATGCGCGTTAAATTTTCGTTTATCCAAACCGTCAATATGGCAGAAATAAAGCGGACGATCTACTTCCGTACCGTCTTCAAGCTTCATTTTAAATAAGCCGTCTTCGTTGTTCAGAATCATGGATACTACGCGTGATGTTTTGCCAGTACCCATATTCCCTGTAAACAAATAAATCATAAAGCTACCTTGGCATAATAAAAGTTAATTTATTTAATGTATTCATTCCAATATAAAAGCTGAATGCGCCGAATAAATAACCAAGACCTTGGCCAAAACCACCGATTAAAAGTAAATTAAGAATATCAGACGGCATGGAATTGATTGCATTTAGGGTGTAATCTTTAAATTTATTTAGCGCAATAATATAGCCTGCATATGTTACAAACGTCATGCCAGTAGCAATAATTATTCTGACAATTAGCATTTTGAGCAAAATTGCCAATAAAGGTATAAGACCTGCAAGTAATGGCATAAGTACCTCTTATTTCCTTAAAGACCCGAAAACAATAAACGCGGACATGATGATGAATCCGAGCAGAACTGCAAAACGGACTTTT
>NZ_KV820402.1:0-1025 GCF_001815375.1 Neisseria sp. HMSC065C04
AGCTTACGACCAAATCGACAACGCTCCTGAAGAAAAAGCTCGTGGTATTACCATTAATACCTCACACGTAGAATACGAAACTGAAACCCGTCACTACGCACACGTAGACTGCCCGGGCCACGCCGACTACGTTAAAAACATGATTACCGGTGCTGCTCAAATGGACGGTGCTATCTTGGTATGTTCCGCAGCTGACGGTCCTATGCCGCAAACTCGCGAACACATCCTGTTGGCTCGCCAAGTAGGTGTGCCCTACATCATCGTATTCATGAACAAATGCGACATGGTTGACGATGCCGAGCTGTTGGAACTGGTTGAAATGGAAATCCGTGACCTGTTGTCAAGCTACGACTTCCCAGGCGACGACTGCCCAATCGTACAAGGTTCTGCGCTGAAAGCTTTGGAAGGTGACGCTGGTTACGAAGAAAAAATCTTCGAATTGGCTGCTGCTCTGGACAGCTACATCCCAACACCTGAGCGTGCTGTGGACAAACCTTTCTTGTTGCCTATCGAAGACGTATTCTCTATCTCTGGCCGTGGTACAGTAGTAACCGGTCGTGTAGAGCGCGGTATTATCCACGTTGGTGACGAGATCGAAATCGTAGGTCTGAAAGAAACTCAAAAAACCACTTGTACCGGTGTTGAAATGTTCCGCAAACTGCTGGACGAAGGTCAAGCAGGTGACAACGTAGGCGTATTGCTGCGTGGTACTAAACGTGAAGACGTAGAGCGTGGTCAAGTATTGGCTAAACCAGGTACTATCACTCCTCACACCAAATTCAAAGCAGAAGTGTACGTACTGAGCAAAGAAGAGGGTGGTCGTCACACTCCATTCTTCGCTAACTACCGTCCACAATTCTACTTCCGTACTACTGACGTAACTGGTGCAGTTACTTTGGAAGAAGGCGTAGAAATGGTAATGCCAGGTGAGAACGTAACCATTACTGTAGAACTGATTGCGCCTATCGCTATGGAAGAAGGTCTGCGCTTTGCGATTCGCGAAGGTGGTCGTACCGTAGGTGCAG
>NZ_KV820403.1:0-356 GCF_001815375.1 Neisseria sp. HMSC065C04
CCCATATCGTCGATATAGGCGTAGGTGCAGTTCTCCGCCGCAGTGACCCGTGCCGGCAAGGTACCGTCGATATGCGGACGCGGGGTGGTGCGTTCGGGACGGTAGGTGAGTTGGGCGGAGATGGCGGTAAAGGTATGGCTGTAGGCGGTATCGCGGCTGCCGCTGTGTTCCATGGAAAGTACCAGCCAGCCGTCGGGTGCTTCGGGGAAGGAGACATCGGTTTGGAACACCTTCATCGGCGTCATGGAGACGACGTTGCCGCTACCGTTGGCGACGGTTTGACGGCAGAGGTTGGCTTCGTTCAACAGGGTCGTCTGAACTTGGGCTTCGTCGGTTGTTTTGGGATGAAGGCCCCA
>NZ_KV820404.1:0-1050 GCF_001815375.1 Neisseria sp. HMSC065C04
CTTTTTTTGTTGCACTTGGATTGTAAATTCAGCCCTAAATTTTCACTTTTTCTAACAAAATGAATTTGTTAGTTGAGCTGTAAAGTATGAAATACTTGCTTTGCTGCATCTTCTACTAATTTATTGTTGAATTTGGCTTCTTCGGTAAATTGCGTACTCATGATTGCCATCACAATCGGTTTGCGATTTGGTATGCGAACCACCGCAATATCATTGCGTACACCATATTTACCCGCCCCGCTTTTATCGTACACTTTCCACGATGTTGGCGTAGCAGCGCGAATCAATGGATTGCCTGTTGCGTTATTGTCCAACCAATTCCACAAAATCGTTTTTTGCGATTCGGTTAATGTGTTGCCCAATAAATACGCATTTAAATTCATCGCCATTTGTTTGGGTGTACTCGTATCACGAATATCGTTGGGTTTGGCTTGATTTAAATCGGGTTCTAGCCGATTGGTATGGGTTACGTTATCGCCTAATTGTCGCAAAATACGTTGATATTGTTCCACGCCACCCAATTCTTTGAGCAGCAAATTGGTCGCGCTGTTGTCGCTAAACCGCACGGCTGCTTCACATAATTGGGCAATCGTCATGCCTTTGCCAACGTATTTTTGGGTTTCGGGAGAATAACTAACCAAATCTTTTTGGCTATATGAAATGGTACGATTTAAATCTTTTTCAGGCAGCGATTGCAACACCGCCCCAGCCAACAACGCCTTGAAAGTGGACGCATAAGCAAAGCGTTCATCTGCACGATAAGACAAAGAATGTCCCGTTTCTGTATCCCATACATAAACGCCAATTCGGGCTTGATACTGCTGTTCCAAATTCGCCAAAGTCTGTTGAAAGGTGGCTTGTGTGGCTGATTGTTGCACAGGCGCACTAGCAGGCTGCGGATTAGACGTTACCGAATGAACAGAATTGGGCGAACAAGCCGTTAATGTCAGCAATAATAATGTGCCGATTTTTAACTTATTTAACATAAATTATCCTTTGATTTTACTAAATAAATTTCTTGAATTGTCAAACCAAGTGCAACGATTTTTT
>NZ_KV820405.1:0-1061 GCF_001815375.1 Neisseria sp. HMSC065C04
GGCTGAATTTACAATCCAAGTGCAACAAAAAAAGAAGTACTCATCAACTAGAATATAATTTTGTTTCCACACAAAAACCACTTCCAAATGATGAGTACTTCCTACCGACATCTTACAATAAACGAGCGAGAAAAGATAATGATTTTACTCGCACAGGGCAAAAAACAAGCAGAAATTGCCAAAGCACTGGAGCACCATTTCTCGCGAGCTGAAACGACACGCTCTAGAAAGCTACAGTGCAACGAACGCACAAAACAGCTATTTGAAGCATCGTCAAAATAGCAAAGCACAGCGCAAATTAGAGCAGCCTGAATATTTCAATTTGGTGCAAGAAAAGTTTCTGACAGAAAACTGGTCGCCCGAACAAATCAGCGCACGATTAAAATTGGAAAAATCTGAATTATCCATTAGTTATTCAACCATTTATCGTGGTATTTATTCAGGGTTGTTTGATATAGGCGAACGCAAAGCCAGTCGCAAACTGCGCCACAAAGGCAAAACACGGCATACAAAAAATCATCATGAAAAACGTGGCAAAATTCAGATATCCAACCATTTGAACGACCGTCCCATTTCGGCGCAAAATCGCAGTCGCTTTGGACATTGGGAAGCCGATACCGTACTGGGTAAAGCGGGTGGAGCTTGTTTGCTGACGCTGACGGAACGCAAAAGTCGTTTTGAGTTGGTGAAGAAAATTCCTGCCAAAAAAGCCGAAGCAGTCCAAAAAGCCATGATTGAATTGCTGGATTCACATATATTGCGGTCAATTACGCCAGACCGTGGTAAAGAATTTGCCCAACATCGTTTGGTAACAGAAGCACTGGGTGTAGAATTTTACTTCCCCGAGCCGCATCAACCGTGGACACGGGGAACGAATGAAAATACAAATGGGTTACTTCGTGAATACTTTCCGAAGCACCAAGACATCAATCAGTGGAGCGAAGTTGATATTCAACAGGTGATCAATAAACTGAATTTACGACCACGTAAATGTTTAGGTTGGAAAACACCTTATGAAGTTTACTTCAAAAAATCGTTGCACTTGGTTTGACAATTCAAGA
>NZ_KV820406.1:0-57499 GCF_001815375.1 Neisseria sp. HMSC065C04
AACCGTAGCCGGTGGCGCACAGCTGAAACTGGCCGATGTATTGAATGTTGGTCAAGCTGCTCCGGTGAAAATCGATGGTGATAAAGGCGAAGTCAGCGGCTTGAGCAATACGACTTTGGGTGGCAGTGACTTTGCCCAAGGCAAACGTGCGGCGACTGAAGAGCAGCTGAATGCGGCCCAAGATCAGTTGGTGAATGTGTTGGGTGGCAATGCGGCCAATAATGGCGGCAACATCAGCATGACCGATATTGGCGGTACTGGTGAGAACAACATCCACGATGCGATCAAAGCCGTTAATGCAACTGCCAATCTGCCTTTGACTTTCGGCGGCGATAGCGGCAAAGACGTTGAACGCAAACCGGGTACGAAGCTGAATATTGTTGGCGGTCAAACCGATGCAGCCAAACTTTCAGACGGCAATATCGGCGTTGTAGCGAATGGCTCTGATAAGTTGGAAGTTAAATTGGCTAAAGACTTGGCAGTTGACAGCGTGAAAGCCGGCGATACCACAGTCAATACTGACGGCGTGAAAGTTGGCGATGTCAATCTGACTAAAGCCGGCTTGAACAACGGCGGCAACAAGATTACCAACGTTGCAGCCGGTACCGATGATACTGATGCGGTGAATGTTGCTCAGTTGAACAAAGCTGCGGCTGCGGCTAAGACAGAAGTCGTTCAAGGCGATAACATTGTTGTCACTCAGGATGTCGGCGCCAATGGCCAAACCATTTACAAAGTGGCTACCGATAAAAACCTGAAAGTCGACAGCGTTACCGCAGGTGATACCGTGATGAATAATGACGGTGTGAAAGTTGGTGATGATGTTGCATTGAACAAAGACGGCTTGAAAGCAGGCGATGTGAACCTGACCAAAGCTGGCTTGAACAATGGCGGCAACAAGATCACCAACGTGGCAGCCGGTACGGATAACACCGATGCAGTCAATGTTTCTCAACTGAAACAAGCTGCGGCGGCATCTAAAACTGAAGTCGTTCAAGGTAAGAACATCGTTGTGACTGAAAAAACAGGTGACAAAGGTCAGACCGTTTATGAAGTTGCTACAGATAAAGACTTGGACGTTGACAGCGTGAAAGCCGGTGATACTACTGTTAATAATGATGGTGTGAAAGTTGGTGACGATGTTGCATTGAACAAAGACGGCTTGAAAGCAGGCAAGGTAAACCTGACTAAAGACGGCTTGGACAATGCAGGCAATAAAGTAACCAACGTAGCTGATGGCGACGTCAACGCCAACAGCAAAGATGCAGTCAACGGCAGCCAGTTGTACGCAACCAATCAAAACGTAGCCAACAATGCTGCGACTATTGCCAAAGGCATCAACTTCGGCGGTACGACCGGCAGCAACAACTACGCATTGGGTGACACCATCAATGTCAAAGGCGACAGCAACATCATCAGCGAAACCGTAGCCGGTGGCACTCAACTGAAGTTGGCTGACGAGATTAGCGTGAAGACAGTGAATGCCGATACCTTCAAAGCAGGCGATACTGTGATGAATAACGACGGCGTGAAAGTCGGCGATAAAGTTGCGTTGAACAAAGACGGTCTGACCGCAGTCAATACCGTGGTCAATAACGATGGCGTAACCATCGCTGCGCCGACTGAAAACAATCCGAACAACCAAGTCAAACTGTCTCCTGTCGGTCTGAACAACGGTGGCCAACGCATTACCAACGTGGCTCCGGGTAAAGACGGTACAGACGCGGCAAACGTGAATCAGTTGATTGGTTTGGGTACCGAGTTGCAGAACAACATCAACCAAGTAGGTAAGAAAGCCTACGCGGGTGTGGCCGGTGCGATTGCCCAAGGCTCGATTCCGCAAGTAACCCGTCCGGGTGCTACCGGTATCGGTGTCGGCAGCGGCTACTACGGTGGTCAGTCTGCCATGGCCATCGGCGTATCTGCGATGAGCGACGGCGGCAACTGGATTGTCAAAGGCAACTTCTCGGCCAATACCGACGGTCATGTCGGTGTCGGTGCCGGTGCGCTGTATCAGTGGTAAGTTGGCAATGACAGGCAACTAGATTTGCTGCCTGAATAGGGAGGCCGTCTGAAATTTTAGGTTTCAGACGGCCTTTTTTTCTGAAAACACTTGAATTTAGGCTATCTGAAACGATATGCTTCATCTATTTACCGCATGACTCTGAAAGAGAACAAATGAGCAAAACCATCCATTATTTGAAAGACTACGCCGCGCCAGCTTACCGTATTCTGAAAACCGACCTGCATTTCGATATTTTAGAACCGCAAACCATCGTCAAATCCAGTCTGACCGTTCAACCTGAAAGAGCAGGGGAGCCATTGGTATTGGATGGATCAGCAAAACTGCTGTCTGTGAAAGTAAACGGTCAGGCCGTAGATTATGTGTTGGAAGACGAAAAATTGACGATTGCAGGCGTGCCGTCTGAAAACTTCACGCTGGAAGTAGAAACCGAAATTTTGCCGGCTGAGAACAAATCTCTGATGGGTCTGTATGCTTCCGGCGGCAACCTGTTTACCCAATGCGAACCGGAAGGTTTCCGCAAAATTACCTTCTACATCGACCGTCCGGATGTCATGTCTAAATTTACCACCACGATCGTTGCAGACAAAAAACGCTATCCGGTGTTGCTGTCTAACGGCAATAAAATCGATGGCGGCGAGTTTTCAGACGGCCGTCATTGGGTGAAATGGGAAGACCCGTTTGCCAAACCGAGCTATCTCTTTGCTTTGGTGGCAGGCGATTTGGCGGTAACGGAAGATTATTTTACGACCATGAGCGGCCGTAAGGTCAAAATCGAGTTCTACACCACTGAGATAGACAAACCTAAAGTCGGTTTTGCAGTGGAATCGTTGAAAAATGCGATGAAATGGGACGAGACACGCTTCGGTTTGGAATACGACTTGGATATTTTCATGGTCGTTGCCGTGGGCGATTTCAATATGGGCGCGATGGAAAACAAAGGTTTGAATATTTTCAATACCAAGTTTGTGTTGGCCAACAGCCTTACTGCGACCGATACCGACTTTGAAGGCATTGAATCTGTTGTCGGCCACGAATATTTCCACAACTGGACGGGCAACCGCGTGACCTGCCGCGATTGGTTTCAATTGTCGCTGAAAGAAGGTTTGACCGTATTCCGCGATCAAGAGTTTTCCGGCGACCGAGCCAGCCGCGTGGTACGCCGTATCGACAATGTCCGCATGCTGCGCTTGTTCCAATTCCCAGAAGATGCTGGCCCGACTGCGCATCCTGTCCGCCCGGCCAGCTATGAGGAGATGAACAACTTCTACACCATGACCGTTTATGAAAAAGGTGCAGAAGTAGTGCGCATGTATCACACCTTGCTCGGGGAAGAGGGCTTCCAAAAAGGCATGAAGCTGTATTTCCAACGCCATGACGGTCAGGCTGTGACTTGTGATGATTTCCGTGCAGCAATGGCAGACGCAAACAGCATCAATCTTGATCAGTTCGCCTTGTGGTACAGCCAAGCCGGTACGCCGGTTTTAGATGCTCAAGGCCGTCTGAAAGATGGAGCGTTTGAATTGACCATTAAACAAACCATTCCGGCCACGCCCGATATGGCGGACAAGCAGCCGATGATGATTCCGGTCAAAACCGGTTTGCTGAATGAAAAAGGCAAAGCGGTTGAGTTTGAATATCAAGGCAAACGGGTGAAAGAGGCGGTTTTGGTATTGACTGAAGCCGAGCAGACTTTTGTGTTGGGCGGCGTCAATGAGCCGGTTATCCCGTCTCTGTTGCGAGACTTTTCTGCACCGGTTACCCTGAACTATCCATACAGCGAGCAAGAATTGGCCACTTTACTGGCTGCAGATGAAAATGAGTTTACCCGTTGGGAAGCTGCTCAAACCTTGTACCATCGCGCCATTAACGCCAACCGACAGGCATTGGCGGAAGGCCGTCCTTTGCCTGAACACAAAGCATTGATGGATGCTTTGGCTTTGGTGGTTTCCGGTAACTTTGATCCGGCATTCCGTGCAATTTTGCTGCAAATGCCGTCTGAAACCGATGTATGGGCGGAAGAAGAAAATATTGACCCGATTCAGGTGCATCAAGCGCGAGAAGCTTTGCTCAATGCCGTTGCCGTCAAGTTCCTGCCTCAATGGCGCGAGCTGAACCGTCAAGCTGCCGAGCAAGAAAACCAAGCCGATGCTGCTGTTCGTTATGAATACAGTCCGGAACTGGCCGGCTGGCGCACTTTGCGCAATGCTTGCAGGGCATTTATCCTTCGTGCTGACGCAGCGCATATCGAACACGTTGCGGAGAATTACGAAGCAATGGCGCAAAATATGACTCACGAATGGGGCATCTTATCTGCAATCAACAGCAATGAAAGCGAAATTCGCGATCGCTTGTTGACGCAATTTGCCGATAAATTCGCCGATGATGCCTTAGTAATGGACAAATACTTTGCCCTGATTGCTTCAAGCCGCCGCAAAGATACTTTACAGCAAGTTCAGACGGCCTTGAGTCATCCTAAGTTCAGTATTGAAAACCCGAACAAGGCCCGTTCTTTGTTGATCAGCTTCAGCCGCAATATTCCGCACTTCCATGCAGAAGACGGCAGCGGCTACCGATTTATAGCCGATAAAGTGATGGAAATCGACCGCTTTAACCCGCAAGTTGCCGCCCGACTGGTGCAGGCTTTCAACATCTGCAACAAATTGGAAGCCAACCGCAAAGCCGTCATGACTAAAGAATTGCAACGCATCAATGCACAAGAAGGTTTGTCCAAAGATGTGGGCGAGATTGTCGGTAAGATTTTGAATGAAAAATAAATCTTGTTTGTTGACCTTATTGTAATTTGACAATAGGGATAGATAGACTAAAGGCCGTCTGAAACCGATTGGTTTCAGACGGCCTGGGGCCTTTGTAAAAATCCTCTTTTAGAAAAAAGATATTACAGAATAAACGACTACTTTCCATATCTAGTCTGTCTGTAAAAAACAACGTTTCCTAGCAAAAATCACTCAAAACAAGAGGAAAATTTGTTTTCCTAGGCCATAACCTTTATATTATGGTCATGGAATCGTTGAAAGAGAACGATATCGTAATAAGAAGAACGAATGCTCGCTTCTTCACACTTAAAAAAGGAAAACAGCAATGAAAAAATCTCTGATTGCCCTGACTCTGGCGGCTCTGCCTGTTGCAGCTATGGCTGACGTAACTCTGTACGGTCAAATTAAAGCTGGCGTTGAAGTATCCAAAGTAAAATTGGGTGAACAAACTGCTGCTAAACTGGGTCACGAGAAAAGCTCTAAAACTGCTACTGAAATCGCTGACTTCGGTTCACGCATCGGTTTTAAAGGCCACGAACACTTGGGTAATAACCTGAATGCTATCTGGCAAGTTGAACAAAACACTTCTATCGCAGGTGGCGACAAAGAGTGGGCTTCTCGCGAATCTTTCATCGGTTTGGAAGGTGGCTTCGGTAAAGTTCGTGCCGGTAAACTGGACTCTACTGTTAAAAACACTAGCGACAATGTTGACCAATGGGAAAGCAGCAACGGCGCTTTGAACATGTCTGTATTTACCCGTGTTGACGAGCGTGCAGTATCTGTACGTTACGACACCCCTGTATTCTCAGGCTTCAGCGCAAGCGTACAATACACTCCACGCGACAACGCTAACCCTTCTGACAAATACACTCACAACGACGCTACCCGTGACACTTACTACGCTGGCCTGAACTACGAAAACTCTGGTTTCTTCGGTCAATACGCTGGTGGTTTCCGTAAAAACGCCGTTTCTGAAAAAGACGGTCACGTACACCGCTTGGTAGGTGGTTACGATGCTAACAACCTGTTCGTGTCTGTAGCCGGTCAATACGCTAAAAACTGGGAAACTTTGGGTGACTACGCCGAAGCTCAATCTAACGGCGTTGTAAATTCTGCCACTACTAACGCTTCTAACGTAGTATTTGGTACTGCTGCTGCCTTGGATAGCCGTCCTACTGAAACTATCGAAGTTGCTGCTACTGCCGCTTACCGCGCTGGTAACGTAACTCCTCGCGTTTCTTACGCTCACGGCTTCAAAGCTAAAGTTGACGGTCAAAAACTGAAAGGCACTCAATACGACCAAGTTATCGTTGGTGCTGACTACGACTTCTCTAAACGCACTACTGCTCTGGTTTCTGCCGGCTGGTTGCGTGGTGCTGAGTCTGGCCCTCACAAAGTTGAAACTATTTCTGGTTTGGTTGGCCTGCGTCACAAATTCTAATCTTCGGATTAGTATGAAAAAGAGCCTGTTTTATGCAGGCTCTTTTTTTATTCTTATTCCCTACCCTCAACAAAAATTAATTTAAGCATTGATATATAAAAAGGCCTGAGATCTTTGCAAAATTCCCCAAAATCCCCTAAATGTTTTGGTGGGAATTTAAGGAATTTTGGGGAATTTTGCACAGCTTTCGGCCTTGGTAATTGGAATTTATAGTGTATTGGGTTTGCAAATATATAAAAAACCTGCCTGATTGCTCGGGCAGGTTTTATTTTATTGGAAGATAGATTAGTTTTTGTCTTGGTCAACCAGTTTGTTTTTGGCAATCCAAGGCATCATAGAACGCAGTTGAGCGCCAACTTTTTCAATTTGGTGGTCGGCGGTCAGACGGCGACGGGCTGTCATGCTGGCATAGTTGACGGCACCTTCTTGGATGAACATTTTAGCGTATTCGCCGGTTTGGATGCGTTTGAGGGCATTGCGCATGGCTTCGCGGGATTTGTCGTTGATGACTTCGACGCCGGTTACGTATTCGCCGTACTCTGCATTGTTGGAAATGGAGTAGTTCATGTTGGCGATGCCGCCTTCGTAAATCAGGTCAACAATGAGCTTCATTTCGTGCAGGCATTCGAAGTAGGCCATTTCTGGGGCGTAGCCTGCTTCGGTTAGGGTTTCGAAGCCGGTTTTGATCAATTCGACCACGCCACCGCACAATACAGCTTGTTCGCCGAAGAGGTCGGTTTCGGTTTCTTCGCGGAAGTTGGTTTCAATCACGCCGCCTTTGGTACCGCCGTTGGCTGCGGCGTAAGATAGGGCGATGTCGCGTGCTTTGCCGCTTTTATCTTGGTAAACGGCGATCAGGGAAGGTACGCCGCCGCCTTTCAGAAATTCGCTGCGTACGGTGTGGCCTGGGCCTTTAGGGGCAATCATGATAACGTCGAGGTCGGCGCGAGGTACGATTTGGTTGTAGTGTACGTTGAAGCCGTGAGCAAACGCCAATACTGCGCCTTCTTTCAAGTTTGGCTCGATTTCGTTTTTGTATACGATAGGTTGGTTTTCGTCAGGCAACAGAATCATTACAACGTCGGCTGCTTTGGTTGCTTCAGCAACGGTGCGCACGTCGTGGCCGGCTGCTTCGGCTTTTTTCCAAGAGCCGCCTTGGCGCAGACCGATGACGACATTTACGCCAGAATCTTTCAGGTTTGCTGCGTGTGCGTGACCTTGTGAACCGTAACCGATGATGGCAACGGTTTTGCCTTTGATCAGAGAAAGGTCAGCGTCTTTATCGTAATAAACTTGCATTTTATTTCCTTAGTGTAAGAGGGTTCCGGATAATCCGGGTTGAGTTAAAAGTAATAAGGGTTAAGCGGGGACTTGGTTCATCAAGACAATTTCCAATGCTTCGGTTTTTCCTTCGATGGATTTGACGAAGTTTTGGAAATGTTCGCTGGCATTGTGTTCGTCAATAGCTGCTTGGGATTTCCAGCTTTCTACGAATACGAAACGGTTGGGTTTGCAGATTTCTTGGTGCAGGTCGTAGCTGATGTTGCCTTCTTCTGCACGGCTGGCTTTGACCAATTCTTTAAACTGGGCAGCCAAAGCCTCGGTATATTCGGGTTTGACGGTAACTAATGCAACGATTTGGATGCTTGACATGTTTGTCTCCTACTGTTTTTCAGACGGCCTTTGTTGAAAGTAAAAGGCCGTCTGAACGATACAGCGTTAAATTTTCAAAATACGCTCGCCGCGGCCGATGCCAGCTGCGCCTGTGCGTACGGTTTCCAAAATTTGAGCACGACCGACTGTCTCGAGGAAAGAGTCGAGTTTTTCGGTAGAGCCTGTGATTTCGATGGTATAGCTGCGGTCTGTTACATCAATAACGCTGCCGCGGTAGATTTCGGTCAATCGCAGGAATTCGTCGCGGTCTTTGCCGACGGCGCGGACTTTTACCAACATCAGTTCGCGTTCGACAAAACGGCTTTCGTTCAAGTCAACCACTTTGACAACTTCAATCAGTTTGTTGAGTTGTTTGGTGATTTGCTCGATGACGTGCTCATCGCCGTGGGTAACAATGGTCATACGGGACAAGGTTTTGTCTTCGGTTGGGGCTACGGCCAGGGAGTCGATGTTGTAATCGCGTGCGGAGAACAAACCTACCACACGGCTCATCGCACCTGATTCGTTTTCCATCAGAATAGATAAGATATGTCGCATTTCTTTCTCCTTACGCTTTTGCAATATCGCGCATATGCGGCGGCAGAACCATTTCATCCAAACCTTTGCCGTTGCCGACCATAGGCAGTACGTTTTGTTTCTTGTCTGTCAAAAAGTCGAGGAATACCAAACGGTCTTTCTGGTTTAATGCTTCCAACAAGGCGCCTTCGACGTCGGATTTTTTGTCCACACGGATGCCGATATGGCCGTAGGATTCGGCCAGTTTGACAAAGTCGGGCAATGAATCGAAATAGGTTTCCGATTCGCGGTTGCCATAATACAGCTCCTGCCATTGGCGAACCATACCCAAATAGCCATTGTTTAATGTAACGACATTGATGGGAACATTATATTGGAAGCAGGTGGACAGCTCTTGGATATTCATTTGAATAGAGCCCTCGCCTGTGATACAGAAGACGTCTTGTTCCGGAGCCGCCAGTTTGGCACCGAGGGCGTAAGGCAGGCCTACACCCATCGTACCCAGACCGCCGGAATTGAGCCATTGGCGGGGACGCTCGAATGGATAATATTGAGCGGCAAACATTTGGTGTTGGCCAACGTCGGAAGTAATAATGGCTGAGTTTTTGGTAATTTCTGCCAGTTTTTGAACAACGTATTGCGGTTTAATGATTTCGCTGTCGTTTTCAAACCACAGGCAGTTGTGCGAACGCCATTCTTCGATGGTTTTCCACCATTTGTCCAATGAGTCGGCTGAAGGCGCAGTTTCTTGTTTGCCCCACAGATGAATTATTTCGGTCAATACGTTTTTGACATCGCCGACAATCGGAATGTCTACTTTAACGCGTTTGGCAATGCTGGATGGGTCGATGTCGATATGGATGATTTTTTTGGGTTTGTCCAAGAATTTTGACGGTACGGAAACAACGCGATCGTCAAAGCGTGCGCCGATTGCCAAAACGACGTCTGCATTTTGCATCGCCAAATTGGCCTCGTAGGTACCGTGCATGCCCAACATGCCCAAGAATTGGCGGTCGCTGGAAGGGTAAGCGCCCAAACCCATTAATGTGCCGGTACAGGGTACGCCTGTCATGCGGATAAATTGGGTCATTTCCTCGGAGGCATTGCCCAATACCACGCCGCCGCCGAAGTAAACGATGGGGCGTTTGGCAGAAGCCAGCATTTGTACGGCTTTTTTGATTTGGCCGATGTGGCCTTGTACAACCGGTTGGTAGGAGCGGATGAAGATGTCTTCTTGCGGATAGCTGAATTTGGCCATCGCTTGAGTAACATCTTTAGGAATATCGACGACAACGGGGCCCGGACGGCCGCTGGCGGCAATTTGGAAGGCTTTTTTAATCGTATCAGCCAGCTCGCCAATATTGGTAACCAGGAAGTTGTGTTTGACACAAGGGCGGGTAATGCCGACCGTATCCACTTCTTGGAACGCATCTGTACCGATGAGGGAATTGCCCACTTGGCCGCTGATGATGACCAGGGGGATGGAATCGCTGTACGCGGTAGCAATGCCGGTCAATGCGTTGGTTACGCCCGGGCCGGAAGTTACCAAGGCCACGCCGACTTTGCCGCTGACGCGGGCATAGGCATCTGCCGCATGTACGGCTGCCTGCTCATGGCGGGTCAGAATGTGCTTGAATTTGTTGAGTTGGAAAATGGCATCGTAGATTTCGATAACCGCGCCGCCCGGATAGCCGAATACATACTCGACACCTTCGGCTTTGAGACTTTGCACGACGATTTGTGCGCCTGATAATTGCATATTGACCTCTTTTATGCGGTTTCTAACCAATAGGAACAATCCGCCTCACCACAGCACCTGTAATGCAATTCCGCCAAGCAGCGATTTAGGGTACGCGCATTGAAGGAATACGGCGACAGTCAGACTGTCCAAACAATTGGAAAGGAACACAGAGTTTGTGAAAAAGAGTAGAAACGATAACGCAAACCGACTGTTCAATCAAGATAAAATCTTTCATCTTTTAACATTTGAAACGGGAAAATAGATTGAAGGTTGATTTTAAAGAAATAAAAAAACAGTTTTATTGATCTTGGTGTGGATGGATTGTTGACAGTTTGAGTAAGGAGAAGGTTTTTGCAAATGAAGAATAGCAAAAAACCTCTTGACTGAATCAAGAGGTTTTTTAAATTTGGTGCCCAGGGTCGGACTCGAACCGACACACCTTGCGGCGGGGGATTTTGAGTCCCCTGCGTCTACCAATTTCGCCACCTGGGCTAGCGAAGAAGTCGTCATTATAGCGAGTTCTCGAATCTTGTAAAGCAGTAATTGAAAAAAAATCGGATTATTTTTATATTTGTTTGATTTTTAATGAATTAAACTTTTTGTGTTTGATGGTTATCTAAATGGGAGGCAGATTTTTAAAACAAAAAAAGCAGTATTTATCTGCAAAAAGGGCTACATTTAATGTGTTAAACGCGTTAATATGAAGATGTTTTGTTTTTATATCGGCCGGGCGGTTGTTTGGCCTCACTTATTTGAAACGGTTTTGGAGAAAATTTATGCTTTCCGTCACACGAACTTTCTTACTCAGTGCTTTTGCATTGGCTGCTCTGGCTGCTTGTCAGCCTAAAGAGGAGGCCAAGGAGGCTTCTTCGACACCTGCCGCTTCTGCTGCGCCTGCTGCTTCCGGTGAGTCAGCACCCAAAGTGCAAGCGCGTGGTACCGATATGCGCAAAGAAGATATTGGCGGCGACTTTACATTGACCGATGGCGACGGCAAACCTTTCAGCCTGAGCGATTTGAAAGGCAAAGTGGTCATCCTGTCTTTCGGTTATACCCACTGTCCTGACGTATGCCCAACCGAGTTGCTGACTTACAGCGATACTTTGAAACAATTAGGCGATCAGGCTAAAGACGTGAAAGTGGTATTTGTCAGCATCGACCCTGAGCGCGATACGCCTGAAGTAATCGGCAAATACGCAAAACAGTTCAACCCTGATTTTATCGGCCTGACGGCTACCGGCGATCAAAGCCTGCCTGTCATCAAACAGCAATACCGTGTGGTATCGGCTAAAGTCAACCAAAAAGAAGACAGCGAAAACTATTTGGTTGACCACTCTTCAGGTGCATATTTGATTGATAAAAACGGCGAAGTGGCGATTTTCTCGCCTTACGGCAGCGAGCCGGAAACGATTGCAGCTGATGTGAAAACTTTATTGTAAAACCGTAGTTGGGGCCGTCTGAAATGGGTTGTGGATTTCAGACGGCCTTCTTGCTTTTGATACGGCAAAGGAAAAGAAAAATGACCGACACACTTTTAACGATTGCTTTATCCAAGGGGCGAATTTTTGAGGAAACCCTGCCGCTGTTGGCTGCTGCAGGTATTGTGCCTGCGGAAGAGCCGGAAAAATCGCGCAAGCTGATTATTGGTACGAATCATGACAATATCCGTTTGGTAATTGTACGTGCGACCGACGTGCCGACTTATGTGCAATATGGTGCGGCGGATTTCGGTATTGCCGGTAAGGACGTGCTGATCGAGCATGGCGGAGATGGCCTGTATCAACCTTTGGATTTGCACATTGCCTCATGCCGCATGATGGTTGCGGTTAAAAAAGGTTTTGATTACGCCGCTGCATCCAAACCCGGCAGCCGCTTGCGGATTGCCACCAAATATCCCGACATTGCCGCCGAACACTTTGCCGACAAGGGTGTGCATGTGGATATCATCAAACTGTACGGCTCGATGGAGCTTGCGCCTTTGGTCGGTCTGAGCGACGCGATTGTCGATTTGGTTTCCAGCGGCAATACATTGAAGGCCAATGGTTTGGAAGCTGTGGAACATGTGGCTGATATTTCCAGCCGCTTGGTGGTCAACAAGGCGGCGTTGAAAACCAAATATGCGCTGTTGAATCCGATTATTCAGGCATTTGAAAATGCCGCTAAGGCCGTCTGAAAAGTTTTTGGCAAAAGTTGTCTGCCAACCCAGTTTGAAAGCCCTGTCATGATGCAAAGCAAACCGACACTCGATACGATTCTTTCCCATCGTTCCATCCGCAGGTTTACTTTCGAACCGATTGCCGATGAAATCCTCAATACGCTGGTTCGCGCCGGACAACAGGCCTCAACTTCTAACAATCTGCAATGCGTTTCTATAATCCGTGTCTCCGACCTTGTGCTGAGGCAGGAAATACATGAAGCGGCAGGAAGTGCGCCTTATATTGTCCATTGTGCAGAATTTTTATTGTTTTGCATCGATTTTTCCAAACACAAGGCAATGTTTCCCGATGCGCAAATTGATTGGGCGGAAGTAACCCTGATTGGCGCGGTCGATGCAGGCATTATGGCGCAAAACGTATTGCTTGCCGCCGAATCACTTGGGCTGGGTGGCGTGTATATCGGTGCGCTGCGTAATAATGCACAAAAAGTATCGGACGTATTGAACCTGCCGGATTATTGCGTGCCTTTGGTGGGGCTGTGCCTCGGTTATCCTGACCAAGACCCACCGCTCAAGCCGCGCCTGCCTAAGGAAATGGTGTATGCCGAAAACGCCTGTCCGAGCCTGAATGCCGAGGCGGTTGAAGCTTATAATCAGGCAGTGGCGGATTATTATGAGTTGCGCAAGGGCAGTCCTATACCTTGGAAGGAATCGCTGGCCAAAACCTTGGGTAATCCTGTGCGGCCGCATATGTTGGCGTTTTTGCAGAAAAAAGGCTTTTTGAAAAGATAATGTTCAGACGGCCTGTGTGTGGCTGGTGCCGTCTGAAAACAATAGGAACGAAACAAGGAAGAGAGCAAACCATGAAGAAACTCGACACCCAATCCCCTGATTTTCAAGCCGAACTCAAAGCACTGCTTGCTTTTGAAACCGCGCAAAACCCTGAAATTGACCGTATTGTTGCCGACATCTGCGCCGATGTTCAAAAACGCGGCAATGCGGCGCTGATTGAATATACCAACCGCTTTGACGGCACATCCGCTCAAATCATCGATGATTTAATCCTGACGCAAGACGATTTGCAGTCTGCGTTTGAGCGTTTGCCCGAAAACATTCAGACGGCCTTGAAAACGGCTGCGAGACGGGTGGAAAGCTACCATAAACACCAAAAAATGGAGTCGTGGACTTACGAAGACGAAGACGGCACGCTTTTGGGTCAACAGATTACACCGCTTGACCGTGTCGGTATTTATGTTCCGGGCGGTAAAGCCGCTTATCCGAGTTCCGTCATCATGAACGCCATGCCTGCCCACGTTGCCGGCGTGAAAGAAATCATCATGGTCGTTCCCACTCCGAAAGGCGAGCGCAACGATATCGTGTTGGCGGCTGCTTTTGTGGCCGGTGTAACCAAAGTATTTACGGTCGGCGGCGCGCAGGCGGTTGCGGCTTTGGCTTATGGTACGGAATCTGTGCCTCAGGTCGATAAGATTACCGGCCCGGGCAATGCTTTTGTCGCTGCGGCCAAACGACGCGTGTTCGGCGTGGTCGGTATCGATATGGTGGCAGGGCCGTCTGAAATTTTGGTGATTGCCGATGGTACGACGCCTGCCGATTGGGTGGCCATGGATTTGTTCAGTCAGGCAGAACACGATGAAATTGCACAAGCGATTTTGATCGGTACTTCTCAAGCGTATTTGGACGAAGTTCAGACGGCCATGAACCGTTTGATCGAAACCATGCCGCGCCGTGCGATTATTGAAGCTTCATTGGGCAACCGCGGTGCAATGATTTTGGCTAAAGATTTGGACGAAGCCTGTGAAATCGCCAACTATATTTCTCCCGAACACTTGGAATTGTCGGTCGAAAATCCGCAAGAGTGGGCGAAAAAAATCCGCCATGCCGGCGCTATTTTCATGGGACGCTATACCAGTGAAAGCCTTGGCGACTATTGCGCAGGCCCCAACCACGTTTTGCCGACCAGCCGCACGGCGCGTTTCTCTTCTCCTTTGGGAACATATGATTTCCAAAAACGCTCCAGTCTGATTCAGGTTTCAGAACAAGGTGCGCAGAAGTTGGGCAAAACCGCCAGCGTGTTGGCGCATGGCGAAAGCTTGACCGCGCACGCCAGAGCGGCTGAGTTCCGTTTGAAAGACTGAGTGAAACGTTGGTTAAAGTCGTAAGAAATCAAAAAAAGGGCATCTTAACAGATGCCCTTTTTATTGTGATGAAGGTTTGGTCGATAAGGCATCAGGCCGTCTGAAAACAGGGTTAACGGTTTTTCAGCCAGTCATTACGCATTTGTGCGGCTTCTTCAAAATAGCGGTAAAGCTCGGTTTTGTTGCCTTCTGAAAGGAGTTGTTCCAATTTGGATAATTGTTCTTTCAAGTCGCCGGTCAGTTTGAGCAGGGCAGGGCGGTTGGCCATGCAGATGTCTGTCCAAACGGCAGGGTGGCTGGAAGCAATGCGGGTAAAGTCGCGAAAGCCGGTGGCGGCATAGGGGAGGTAGTCTTTGCCGTGCGGATGGTCGAACAAAGCGTGGACATAGGCAAAGGCGGTCAAGTGCGGCAAGTGGGAAACAGCGGCAAAAATATTGTCGTGTTCTTCGGCGCTCATGGTGAAAATCTGCGAACCAACCGCCTGCCACAGGCTTTTCAACCGTCTTAGGCCGTCTGAAGCCTCGTGGCCGTGCAAGGTAATAATCAGGCGGCTGTTTTGAAACAAACCGCAACGCGCGGATTTTGCGCCGCTTTGATCCGAACCGGCAATCGGGTGGGCGGCAAAACATTGCGGCAGGCGCTCGGACAAGTGGGTGCGGAAGGCATTTAGTGCCGATTGTTTGGTGCTGCCGACATCGGAAACGCAGGCCGTTTCTTTTAAGAAAGGCTTGATGTCGCGGCATACGTCAGGCAGGACGGAGACAGGCGTGGCAATTAAAACCAAATCGGCATTGCCGATGCTTTCGGCGCAAATATCCGGATATGCATGGTCGATGATGCCGCATTCGAGTGCGTAATTGAGGTTGTAGGCATTGGTGTCGATGCCGGTAACGCTTTGCACCAGCCCCAAACGTTTGAGGTCGAGCATGAACGAACCGCCGATTAAACCGACGCCGATAAGGGTAATGTGGGGGAAAAAGGCGGAAGTGTTCATGGTTTGAATCCGGTTTAAGTGGAAAAGCTTATTTTAATCCGTTATGGAGACCGTCTGAAAGTTGTTATCAAGGTTTCAGACGGCCTTTTTTATGATCGAATTTTCATGATTTAGGCATAGAAAACTCCGTTTAGTAGGAGCATGTAACCGATTATCAGATTTTCATACACTAAAATAATCATCTGAATTAGTATAACGTCTTAAAGTAAGTAATTGGTATCTTAAAATAAATTATTACATCATATTTTATTTTGATTGATATCGAATAAAATAATTCACTCAGAAAGAAGGAATTTATGAGTTTTTCACAAACCGAATTAGTCAACGCAATGCGTTTGCTTTCTACCCGTCTGCCGCAGTTTCCGGAGCAGCAAAACCAAGTATCCCGTATGTTGCGCATCGTAACCGAACGTTTGAGCAGCCATTTGAACGAAAACCTGAAAGCGTTCGGCATCAATGAAAACCTGTGGTTTTCCCTGATGGCGGTTTACGTCAGCCCAAACAGCGAAATCCTGCCTTCGCGCTTGAGCGACCTGATGGACTTGACGCGCACCAGTGCAACACGCCTGTCGGATGACATGGTTGAGCGCGGCTGGGTAGAGCGTTATATCAATCAGAAAGACCGTCGTCAGATTGTGCTAAAATTGACCCCTTCGGGTGAGACCTTTATCCACGAAGTATGGCCGCAAATTGCCCGCCAGAGCGGCCAGGCGTGGGAAGATTTCACGAAAGAGGATTATGATACGCTGCAATACCTGTTGGGTAAACTGTTGAACCGTTTGGGCAATTGACGACAGACGGCCTGATGGTCTGCGGCAGGCACACATAAACGGAGTCTGTATGAAATTAGGTTTGGTCAAATCAAGCGTATGCGTTGCCGCTGTTTCGTTGTTGGCGGCATGTGCGCCGTTCGGCAAACAGTCGCCTTTGGATGAGACAACAGCCTATCCGCTGCCTCAAGGCCAATCTGCCTCTACTGCCCAAGACGGCTGGTGGATGAAGCTGAAAGATAAAAAATTAAACAATTTGATTGCTTCCGCCATTCAGACGTCTACCAATCTGCGTGTCGTCAAGGCAAGGTTTGAACAGGCTCAGGCGCAGCTGGGCGTTGTGGGAGCCGCAAACAAACCGCAAGTCGGCTTGGGTGTAACCGGTATTGGTACCTATGTTTCACCCAAACCTCAAGCCGGTATGGTCGATACCGACCATACATTGGTTTTGGCGCACGCAGCCTTACAAGGCAGTTTGGTTTTCGACTTTTGGGGTAAAAACCGAGAGCAGATTCAAGCTGTTTTAGGAAAAAGTAGGGCTGCGGTGTATGAAGCTCATCATATCCGCACCGAGTTGGCTCACGCCGTTGCCGCCCAATATTTTGCGTGGCAGATGGCGACAGAACAATTGGCTTTGTTGGATACGCGTATAGAGCTGGCGGATAAAGCATTGAAACTGATGCAACAACGCGTTAAAGCGCAGCTGGCTCCTGCCGATGCCTTGCACGCTCTGGAAATGGCGCAACAGCAATTACAGCTTGAAAAATCGGCATGGACTCAGAAAAATGAGAAAATCCGCAACAGTCTGGCTGTATTGACCGGCCGTGTACCGGGTGTATTAAATGGACAGATTCCGGAAAAAATGGCGGCTGTGCCGTCATCGCCGGTTAGCCGTATTGAGGCGGATTTGCTGGCGGCCCGCCCCGATATCGCGGCGCAAAAAGCCTTGCTTGAGGAGAAATGGCATATCGTCAAATCGACCGAAGCAGAGTTTTACCCGAATATCGAATTAAAAGTTTTGGCAGGGATGACGCACATTGATGCGTTCAATCTGATTCGCGGACGGACATCCGGTATGTTGGGCATTGTTCCGGCTTTGAATCTGCCATTGTTTACTTCCGGCGCGCTGCAGTCCAAATTGGCGGGCAAACGCGCCCAATATAACGAGCAGGTTGCCGTGTATGACCAAACCGTTTTGAACGCCATGCGTTCGGCGGCAGATGCTGTAGTCGACTATCAAAGCCTGAAAAGCCGACAAGATACTTGGAATAAGATGGTCAATATTGCCGATAAATCTGTGCAAAATGCGAAAGGACGTGTTCGTGCAGGTTTGGATAACGGCTTGACCGCTTTGCAAAAACAAGACGAAGCTGCGCGTACAAAAATGTCGGCGGTTCAATACCATGCAGAATATCTGACAGCTTGGAGTAACCTCAATGCCCAGTTGGGTGGAGGCTTTAAATTAAATAAGAAATAAACGTTTTATTAAAACGTAGGCCGTCTGAAAGTGATTTCAGACGGCCTTTTGCTTACCTTATTTACATTTGCTACCGGAAGAAATTATTGTAATGAATAGAGTGTAACTATAAAATATGACCCTTTAGCGCGTTAAACGCTCGTATTGGGGCTGATGGTATAAGTCAGCTACCCAGCAAGACAATAATATCGTTATCACATGTGCAGAATTAAAGTTAGGACTTATGGATACTCAATCGGAAAAAAATAATGTCCAAAAAGAACCGGAAGTAGTCGCTTCCGGCGCTAAAACGCATCGCAAACGCAATTTGGTTATCGTTACACTCCTATTCCTTATTGCGGCAGCAGGAGTCGCTTTGGCGTATTTCCTGTTTTGGCAGCATGAAGAAGAAACGGAAGATGCTTATGTGGCCGGTCATTTGGTGATGATTACGCCGCAGGTGAACGGCACGGTGCGCAAAGTCATGTATGACGATACGGATGTCGTGAAAAAAGGCGATGTGTTGGTGGCTTTGGACGATAGCGATTTTCAGCTGGCATACGATCGCGCACAAAATGAATTGATTCAGGCCATCCGTCAAAACAAACAGCAAACTGCGGTCAATTCAAAAGCCAAAGCGCAAGTGTTGTTGCGCAAAGCCGATTTGGCCCGTGCGCAAGCCGATTTGCGCCGCCGCGAATCTTTGGCGGGTACGGAAGCGGTTTCCGGAGAAGAACTCAGCCATGCCCGTGCCGCTGTGGTTCAGGCTCAGGCTGCATTGAAAGCGGTTGAGGCGGAAGAAGTTTCCGCTCAGGCAGCGTTGGGCAGCAATATTCCTCTGCGCCAACAACCGGCAGTTCAGACGGCCATCAGCCACATCAAAGACGCTTGGCTGAATTTGCAACGTACGCAAATCCGTTCGCCGATTAGCGGCCAAATTGCCAAACGTAATGTCCAAGTCGGCCAACGTATCGTACAAGGTACGCCGATGATGGCTGTTGTGCCTCTGTCTGAATTGTGGGTGGATGCCAACTTTAAAGAATCGCAACTGCGCAAAATGAAAATCGGCCAGCCTGTTGAAATGACAGCCGATTTGTACGGCAGCAAAGTGGTTTACCATGGCAAGGTAATGGGCTTGTCAGCCGGTACGGGCAGCGCGTTCTCATTACTGCCGGCACAAAACGCAACGGGCAACTGGATTAAAGTTGTGCAACGTGTGCCGGTGCGTATCAGTTTGGATGCCAAAGAATTGCAACAAAATCCGCTCCGTGTTGGTTTGTCGATGACTGTTAAAGTCGATATTGCCGAGAAGGGCAGCGGTAAAGCCATGACTGCCGAAGCGGAACAAAATACTGCCTTGCCGGAAACGGAAAGTGTGGATTGGAAAGCCGCCGATGCTTTAGTCGATAAAATCTTCGAGCAATACGCAAAATAATCTTTTCAGACGGCCTGAGTCTTTTATTGAAGGCTCAGGCCGTCTGAAATATTGATTCTCTTCAATCGACCGCTTTGGCGGTTGTCTTATAGTTTAAAAATATGAATTATCCGCCGTTACAAGGGTTTAAGCTGGTGTTGGCAACTTTGGCGCTCAGCTTGGCCGTATTTATGGAAGTCTTGGACAGCACCATCGCCAACGTCGCCGTGCCTGTTATCGCAGGGGATTTGGGTGCTGCGACCACGCAGGGAACTTGGGTGATTACCTCATTTGCCGTAGCCAATGCCATCTCCGTCCCTCTGACAGGTTTTTTGGCCAAGCGGTTTGGCGAGGTCAAAATCTTTATCGCCGCCGTGATCGGGTTTGTCGTAACATCATGGCTGTGCGGTATGGCACATAATCTTCAAGCTCTGGTTTTTTTCCGTGTATTGCAAGGCTTCATCGCCGGGCCATTGATTCCCTTGTCACAAAGCCTGTTGATGGCTTCCTATCCGCCTGAAAAACGAACATTGGCACTGGCATTATGGGCAATGACCGTCGTTGTTGCCCCTGTATTGGGGCCGATTTTGGGCGGTTGGATTTCGGACAACTGGCATTGGGGATGGATTTTCTTTATCAATATCCCGATCGGGATTTTGTCTGCAACTATTGCTTGGAAGCAGCTTAGACACAGGGAAACTGAAATCGTCAGGGCGCCAATCGATTATGTCGGGCTGGTGTTGATGATTGTCGGTGTTGGTGCATTGCAAATGATGCTTGATAGGGGCAAGGAATTGGACTGGTTTGCCTCGGGAGAGATTATCGTTTTGGGCGTTACCGCTTTGGTGTTCCTGACCTATTTTATTGTTTGGGAGCTGGGCGAGAAATACCCAATTGTCGATTTGTCATTGTTTAAAAATAGAAACTTCACGATAGGCGTTGTTGCCACATCGTTGGGCTTTATGGTCTATATGGGCACATTGACCCTGTTGCCTTTAGTGTTGCAATCAAATCTCGGCTATACCGCTACTTGGGCCGGTTTGGCTGCTGCACCTGTGGGTTTTTTACCGATTATTCTGTCGCCGATTATCGGTAAGTTCGGGAATCGCGTCGATATGCGCTTGTTTGTCAGCGCCAGCTTCTTGGTATTTGCCTATACATTCCATTGGCGCACCGATTTCTATGCCGGTATGGATATGAGCAACGTCGTTTGGCCGCAGTTTTGGCAGGGTTTAGGCGTAGCCATGTTCTTCCTGCCTTTGACCAGTATTACCTTGTCGCATATGAAAGGTAATCAAATTGCTTCGGCCAGTAGTCTGTCTAACTTCTTGCGTGTCTTTATGGGCGGTGTCGGAGTATCTGTTGTCAGCACCATGTGGGAACGACGCGAAGCTCTGCACCATACTCAACTGACCGAACATATTAATTCATTGTCCTCAATCAGCAACCAATCTATTCAAGGCATGATGGCCAATGGCCTGAGCAAAGAGCAAGCCCTAGCTGCGATAAATAGTACCATTTCCCAACAAGGCTTTATTATTGGTTCAAATGAAATCTTTTTGGCAGGCAGCATCATATTTATCAGCATGATTCCCATTATTTGGCTGGCAAAGCCGCCATTTAACGGTTCCAGCGGGGGAGGGCATTAGATAAAAATTGTGTTGACTGAGTTAGAGGTAAAGCAGGTTGCTAACGGGGAAAGAGTAAGAGTGTATCTAGTCATGATTGCCTTGGACTTATCTTTAAAATAAGCCATTTATGAGACCTAGACTATCAATAATTGGAGTCTTGAGAATTTTAGAGGGAAGAGGAGGGGTAGCATTTAAGGCAATGACTTGTTTGATACATTTTTATAAGATTACATACTCTTATCTTTAGTGACTGTTAGATATAAAGAGGCCGTCTGAAAATGAATTTCAGACGGCATTTATTTTCGTAATGTGATCATTCAGGCTCTTAATGACCTTGTTTTGGAGAGTTTTGTTCTTTTGCTTTGATTCGTTTTCCGCGTTTGTATTTGGCTTTGTTTTGGGTGTTTTCTTTGCAATGTATTTTTGTGTTTTTCTTAAGGTATATGCTTGGTTTTTATCCGTGTGAGTTATCGCGGCACATGGCGGGCACCATCATCGGATCCAGTGTTCCGCCGCATTGCCAGTTGAGTAACCAAGTCGAATCGTTATTATTTCGATAAGGGGTCAGGGTCAGGACTTTGCCTTTGTTTTGCCCTTTATCGAAAGGAATACTGATTTTGCCTGTATCTGCTTCTACAGTTACGCCACCGTTTTGGATGTATGTACCGCCGATGCGTTTAGCAGTAACGCCGATTGCGCCTTGTTTGCTGACATCCTCTGCATTGGGCAGGCGGTTATTTACCGCTGAAGCGATGCTGATTTCGGTTTTCAGGTCATCGGCAAGGTATAGCGCTTCGGAGGCTTGCGCCCTACCGGTATAGTTTTGGTAAGTGGGTATGGCGATAACAACCAGAATACAGAGGATGGCGATAACTATCATCAGCTCAATCAGGGTAAAACCTTTTTGGGCTTGAAATGGGGTATTCATTTGAGTGTATCGTTTTCTTATTTTTATAAACAAATCCCATAACCGCGTTATGGGATTTGCTTTTATTTAGACTGCAATACCAATATTAGCGGCAGTTAGCAGGAACGTGTTTAGGTTCGCTGTCTTTATATTTACATGTCCAAGTAATTGGAGACTCAGAGTTTGCTTGAGCAGGAGTCAGAGTCAGTACAGGCTGTTTAGTTGCACCTGTATTTTGAGTAGTCACTGTGATTACACCAGAGCCTGGTGTGATAGCAATGCTCTTAACATAGTTAGTACCTTTTGCAGGGAAAGTGTAACCAGTATTGGTGGCAGTAATTGCTTTCAGGCTACCCAAAGCAGAAGCAGTTTCTGCTACAGCCAGTTTTGCTGGTTCAGCCAAGCTCAGGCCTTCAGATACTTTGGCGCGGATAGTGTAGTCTTGGTACGCAGGCAGAGCGATTACGGCCAGAATGCCCAAGATGGCGATGACGATCATCAATTCGATCAGGGTGAAACCTTTTTGGATTGCTTTCATTGATTAAAACTCCAGTTTGAAAGTGTGAATAATTATGTTTAAGTAAAAAGTCCGTAATGTGCTTGGCACTTTGTATTATGAGTAAACCATAAAGTAAGAAGGAATATACAGCTTCCGTCGGGCTTGCTGCTTTGAGGCTTGGGCCTTATCGGACGTGTTGTTTCAAGCAGTCGGCGTGCCAAGTGCGCAAAACTGATTAGAAATTTTATTTTTTATTTTTTATTTGTTGTTTTTATTGGGTTTATTTTTTAATTTTAAAGTTTTGTGAGGTTTTGTTTGAAAGTTTCAGGATTTTAGGGAAATAGGACGGTTGACGTTTTTTGTCAGTTTTGTGTTTTTTGTGACAGGGAAGGGAGATAAGTTTGGTTGTGTGACGTTTTTTGTCAGAAATTAAGCCTGTTCAATAATATGTTAATTGATTTGGATGGGCGGTGTTTTTTTGGATTAATCGGTGAGTTTAATATTCTGTAATTTTATTTTCTTGTTTTTTATAGGTTTTATTTTGTATGCGTATTTTGTTTGAATACGGATAAGGAGAAAATTTGGAAGGAAGGATTTTTAAAGAGGGTTTGGTGTAATAGGTGAATGAAATTTTGTCATTGGAATTATATTCATTTGGTTTATGATTTTAGAATGTAGTTTTGTGTCAGGAGGAAGTTCTGGTTTAGAATTTTAAGGCTTTGGATTTCTTGAGTGTTTGAGAAGGATATATTCAGGATGTTTATATATTTGGATGTGATTAGGGTGAGCAAAAAATGCTCACCCTATGTTTTTAAGATATTCAGACGGCCTTTATGGGGTTAAGACTTCGATCAATGCCTGTTTTAGGGTGTTTTGGGTTTGCGGGTCTTGCAGGGATGGGCTGTAGGTGATGAAGCTGTCCTCAATGCGCTGATCCAAGGTGGTGATTTTGGCGTAGCGCAGACTGATGTTGTGTGCGAAGAAGGTCTCGGCGATGTCAGCGAGGAGATGGGGGCGGTTGACGGCGGTGATGTCTATGGTGTGCCAGCCGGGATAATCTTCTTCGGGGGTGATGATTACGGTAGGCGGAATGGGGATGTGGCGGATGCGGCGGCTGATGTGCGGGCGACCGCTTTGTTTTTGGATGGTGGTGTTGCCGTGGATGAAGCTGTTGAGTTCGGCTTCAAGTGCGCTTTGGCGGTCGGGATATTCTTCGGGCGGGAGATTGTCGGGAAGTTGGAGGATAAAGGTGTCGAGGATGTAGTCGTGCTCGGTAATGAAGGCACGGGCGGCTTGGATATCGAAGCGGTGGCTGCTGAAGATGCGGCAGAGGCGTGCGAAGAGGCGGTCGCCATTGGGCATGAAGACCATGACTTGAAGGCTGTTGCTTTGGGGAAGGATACGGCTGCGGACGGCCGGACTTTGGGTGTCGTAGGCGAGGTTTGCGGTGTGCCAGAGGATTTCCCGCGCCTGATGGCGGACGTAGTATGCACTGCCGAGTATGCGGCGGAGTTTTTGTTGGTTTTTGAGGGGAACGGCCGCGCGCGTGAGCTGATCGGTCGAGGCTTGTTCGCGTCGGTTGGGGAGGCGTTCGGGATCGTGGTGTTTGCTGTTTAAAACGGCGGCGGTGCTGTGGTAGAGGGTTTGGAGCAGACTGGCGCGCCATGTGTTCCAAAGTTTTGGGTTGGTGCCGCGGATGTCGGCAATGGTAAGCAGATAGAGTGCGTCGAGGTATTCGCGTGTGGGAATACGGTGGCAGAAGGCTTGGAGGACATGGGGATTTTGGATGTCTTCTTTTTGGGCAACGGTGGACATGAGCAGGTGGTTTTCAACCAGCCATGCGAGGAGGTGGCTTTCTTCTTCGGTGTAGTAGTGGTTGGCGGCGAATTGTTGTGCGTCTTTGATGCCTTCTTTGGCGTGATCGCCGCCACGGCCTTTGGCGATGTCGTGCAGCAGGGCGGCGGTGTAGAGGACATGTGGTCGAGGGTAGGCCTGCATGATGGCGCTGGCTTCGGGCATTTCGTGGCTGTGGGTTTCAATGGCGAGACGGCGCATATTGCGGACGACGGTCAGGATGTGGTCGTCTACGGGGTAAATATGGAAGAGGTCGTGTTGGAGCAGGCCGGTGATTTTTTCCCATGCGGGGAGATAGCGGCCAAGTACGCCGTAGAGGTTGAGAAAACGGAGGGTTTGGGTAAGGCCGGTGCCGTGTTTGAAGAATTGGATAAAGCGGCGGCGGTTTTCTGGGTTTTGGGTGAAACGGGTGTTGATTTTTCGTGTGGCCGCCCACCATGCGCGCAGGGTTTGCGGCTCGATGGTGGTGATGTTTTGCTCCTGCATGGTTTGGATGATGGTGAAGATGTGTTCGGGATTTCGCTCGAACAGGGCAAGGTCGTTGGCGGCGATTTGGTGGCCGATGCGTTTGTAGTGGCTGTCGATGGGGTGGATATGTTGGGGACGGCTGGAGGTTTGATGGTTTTTGAGAACCGGTATGAGGATGCCGTTGAGTTGTTTAATGGCTTTGGTGGCGCGGTAGAATGTGTGCATCAGGGCTTCGCTTCTGCCGCGGATGTCGGGTTGGGTATAGCCTAAGCTTTCGGCAACTTGGGACTGGTAGTCGAAAAGCAGCCTGTCTTCGGGGCGGTCGGCGGTAAGGTGGAGGTGGATGCGGATGTTGGCGAGGCGGCGGTAGCCATGAGCCAGCATGCCGGCTTCGGTGCGTGTGAGGACGCCGGCGGTAACGAGGGCGGTGGGATTGCTGTCTATGCCTTGTGCTTTGGCTGTCCAAATCAGGGTGTGGATGTCGCGTAGGCCGCCGGGGCAGGTTTTGATGTTGGGTTCGAGTTGTGCGCCTGTGCCTTGGGATTTGGTATGGCGTTGCTCCATTTCGAGGAGTTTGGCTTCGATAAAGGCGGCTGTGTCGCGGCGTGTGTTGAGTTTGTTTAGAAGTTGGGCGGTAAGGTTAGCATTGCCTTGTAGGTGGCGTGCTTCAAGAAAGGCGGTTTCGCCGGTAATGTCGTTTTGGGTGCTTTGGAGGATTTCTTCTATGCTACCGCTTTTGATGGCCGGATTGAGGCGTGCGTCCCAAAGGGTTTGGATAAATTGGGCGGTTTGTTGTTGCAGGCCGTCTGAAAATGGGGCCGAGGAAATAATCGCTAAGTCCCAGTCAGAATGGGGATAGAGTTCGCAACGCCCGAAGCCGCCGATGGCAATGAGACTGATGTCGTTGCTGTCGGGGAAATGGATTTGCCAGAGGGTTTGCAACAGGGTTTCGGCAGCGGCGATATGGTCGCGGAAGTAAACAGTAGGGCGGTTGTTTTTGCGGTAGGTGGTTTCTGCTGCGGCTTTTTGCTGCTGGTAGGTTTGGATGGCTTGTTGGGCGGCGGTCATGATGGTGTCTGGCTGTGAATTAGGCTTGGGTATCGGCAGGCTCGGTCATTTGGCGGAGCATTTCTTGTGGCGGAAGGAGAAGTTTGTAAGGGGCGATTTTGAGTGCGGATGCGATTTTTTCGATGTTGGAAAGGGCGATGTTCCAGCGTTTGCGCTCGACGGCGGAGACGTAGGTACGGTCAAGTCCGCATTGGCGTGCGAGTTCTTCTTGCGACCAGCCGTGGTTGACGCGGTAGAGGCGCATGTTGTAGGCGATAACGGCGCGGAGGTCTTGCGGATCGGGCAGGCTGGGAGGGGGAGTGAGTTTGTTGACCATGGCGTTTTGAGTTTGTGGTTTGAACGATAAGGGGATTTTATACTATTTTTGTGAGGGGAAAGGAAAGGCCGTCTGAAAGTTTTCAGACGGCTTTAAAGGGGGTAGGTATAAAAAAAGGGGGTGGCTTTCGGCCACACCCAAACACACACACATCAAGAGGAAAGAAAAATCATTTAATAAGAGAGCTGGCTCTTATAGAGGAAAACTGGATGATTCGGGCTTGGCCCTGAAGCATTGAAAAGCATTATAAATGAAAATAGGGTTGGGGTATTGATACAGGTCAATTCGGGCTTAATTTAGAAAATATATTTTTAGGATAGTGGAAATAAATTAAAAATAAGGTTTGATTGTGAATAAAAGTCATTAGGCCGTCTGAAAGAATTGGTTTCAGACGGCCTGATCGGTTTAAAGGCTGCTACTTATATAAATTAATTATTAAGCCAGACCTTTATCTTTGGCTTCTTGCAGGCGGGCTTCAAAGTTGCTGAGGTTGACACCTGCCTGTTCGGCTGCGGCAACTACTTCGGCTACGGATGCGCCGTGTTGCACTTGATGATAACCCCAAAGCAGGGAGCAACGAGTGCCGGTGCGGCAGAAGGCAAGAATGGGAGCCGGAGATTGTTGCAACAGATTTTGGAAGGCTGTGACATCGGCTGCATTGATTTGAGGCGCAACGACGGGCTGGTGGGAAAATTGGTTGATGCCGTCCTCTTTAAACCAGTTTTGCACTTCGGCAAAAGCCGGTTGGTTTTCTTCTTCGCCGTCCGGGCGGTTGCAGATGATGGTTTTGATGCCGAGACGTACGGCTTCTTGGACATCTGCTTCGGTCAGTTGGGGGGCGATATAGAGGGTGTCGGTCAGTTTATGGATGGGCATAGTTTTTCCTTTCTTTATATTAAATGGATATGTTGATTTCAGACGGCCTAGGAAGTGCCAGGCCGTCTGAAGTTTTATTTAATGATTGTACAACCAGTTTTCGAGTTTTTGGCGATCGGTAATGTGCAGCAGGGCGGTATTGGCTTCTGCCGCTTGAACTGTGATGCTGGTTTCGCGCAACAGGCCTTGGCGGAAGAAATGGATGGTGGTGCGCGTGCCGATAGGCAGTTTGCTCCATTGCGCTGCAAGGTCGTTGCAGGCATAGCCGCCTAGGGCGATGATTTTGTCTTGCGGGCAGAGTCCGGCATTTTCTGCACTGCCGCCATTAAATACATGAGTCAGGACGGCATGGTTGCTGCTTTGTTTGAAACGTGCGCCCAAATCGTTGGCGGGGACAACCGATTGGGGTTCGCTGGCAAATGCTCCGCCGTGCTGGCGTGGTAGGGGAATAAAGTCGAGTTTGACACCTACGCTTTGCAGGCATTCTGCGAGTGGAAGGTCTTCGGTGCTGTATAAGGCCGTCTGAAAGAAGGTTTCTAAATCTAAACCGGTTATTTCTTGGCAACGGGTTTGCCAGTGTTTTTCGGGTATGCCTTGATGGGTGTTGCACCAGTCGCGATAGTGTTGCTGCATCACGCTGTCGAGGTTGTATTTGCCTTGGCTTTTTTCACGGATGATAAGGTCGAGGCAAAGTGCAGCCAGTGCGCCTTTTTGATAGTAGCTGACGATGGCGTTGGGGCTGTTTTCGTCTTGTTTGTAGAACTTGTCCCATGCGCTGAAACTGGATTGGGCAAGTGTTTGTTTCAGACGGCCTTGTGTCTGATGGACGCGTGTGATGCTTTGTGCAAGCAGGGTAAGGTAGGCTTCGGGGCTGATGGTTTTGCTTCGGGTTAGAAAGAGGTCGTCGTAGTAGGACGTAATGCCTTCAAATGCCCAAAGTTGCTCGGTGTAGTTTTCTTGGTCAAGATTGTAAGGTGCGAAGACGGCCGGTTTGATGGATTTAACGTTCCATGCGTGGAAGTATTCATGGGAGAAGAGGCCAAGCAGTTCGGTATAGGCTTTGTCGGCTTCGCCCATATCGTAAGATGGCAGGCTGTGGCGGTCGGCAAGAAGGGCGGTGCTGCTGATGTGTTCCAGTCCGCCGTAGAGGTTGTCGCCCAGATGTAGTAGGAAAAGGTATTCGGTAAACGGGGCAGGGGAGGGGAACATTGTCAACTCGGTTTCGCAGATTTTTTGAATATCGGCGAGGAAGCGGGTGCGGTCGAAATCAGGGTAAATACCGCTTAATGCAATACGGTGGGGGATGCCTTGTGCTTTAAAGTCGAGGAATTCGATGATGCCTGTTTCAACAGGGTGATCAATAAGCTCGGCATATGAGGCAGTCTGAAAAGTGGTCGCCGAAATTTTGGGCAGGGTTGTGGCTATCTGCCATGTGTGCGGCAGGGTGGAAAACTCGATTTGATGTGGCCGGTATTCTTGTCCGTGGACTTTTAAGAATAGACACGCGCCGTCGAAAAAGCCGCGCTCGGTGCTGAGGAACGAGCCGCGAACTGATAAGTCGAATGCGTAAACAGTGTAGTAAATTTCCCACGCTCCACTGAGAGCAGGGGTTTGCCAATGGTTTTTGCTGGTTTGTGTCAGCGGCTGGGCTTTGCCGTTGCAGTGCGCGTTGATGTGTGTGATGTGGCGGGCAAAGTCACGGATGAGGTAGCTGCCGGGAACCCAGTTTGGTAGGCTGATTTCTGTTTCAGAATCATCAGTTTGAGTGAATGATAAGGTGATGTGCCATTCATGAGACAGAAAGTTGGGAGTAATTTTGTAATTAATCATGGCTATTGGTTAATTTGCTAAAGTTTATTAAGAATAAGGGGGTTTAAAGGGTAGGCTTAATCTATATCAATAAAACTGTATGAAAAAGGGGGCTTGAAAAAATACCATGTCCGATTTAATGCGTATGTTTTAATAATTTATTGATTATAAAAGAAATGAATTTATGTCTTGCTAAATATTTTATGCAATGTGGAATGTAATTTTGCTTGGCATGTTGTGGTGTCTATGTTAAATTTAGAAAAATTTGAGCCTTGGCCGTATTGCGCTTTTCATAAACGTAATGGTTGAGGTGAGATAAAAATTTTTTATACCCATAATTTATGGAGACTTCCATGGACACACAAACTTATAACTACAAAGTGGTGCGCCAGTTCGCCATCATGACTGTAGTTTGGGGTATTGTGGGCATGTTGGTCGGCGTTATCGTCGCTGCCCAGCTTTTTGCTCCTGCCCTCGATTTATCCAATATCGGACCTTGGTTCCACTTCGGCCGCCTGCGTCCTCTGCACACCAATGCGGTTATTTTTGCATTCGGCGGTTGCGGTTTGATCGGTACATCATACTACGTTGTTCAACGTACATGTAATACCCGTCTGTTTGGCGGTTGGCTGCCTGCATTTACCTTCTGGGGTTGGCAGGCTGTTATCGTGGCTGCGGCCATCAGCTTGCCTATGGGTTACACCCAAGGTAAAGAATACGCCGAGTTGGAATGGCCTATCGATATTTTGATTACGCTGGTGTGGGTTGCCTACGCTATCGTATTCTTCGGTACGATTGCTAAACGTAAAATCAAACATATTTACGTTGCCAACTGGTTCTACGGCGGCTTTATCTTGGCCGTTGCGCTGTTGCACATCGTCAACAATATCAGCATCCCTGCCGGTTTGATGAAATCTTATCCGGTTTACGCAGGTGCGATTGATGCGATGGTTCAATGGTGGTACGGCCACAATGCGGTGGGCTTTTTCCTGACAGCCGGCTTCTTGGGTATGATGTACTATTTCGTACCTAAACAAGCAGGCCGTCCGATTTACTCTTACCGCTTGTCCGTTGTCCACTTCTGGGCTTTGATTTTCACTTATATGTGGGCTGGTTCTCACCACTTGCACTACACTGCATTGCCTGACTGGACTCAATCTTTGGGTATGGTATTGTCTTTGATCCTGTTTGCACCTTCTTGGGGCGGTATGATCAACGGTATCATGACTCTGTCCGGCGCATGGGACAAACTGCGTACCGACCCGATTTTGAAATTCTTGATCGTTTCTCTGTCTTTCTACGGTATGTCTACCTTCGAAGGCCCGATGATGTCTATCAAAACCGTTAACGCTCTGAGCCACTACACCGACTGGACTGTTGCACACGTTCACGCCGGCGCATTGGGCTGGGTTGGCTTTGTAACCATCGGTTCCGTTTACTATATGATTCCCCGCTTGTTCGGTAAAAATGAAATGTACAGCACCAAATTGGTTGAGGCGCATTTCTGGATCGCGACCATCGGCGTGGTTCTGTATATCGCTGCAATGTGGATTGCCGGCGTAATGCAAGGTCTGATGTGGGGTTCTTTGAATGACGACGGCACGCTGACTTATTCCTTCGTTGAATCCGTAAAACGTACCATGCCTTACTACATGATTCGTTTCACCGGCGGTCTTCTGTACCTGAGCGGTATGTGCATCATGGCATATAACGTTTACCGTACTGCTATCAGTGGTAAAGCAGTTGATGCTGAGATTCCTGCGGTTTCTCAAACTCAACACCACTAATGACAAGAAAGATAGGCTACCAAAATGAAATTACAACAATTAGCTGAAGAAAAAGTCGGTGTACTGATTGTATTCACCCTGCTTGTAGTCAGCGTCGGCCTTCTGATTGAGGCTGTTCCGCTGTTCTTCACCAAGGCAGTTACCGAACCTGCACCCGGCGTGAAACCATATAACGCCCTGCAAGTGGCCGGTCGCGATATTTATGTGCGCGAAGGCTGCTACAACTGCCACTCTCAAATGATTCGTCCATTCCGTGCAGAAACTGAACGTTACGGTCATTACTCTGTTGCCGGTGAGTCTGTTTATGACCATCCATTCCAATGGGGTTCTAAACGTACCGGTCCGGATTTGGCTCGTGTTGGCGGCCGTTATTCCGATGAATGGCACCGCATCCACCTGCTGAACCCGCGCGACGTTGTGCCGGAGTCCAATATGCCTGCATTCCCATGGCTCGCACGCAATAAAGTCGATGCCGAGGCAACTGTGGCGCATATGAAAGCCCTGCGTAAAGTGGGTACACCTTACAGCGATGAAGAAATTGCCAAAGCACCTGAAATGCTGGCTAACAAATCAGAGCTGGACGCTGTTATCGCCTATCTGCAAGGCTTGGGCTTGGCATTGAAAAACGTAAGGTAACATCATGGACGCTAACTGGGCTCGCTCGCTCTTTACTGTTTGGGTATTTATCAGCTTTATTTTAGTTCTCTATATTGTGTTCAATAGACGCAATAAGAAAAACTATGACGATGCTGCCAGCAGTATTTTCGATAATGACGAACAAAGGCCGTCTGAAAAGGACGATCAAGCTCAGTCAGTCCGTGATCACGGAGCAAAATAATGAACACAACATCCCAATTTACCAGTAGTTTCTGGAGTATATATATTGCCGTTATCGTCGTGCTCAGCTTCATCGGCCTGGCTTGGCTTCTGCTTTCGCAAAACGTTGTGAAACGCCCTAAAAAAGGCGAAGAAGTAAAAACCACAGGTCATGAGTGGGATGGCATTTCGGAGTACAACAACCCTCTGCCACGTTGGTGGTTTTGGCTTTATGTCTGCACATGGCTGTTTGGCGTCGGCTACCTGATTATGTATCCAGGTATCGGCGATTACAAAGGCCTGTGGGGCTGGAGCAGCCATGGTCAATATGAAGAAGAAGTTGCCAAAGCCAATCAGCAATACGGTAAAGTGTATGCTAAATTTTCCAATATGCCGATTGAGAAAGTGGCTAAAGACCCTGAAGCCCGTGCTATTGCACAAAACCTTTTCAATACCTACTGTATCCAATGTCACGGCTCAGATGCCAAAGGCTCCAAAGGCTTCCCGAATTTGACCGACGACGATTGGTTGTGGGGCGGTGAACCTGAAAAAATTCAGGAAACCATTGAAAAAGGCCGTACTGCCTCTATGCCGGCATGGGGTCCTGCTTTGGGTGAAGAAGGCGTGAAAAACGTAACACAGTATGTTATGTCTCTTTCTAAACCTAAAGGCCAATATGACGAAGAACGTGCAGAACGCGGTAAAGTCCTGTTTAGCGGCCCACCTGCCAACTGTTTCACTTGTCACGGCGACAAAGGTCAAGGTATCCAAGGCCTCGGCCCGAACCTGACTGACGATGTATGGTTGTGGGGCGGTACTCAAAAAGCGATTACCGAAACCATTACCAACGGCCGCAGCAGCCAAATGCCTGCTTGGGGTCACTTCCTCGACAAAGACAAGCTGCACATCATGACCGCTTATGTTTGGGGTTTGTCCAACAAAGACGGTAAAAAAGCTCCTGCTAAAAAAGCCGAGCCTGCTCCGGTAGCTCAACCTGCCGATGCTTCTGCTCCGGCAGCCGCTTCGGCTCCTGTTGCCGATAAAGCTGCTTCAGATGCTAAAGCTGCTCCGGCTGCTGAAGCCAAGCCTGCTGAAAAAGCAGAAGCGGCTCCGGTTAAGGTAGATGGCAAAGCTGTTTTTGAAGCCAACTGTAAAACATGTCATGGCGGTATGATTCCGGGCGCACCTGTTGTCGGTAAAAAAGATGACTGGGCTCCTCGAATTAAGCAAGGTAAAGATACTTTGCACAAACACGCGCTTGAAGGTTTTAATTCAATGCCTGCCAAAGGCGGCAACAGCAGCTTGAGTGACGATGAGGTTAAAGCGGCTGTAGACTTTATGGCAAATGAGTCCGGTGCAAAATTCTAATTTTGAGTCGGATTGAAAAAAGCGTACCTAATAAGGTACGCTTTTTTATATTTGATAAAACCAATAAGAGAAGACATATCAAAGAGATGAAATATATAAGGCCGTCTGAAACATTCAGACGGCCTTTGTTCTTGGTTCAACCAAAATTAATCAATCCAAAGTGGACGTACTGCGTTTCAGGAACCATTCGCTGAAAGGCCACTCGACGCTGTCGAGTAAGTTTTTGGTAATTAGCCCCAGTTCCGTATCGCCTTCGATTTGCAATTTACGGTTGAAAAATAAGGTATCGGGATCTTCCTCGCGCATCATCATGCGCATGAAGTCTATACCGTTGGCCGCCAGCCTCAGATCGGGGGCGCCGCTGAAGTTATCGTCCAGGAATTTTTCCGTATCGGCACTAAATCGCACTTTGATACCGGCATCCAAAACTTCGATTTCGAATTTTCTTCCGGCAAAAAGTTCCATATCGGCAGGCAGTAAACCTTTTTTCAGCATGGTATTCAATACGGAGACCAAAACAAAGCGTGGAGGTTTGCCGGGAAGTTTGGTACCGATTTTTGCCATCCATTTGGGTAATATGATTTCAGGCAGCGCCATAATATGCCTCCTTCACGGTTTCAATACCGGGCTGACCGCGCCAATAGCCGTCAACCAGTGTTCCGGTAGTCAGTCGTTCCAACTCGGGGCGGACATCTTCCCATGTGGCTTTTCCGTCCAATACATCGCGGTGAATTTGGATAATTTCAGCCATGCTGTGCATTTGTGGCGACAGTCTGAGCATATTCACGCCGATTTTATTCAAGTCTTCATGGTGGGGCAGTAGGTTTTGGCAACCGTAAGACATGGTTTGGATGCCATTGATGGTGAGAAACGGCTGGCCTTCTCGCGTATTCATAGCCATACCGTGCTCATGATCGAGGCAGCGGAACTCGCAACTGTCTTTATTCAGATTGTAATGGCGGGCGGTAAAGCAACGTGATGAATAGGCGAGCGGCATTTTACCCCAAGCGAAGAGTTCGGTCTCAATGCCGTCTGAAGCCTTAATAATTTCGGCAACCTTATCGCGGCTCAGCTCGGACGGTGCAATCCAGCGGAATGCCCCTAATTTTCGGAATACGTCCAAAGTGGTTTCGTTGTAGATATTCAGGCTTGCACCGGCAACAAAAGGAATGCCGTGTTCGCGTGCCAATTTGACCGCACCCATGTCGTTGGCTTCAACTTTAAACTTTCCCTGCTCCGTGATTTTGCGCAGGCGTTTCAGATCGGATTCGCTTTCGAGCAGGACTTGTGAAGAAAGAATAATCTCCTTACCGCTTTCCGCCAAGTCTTCAGCCAGTCCGAACCAGTCGGCAAAGCGCATTTTCTGACGGCGTGAGCAGACTACCTCGCCCAAATAGACCGTATCCAACGGCGTATCCAGCATGGAAACGTAAAATTCCAGTAGGGCTTCTTTTTGCCAGAAAAATAAAATAGGGCCCAGCGACAATTTCAATGAATTCATTTTTTTCCCCTTATTTCCATGGGCGGTTGTATGCGCCCAAAGTTGTCTGATGACCTTCTGAAACTTTGCTCAAGGCATTGTTCCAGGACGGATTGACTTTGAAATGCGATGGGTCGGCTGCAGCTGCATCCAGTGCTTGGCGCAGGGATTTGGTTACTTGCGCCGTATACATCGGACTGCGTTGGCGTCCCTCGATTTTGATGGCGGACACACCGATTTTGATGAGTTCGGGCAACATTTCCAAAACATTCAGGCTGGTCGGTTCTTCCAAAGCATAGTAAGTTTCATCATTGACTTCAAAGCGGCCTTTGCACAAGGTTGGATAACCTGCCGGTTCATTGGGTTTGTATTGGTCTATCAATACCTGGTTTAGACGTACGTTCATGCGGTCGGGCAGTTGTTCCCAGCGGACGGATTTTGCCGGAGAGCAGACCCCTTGCATATTGGGTGATTCGCCTGTTGCATAGCTCGACAAGATGCAACGGCCTTCCACCATCACACACAAACTGCCGAAGCCAAAGACTTCAATTTCCACATCAGTATTGTCAATTACATGTTTGACCTGATCGATGGTCAGCACGCGCGGCAAAACGGCACGACGGATGCCGAACAGCTCTTTCATCATATTGATGGCTTCGTAATTGGTGGCCGAACCTTGTACCGACATATGCAGGCGTAAATTCGGATGTTTGTCTGCCGCATACGCCATGATGGCGGGGTCGGCAACAATAATTGCATCGGCACCCAAATCCGCCGCCGTATCCACAGCAGCGTGCCAACGCTCCACTTGGCCGGCTTGTGCGAATGTATTGATGGCCATCAGTACATTGCGCCCGCGCGCATGGGCGTAAGCTACGCCTTCCCGTGCCGATTTCATATCGAAATTCAGTCCCGGAAAATTTCGTGCATTGGTCGCATCTTTCAAACCCATGTAAACCGTGTCCGCACCGTTGTCCACAGCGGTTTTCAGTGCAGGCAGGTTGCCAGCAGGGCAGACCAATTCTGGAATTTTCTGCATTTTGTGTTCCTCGTCTTGATGATAACCTCTATCGGGTTAATCAATATTTTGTAGAATTCCGAATATTTTATGGATTAATGACACAAGATATGCTGACTTAAATCAAATCGAAAAAATCAGGTTGACGTAGACATATTGTTTACAAAATCTTAACAGATGTTGTTTTTTATATATTTCATGTGCTTAAAAATTTTGATGACGGATTTTGTTTCAAAATTGGCTTATGTTTTTAACTATCGCATTTATTAATTTTTACAATAATAGCGATAGAAAAATGAAAAAAGGCCGTCTGAAAATCTGGTTTCAGACGGCCTTTCGCTTTAAAGGGGTAGATTTAAGAGAAACCCAAGCGTTTATCGGGTCGGGTAAACACAAAAATAAACAGAGAAGTTAACGCGCCCAAAGTATCGGCAAGCATGTCTTTTTGCGCGTCCCAAATATCGCCTTGAGAACCCAAGAATTCCAGTCCGGCCTCTCCGCCGTCGATGACGGCATATTGCCATTCGATGATTTCATAGGCGGCAGCCACGCTCATGATGAAGAACAGACCGAAAAACAAAGCCAGCGGCAGGTTGCACAGCTTGCGACGCAGCAGCCACTCGGCCATTGGATAGGCGTAGAAGCCGATAATGTAATGGGCAATACGGTCGTAATGATTGCGGTTTTCGCCCAAAATTGGCTCGACAAAGCGGTTGATGGATTCAAATGGCACATCGGCAAAAGTATAGTATGCGCCAATCGAATGCATAATCAGCCAAAAACTCATGAATAAGTAGGCCAGGTTGCTGAAGCGGAAAATGCGGTAGGTGGCAACCAGAAGGAAGAATACGGATGCTACGGGGATGATTTCGGCGTACCAGACTGCGCGATCATGAGGATTAATGCCTGACCAAACAATAAGGGCGAAGATAATCGTAGCAAGAAAAATGGGAAAGATTGGAGAGGGTTTATTCATTTTGTGTGTGTAATAACAATGGTTGCGTATTGTATAACGAATTGGCAGGGCTGGCAGTTTCATACATTCAAGGCCGTCTGAAAACATCTTTCAGACGGCCTGAAGTTTAGCCGTTCCAGAAATAACGGGTGATGTGGAAAAACACAGGTGCAGCAAAACAAATCGAATCCACACGGTCAAGCATACCGCCGTGGCCGCGTATCATATTGCCCCAGTCTTTGACACCGTAATCGCGTTTGATAGCAGACATAACCAGGCCGCCAAAGAAACCCATCAGGCAGACGATAAAGCCGATAACGGCTGCTTGGCCGTGGGAGAACGGCGTAATCGGCGCCATCAGCGCGGCAATGGCTGTGGCCGACAAAATACCGCCGACAGTGCCGGAAATGGTTTTAGACGGGGAAAGTGAAGGCATGATTTTTGCACCGCCAATCAATTTGCCCCAAACGTATTGCAACACATCCGATACTTGCACCACGCCAATCAGGAAGATCAGCAACAGGATATTGTTGCCGTTATCGAAGCCGTCCAAGTCCAGAAACATCAGCGCCGGAACATGAGACAGACAGAAGATGCAAATCATCGCCATCCATTGCGTTTTGGCGGCGCGTTCCAAAAAATGCGCGGTTTGGCCGCTGAGGCTGGCAATAATCGGCAGTATCAAAAAGCCGTAAACCGGAATAAAAATGCTGAACATGCCGTACCAGCCGTCATAGACGAAATAGTATTGCACCGGCAGCAGCAGGTAAAAGCAGACCACCATGCTGTAATAGTCGCTGCGGCGGCGATAGACTAGGGTCATAAACTCGCGCAGTGCGGCAAATGAAATCAGGAAAAACAGTACAACCGTCCCGATTTTGCCGAACCAAAACGCGCCCAGCAACACCAACGTCATCAGCCACCATGCGTAAATGCGGGCGTTGAGGTTGGCGATGGTGGCATTATCTGCGCCGTTTTGGCGCTTGAGCCATTGTCCGATAATGCTGGCAAAACACAATACGGCAAATACGCCGACAAAAATATAGCTGGCTTGCGGAGTCAGATGAGCGGCGGCTTGTTCGACAATGATTTGTTGGGAAGTCGTAGAAAGGCTCATGCTTGTCCTCCTTTGTTTTGATGAACTTCAGATTCATTTTGGCGAAGCTCGCTGCGGTCGTTTTCAGACGGCCTGAGTGCCAGCAGCGCTTCACGACTGCGTGTCAAAAAACTGTCTTTGTCTTCGTTTTCCTGCAAAGTAAGCGGCTGTCCGATATGGACTTCACACAAAAGCGGGATAGGCAGGATTTTGCCTTTGGGCAGTACGTGGCTGATGTTGTCTATCCAAATCGGCACAAATTCGGTATTGGGTTTGCTTTTCGCCAGATGATAAATGCCGGATTTGAACGGCAGTAGGATGGTGTTGTCGTCAGTGTTGCGCGTGCCTTCAGGGAAAATAATCAAAGAGTCGCCTGCGTTCAGCGCGTCTTTCATCTGTTCGGTAATCGCTTGCGGATTATCGCTATGGCGCGGAATCAGCAAGGCATTGAAAACGTTTTGAATGATGAAGCGTTTGAGTTTGCTCGTCAGCCAGTAATCCGAACCGGCGACAGGGCGCGTGGACAAGCGCCAGCGGCGGGGCAGGGAAATCCACACCAGTACAAAATCGCCATGGCTGCCGTGATTGGCGTAATAGACCTTTTGGTGCTGATTGAATGTCAGCTCGCGCGGGCTTTTAGGGCGTACGCCCGTAAGAAAAGAGACCGACAGACACAAGGCTTGGTCGGTCAGCCAGGCAAGTTGTTTTTTGAGGAAGTTTTTCATTGTTTCTGCCTTATGAAGTGAGATACCGCTAAGGATTTGGTTTGGGTAAATCAGCCAAAATAATCAAATGTTTTGGATAAGCAAAATTAAAAATTGTACGGCGGTCAGGTATAAGCTTTTGCGCCATAAGGAAAGTGCGCCGTTTATCCGTTGGGTCAAAGTACGGCTGCCTGAAATTTGACGCAAACCGTTTTGCTGTAAGGCGTGGTCGAAGTCTTCAGTAGAGTAACGGTTGTCGGCAAAGTCTTGGAACACGCGGCGATCGAAGTGAATGCGGATATGGCAGTACAGCAAAACTGCTGCCAAGACAAGTTGCACCACAAACCATGCGCCGCCATATTTTGCTGATAAGGCGAGCAGCAAGGCGTTGCAGGTGGCAACATAATGTGCGGTAGAGAGCAGGTGGGCAGTAATACGGCTATCGGTTGCGTTGTCCATCATTATCCTTGTTTTAAATAGTTGGCAGCAGCTTCGACTGCTTGGGCAGTGGCCAGCGATAATACCATTTGCGGCCGAGCCTGTTTGAGTTCAGCCTTCGCTTGCGCCAAGTTTGTGCAACCACCATAAACCAGTAGCCACGTCAGCACCACTGCGGCACTTCTTCCATAGCCCAAAGCGCAACATACCAGCACTTTGCCGTGTTTTTGGCGCAAGGTTTCCAATATCAAGGCCGTCTGAACCAAATCGTTTTCAGATGGCGTTACCATATCCAGTAAAGGCAGGGTGCGATATTTTCCTTGATAGCTACGGCAGGGATATTCGGCGCATACATCCAATACGGCAGGCAAATGGTTTGAAATCCCCAAAACGCTGCCAATCCATACATCATTGCGGACTGGTGCCGTTTTTGCCTTACCGCGTAACCAATACGCCATGTTTAGCCGTACGCCCACCAGATAAGGCAACAGCAAAACCGTCGCTGCCGCCGATAATTTACCGTTAGCCTGTTTTTGGAATATGTTTGCATTTCCAGTCAAATAGGCAAAAGCCACCATCAGCAAAGACACGCTAATCCATATCGACCACAGCCACGCGCCACCCAGCAACGCGGGCAACGCCGTCAAACACGCGCCAAGCAAATACAGCAGCACAATCTTTCTTGAGCGTACATCACTTGATCCCAGTTTTAACGGCGAAGTCATCTGACGCGGGAAAGCCCACAACACCAGCCAGCCGAGCAATGCTCCGGTTGGTACGTCAATAAAATGATGTTGATAAGTTGTCAGTACCGACAAGGCAATCAGGCTTTGCCATGAGAAAAGCGGCAGGCGGATTTTAGGAAAGCGCGTCCAATAAAATGCACCCACGATAATTGCCAACGCGATATGCAAAGATGGTGCTTGGTTATACGGCAAATCAAATGCAGCCAATGAATCAAACAGCCAGCCTGACAGCCCATCGGCAGGCGGTTTAGGCCACCCGAAACGCAGCGGAAACAGCACAAAGCAAACAGTCGCAATCAGTTGGGCGGCTACAAGGTGCGCTACATATCGGTTTTGTTCATGTGTATCACGGCAAAGAAAAAATGCCGCAGCATACATCAGGTTCAGCGACCAATAAGGCACAATCGTCCATGCCCAAAACGGAATATTGCGCTCCCATGCAAAAGCAATTTCAGGCACATAGTCCAGCGATGCCGCATAATGATTGGACAAGCCGTAGCTGGTGTAAAACAAGATACCGACTGAAATCAGCTTGAGTAGGGAGGTTTTGAGGGTGGGTTTCATGTTTTCATTTAGAACATTGCAATTCATCGCCATAATGGTCAGAACGCAAACAGGATAAAGCGTTTTCTTTTGGATGGTAGCGGAATTCCTGCCACGGACCATCTGTTGAAAGGGCTCGCCAGTAACGCTGTGAAGATTGGTATTCAGTCAACGTCCCATTTGCATCTTTGGCACAAAAATTCTTCGCCATGCCGACGGCCAACATACCGCGTTGTTTATTGGTTGGTATTGTGAATAAGGGGATAAGCTTAGATACATCGGCATTTCGGGCAAATTTCATTTTGATGTAGCCGTATCCTTCATTGGATTCGACGGTCAAAGCAGATAAGGGCAGCCCAAAAGCAACAGAATTTTTCAATTCAATGGTGAATGCCTCACCATCTGACGCTGTCTGCTTGCTGTGGCTTCGGGCAACGGATGCGCGGTATTTGGCAGGCAGTTTGCAGATGTCGGATTTTCCATAAGGCAAGGCTTCAGAATCAAACGCACAACCCTTCTTCATAGATTGCAATAACGGTGTCCAGTCAACCGCAGCAGCATGGGAGACAGCTGAAAATGTGGAAACAAGCAGTAATGTAAGTAACTTTAGCATTATGGGATTTCAACTTATTGAAATTTGAGCAAGCGCTCCCGAGCATTTCTTTGTATATTGGTATATCGTAGATTTTTTCGGAGTAGGTAAGATAAATGTTATACTTTAAAAGTGATGCAATGATGGCTCTGGATAGTCTATTCTCACTTTTTTTACCTTGCGGAGTAATACCGAATAAAACTCATATCTGGTAGTTATTTCGATAGAAATAACTACACTACTTCTGAAGTCATAGGTATTGATAAAGCATAACCACTTCATCATGAAAAACGACGAATCTGTTTACATCAATCTTTAATTCAAAGCGAAAGATTTAAGCCTCATTGAGGCCGTCTGAAAGTTAAAAAATTGTTCAGACGGCCTTTATTTTTATTTCTTCACTGCCAAGCTCACGGTGAAAATACCGTCTTCGTCTATCCATTGATGGATTTTTTCAAAACCGGCTTTTTCAACCAATTGATCCATTTCCTGCTGACTGCGGCGACGCATTACCCAGTTTGGGCTGCCTGCTTTGTGGCTGGTCAGGGCGCGGGCAATCATTTCCAGTTGGGGATGCCACGGCTGGCCGGTGTAGATCAGGTAGCCGCCGGTTTCAATGGCTTCGCCGAAGCCGTAGAGCGAGTTCAAAATCAAATCATTGTCGGCAAACAATTCATGTAGGCCGGAGACGATGCCCAGCGTTGGACGAGGCTGTAAATCGTGATAATTGGCGCGGTCGTAGGCATTGACTTCATTGAAGGTTACTGTGTTTTGCAAGCCGCGCTCGGCAATCAGTTTGCGTCCGGCTTCAACATTAATCGGGCTGTAATCGCGCAAGCGTACGGAATCAGGCAATGTGTCGGCAGTCAGGGCATCCAATACATAGCGGCCATGACCGGACGCGATATCCAAAACGTGTACAGGTTTGCCTGCTTCATGCAATTTAGCTGAGGCCGTCTGAATGGCTTTGCCAATATTGACTTTGCGTTGGCGGATACCGCGCCAGCCGATGGCGTTGAGATAGTATTTGTCCACCCATACACCGAAAGCATTGCTGCCTTGCGGTTGATTGCGGTAGACGTAATCCAGTGTACTGCCCGAATCAAAACCTGTTTCTTGACCGATTCTTAAGCCTTCACTCCAGCGCGAGCCCAGCTTGAGCGAGGCGCGATATATTGCCCAAAATGCGCCGCGAGGTGTACCAATAGGCAAAGGTGTAGCCAGTTCGTCAGCTTCGCGACGGCTGTCTCCAAATAAGTGCGCTTGAGTCAGATCGACTTGTTGCAAGGGTTGATTGAAACGCTCGCGGATAAAACAGCGCATTTCAACAAAAGCGATTTCACGGTTTTGCTCGCCTAAAGTATCGTGGTAGAAACCGGGTAGGATATGGCGCTCTTTAATATGGCTGCCCAAACGGTTGTAGAAATCGTGTTGCGGTTTGTGATGAACGACCCAATCGCTGCCTGAAATCAACAGTTGTACAGGCGTAGTAATCGCTTGTGCATCGGCAACCACACGCTCGGCCGTTTCATATAAACCCAGTAGGATACGAACGGAAATAGCGCGGGCAATAAGCGGATCATTGTCGTAGCTTTTTTGACGTTCGACGTTGTGGGTCAGATAGTGGGCTTTGACGTAGCTGTTGACAAAGAAATTGCCACGCCATTTTTGCATGATTTTTAAACCGGTACGGGCAAACGGAACATAGAGTTTGACTTTGAACGCAGGCGAAGCCAATACGGCGCAACGGATTTTCGGCGCGTAATCGTGCAACCAAGTAGAAACCAATACCGCTCCGACACTTTGCGCAATCACGCAGATGTTTTCAGGTTTGATGCCGTATTCGCTTTGGATGTGTCGGATAAAATCATCTACGTCTGCAACCGAAGTGCCAATACTCGGACTATCGCCGCGTTCACCAGGGCTGTAACCATGACCACGCGCGTCCCAAGCAAAATAGGAAAAATCATCAAAACCCAGCTCATCCGCCACAAACATCATCCGGCCGGAGTGCTCATGCCCGCGATGGAACAGCACAATGGCTTTGTCGGAAGAACCATCGACAGCAGGACGATAGCGGTAGAAAAGCGAAGTACCGTCTTGGGTAGAAAAGTATTTTTGCTGTTCGGACATGAGAAACTCCTAATAGTCATATTTTTTGAACAGTATCATGACATATCGGATAAATGTAATGATTATCCGATAGACGGACGAATGCAATGATAGGGAGATATGTTAAGTGCCGATTATGGTTGATACGATGAGTCAGTTAGTGGTTCATTTAAGATTTCTAGCATTTTTTTCTCATGATCTTTTATCTCGCTTTCTGTCCAGTTTTCGTAACTCATCATAATAGCTTGTTTTAAGCTATCATAAGTATCCTTTTCTTTGTAATACTGCCGTTTCCAATCTGGAAGTTTATTACTGAAACTGGAATTTTTACTTTGAGATAACAAATATAGATTGCCAAAATTATCTAAGACATTTGTATCTAATTTATCTAGGCCAAAATCTTGAGAGGGATTTTGTGGGTAATGGTGCTCAACCGAGCTTCTAAAACTAAATCTAAAATTTTTCCAGATAGATTGTTTAGATTGGTCAATAGCTGAAAAGACCTCTACCTTGTCTTGATATTTCCATAATTGATAATCCAATCGATTAAATACAAAATTTGGGACGTTTACTCCATCATTCCAAGACTTATGTACTGAAGGGGTGGTGTAATTATCATTTAAGATAATTTTCATAAAATCCCTATTTTCATTGCAGTTGTTTTCAAAATAAAATTTATCACAAAGATTTTCAAGAAACTGAATATATGTCTCTTGAGTAATACTTTTCTTATTCTCGAATAACCAACGCAATGTAGCATATAGCCAGTTTTTATAGATTCGGGATGGATTAGAAACATGAAACATAGAAAGCAACATTATTGCATTCTTGGTTTTATCATTGGTTTCTTGAGTATCAATGGAATTGCCATTGTCGATACCAAAAATATTTCTATAGTAATAATTCTTTGATTCTTCTTTTTTGATTTCCCATAAAGACCAATGCTCATTTTCTGAACGTAGTGAATTTGACTTAATAATATATTTATCAAATAAATATCGACAAGATAGCAATGTATCTATGAAATTTACAATCTTTTCTTTGTTCCAGTCTTCATTGTCAAAATCACGCAAAAGTTCTTTTTCATCCAGAGGAATCTCTTTAAAGGTAGTTTCGTTAATGCCAGTAGGAAATTTTTCTAGATAAATTTTCAAGATATGCATTAAGAAGTTAGGGAAATCAATAACGGAATTAAAACGCCCATCTGTCTGCTCGTTTGTTTTTTCTTGGGAGGAGTGGATATCTCCATTATCGGCGGTTATCAATTGAAGAATTGATTGTTCTTCATTTGCGGAGCCGTTATCTGAATGTTGAGTTTTTTCTGCATCAGCAATATTCTCAATAATTTCATTAAATTTTTTTGGAATAGTATTTTCCCAATTCTTGCCAAAAATATTTTCTCTAAGTGACTGGTTGATTCCTATTACAACATATCGGCTCATGTCAGAACACGCATCCCAAATTTTGGCAAAAATAGAGCGTTCACTATCTGTGTCTAAAACCTTCATCAAAGTAGCCTTGATAATCTCATGTTTTTCTAATTGCTCTCCCCGCGTATTCATAATTTCAAAGTAATGATTGAGGTCGGTGTCTTCGGGTACTTCGGTTCTAATAATTTTAACGTTTTCTTGTAAGAACTCTGCCAAACACCTTCCTTCTTTTTCTGTTCTCTCAGTTTCCCAATATTTTTTTATTGATTTTAAAGCATTTTTAAAAACATCAGGTATAGAGTCGGAGTCAAGATCTCCTAAGGCATCGTCGGAGTCATGTCTATGCTCAAAGTATACATTTCTAACAAAGGTATCTGATTTTAAGTAGTGCATGATTAAAGTCAGTGTGGTCAATCGTTGTTGTCCGTCTATGACTTCTAAATCTCCATTTTCTCTTTTATAAATGACTAAGCTGCCAATATAATAATTATTCTTATTTTTTGCATTCCATAGGTCTTGGATAAGAAGGCTGATCTCATCATCTCCCCATGCGTAATTACGTTGATAAATAGGAATAATATATTTGTCTTTATTTAAATTTAATAATTCATTTATGGTTAATGTTTTTACGTAATCATTATTTGTTTTCATCTTTAATTTCCAAAATCTCTTTTATTTTAGGGTCTACATGTTTTGAAAAATTGACTTTTCCGGTTTGTTGAATAAAACGCATTATTTGTTCGGGAGTAATGGATCTTTCAATATAAGAAATTAATCCGGCTGGAGCACTAGCCTTTTTCTCAATGGTCGTGAAGGTAATGCGCTGATATTCTACCCGAGTACGGTAAGCCCATAGAAAAGCTTTGGTTATAAATTCTTCAAAATGGCTTTCTCCAAATTTATCAAAGTAGAACAATACGGTACATTCAAATAAATTTCTAATGTATTTATCACCAGTTCGATAGCTGTATTTATGATTGTTTAAAAAAGTCATTACTCCTTTTTCTAAATCAATTCCATTAATAGAATGAATTTTATCTAACAATCCATCCTTTTCTTTGAATAGTTTTTCATAGATGGCTGTATAATGTTCAATGTAATCAAAGAAATATTTTCCATTGATTAACACTTGTGTGGCCTGAAATGCTGATATTGATCGATATAAAAATGGATTTTCATGTAATAATTTTTGTATGGTATGAGTAGCTAATATTCTGTGTAAGTAAGGATAATCAACTTTTTCATGAACGCCTTTAAATGTATCTAATTCATCTGATGTAAATATTTCTGCATTCTCTTTGTAATGCCAGCGGCGAAGTCTAAATAAGATATAATTGATAATTTTATCTAAATTATTTATATCATTAGACATTGCAGATTTTTCCCAGCGTTCGACACATTGGTGAATAATCCGCTCGTCTTTATCTCTCATGTCTCTTAAATGATAGGCTTTTAAGAGGTCATAAGATTCTAAAGGTTTGCCTCTGGCATTTTGTGAATCAAAAAATTGAAAAGCCTCATCTAAGTCATTTAATTCAATACAAACCATTTCACACCTGTTAAGGAGGTAATCCTTAAATTCATTTGTGAAATTATAGTTTTTAAGAAAATTATAGTTCGTTGTAATATTATTTTTGCTGATGCTATGATTCGGTTTTTCCTTTAAAAGAGACACATCCTTCCCCAGTTTATGAAGCAATAACGAGAGTGTAATAAGCCGCTGTTGGCCATCTACTATTTCAGAACAGTCGTTATTTTTATTTAAAACAATTGTTCCGATGCGGTATATTTTTTTCCCCTCCCTAAAATTTTGGAGCAGGTCATCGATTAATTGTTGTACATTTTTGATTGTCCATTTGTATGGTCTTTGATAATTAGGGATACTCAAATTTAATTTAAATATGTCATCAATCTTGAGTATTTCTGCTTTTTCTATGCTCATATAGATACCCCTTAGTATGAAAAATAGGTAAACATTATAGACTACAATCGGCAAACTACTACCGACATATCATCATAAACTCTTTGTTTCGCAATTAATTTACGAAATACAGTCAGACGGGACTTATCGTTATCATATTGTTGCCAAATTTTTTCTCTTATTTCTTCTGAAAGAGCGTCGCTTAGGCCGTCTGAACAAAGCAGCAGGCTTTCTCCTGCTTTAAGCGTAAGTTCGATATGACACATTTTGTCTTGGAATTCGGAATAATCTGCTGCTAGATAAGAAGAAACGCCGCCATATATGGTGGCGAACTCTTCTTCTTTTTTATCCGACAAATCATCCAGCAATTCGGAGAGTATCGAGTGATCTTGGGTCAGTTGCTTCCATTTTCCTTGTGTATCAATCAAATAGGCGCGACTGTCGCCTACGCTGATGATTTTGGTTTTGCCGGTGGTTTGGTCGATTTCGGTGGCAACAAAAGTGGTTGAGGAACCAAAATAATCCTCTGCCAGCTCTTGAGATAAAGCGGCTTGTACATGATTGATGATTTGACGGCTGAGTTTGGCTGTGCGGCTTAATAGGTGCATGGCGGATTTGCTGGCTTTTTCGGGATGGTTGCTATTGGAAATGCCGTCGGCTATCCCGATGATAAAGCGTGGACGGGTTTCAAGACGTGTTTCAGCGGTTTTGAGTTTATATTGAAACACTTGTTCACCGTTAAAAAGGGCATCCTGGTTGTGTTGTTTGTTGCTGCCGATTTGTTGGCAAAAGGTAATTTCGCAAAATTTGTTCATGATTTATCCATTTGTTGGGTGAATATTCATTGCAGGCTTTTCATTTTTTCTAACCATCCGGATTTACACTTGGGTAATACGTTTGAAATTTGATGATTAAGGTTAAAGGACGTCTGAACAGTTTTCAGACGGCCTTTACTGCGTTTAACCAAGCACTAATTAACTGCTAATTTTGTCATGTTTTAATACATCCATCGAAACCCGAATACACATTTAAAAAGGAAATCAAACATGAAAAAATTTTTATTGACCGCCATCGTTGCTTTGTCTGCCGCTACTGCCGGTGCCAGTGATTATATCGAACACAAAATCTACAGCGACAAAAACTTCGAGCAAAATCGTGCTAAAGCCGTAAAAATGTTGGAACAACGCGGCTATCAAGTTCACGATGTTGAAGCCGATAGCCGTCGGGGCCAGCCTGTGTTGGATATCGAGGCTTTTAAAGATGGTCGTGAGTACGACATTGTTTTGTCTTACCCTGATTTGAAAATTATTAAAGAACGCATCGATTATTAATATTTCGATATAAAGTGGATTGTCGCAGGGCTTTTGGTCCTGCGACAGTTTGCTATTTAGGCATTTAAAGAATGTAAATAGCATGTAAATTATCTGAAATAAATGAACTAAATATGCTTTTTATTTTCCATTTAATTCAAAGTGTTTGATGTTGTGAGTCATGATATGAGTTTGAATGATTGGAAGGAAGATGGTCAGTCGAAGCAGATGGGCAACCAAGAAAAACCTTTAAACGACGGCGCAGCTGCCGAATCCCAACAGGATGTTGATTTTTGGGATCACAATCAAAACGGTGTTGTTGAAAACGAAGTTGAGGCTGTGGCTGACGCGGTAGAAATTCCGGAAACGGTAGAAGGTCTGGGAGTGATTAAAAATCCTGAGATGCCGTCTGAAAAAAGTGAGAAGAAAGCCAAACGCAAAAAAGACAAGGCGAAGAAGAAAAAAATAAAGCCGAGGATTTGAATGCGCCTGATTTGTTGGGTACGAATAAGGGCGTGGAAACCATGTTCCGCAACGCCGTACGCTCGGAGATGGAATTGTTGGCACTGGCGGCGACCAAAGCGAACATTATGATTTCGCTGAATGGTTTTATTGTTTCTGCTCTGATGATTTCGGGTGCGTTTATTTTTTCATCGTCGCCTGAGTTTTTGATTCCGGCGAGTACCTTTATGATTACCGCCGCCGCGTCCATCGTGTTTGCGCTTCTGTCCGCTTCGCCGGAACGTATCGGTAAAATGCAAGCGGCGCGTACATGGTTGAAGGATTTTGTCCGCGGCCGTTCGAAACTGCGGGATTTGAAAACCCGCCTCAGCAGCACCGAAACGCGCTTTTTTGGCGGCAGCCAGCCCAATATTTTGATTTATGAAGACCGTGTGAAGCTGCAAAAAGATCAATATTGGGAAATGATGCAGGAGATTATGGGTGATCGTAAACAAATCTATGAAAAGATGAGCGACCATCTTTACTGGCTTGGTTTGTTGGCGGATAAACAGTTCAAATACATTAACTTATCTTACGCGGTATTCCGCTGGGGCTTGCTGGCTTCACTGGTGGCGTTTATCGGCGTGAAAACATTGCCGTCATTGCTGATACCGCCGGCCAACAATGCGGCAGAGCTGCGTTCGCTGGGGATCAATATGTTTAACGGTGTGTACGAGCCTTCCGCCGTACAACAGCTTCCGGACGGTAATTTGCTGATTGCGGAAGACGAACCCAACCATGCGTTTAGTATCATCAGCATTGATAAAACCGGTAGGTTTGTGGAAGACGAGGCATTGGATACGCGCGTGATTACCGGTTTCAAACGCCGTCTCAGCGACTTGGAGGCTTTGGCTCGCGACGATGAAGGCTTTATCTACGCGCTGACTTCACACTCGCGTACCCGTAAAGGCAACCGCTCGCCTGACCGCGAACACCTGATGCGTTTTAAAATCCAAGACGGCAATGTGTTGGGGCTAACCAGCTACGACAATCTGACGCAAGTTTTGGAAACCGATCATAAGCTGCATGATTTGATTCGCGAGCGAACCAAGGCAGAGGTTTCTTTTGAAGAAATCAATATTGAGGGCATGGCGTTTGATCCGGTGAAAAAACGTCTTGTTTTAGGGTTCCGTGATCCTGAGTTCAACAACATGGCTTTGGTCGCGTTTATCAGCAATCCGAAAGATGTGTTCGAGCGCAATGCCAAGCCTGAGTTTGATGAAGTGGCAGTGATTGATATTGATGGCGGCGGTATCCGTTCCCTCAACTATGATCCTGTGTTGAAAACCTACGTGATTGCCAATGAAGTGAAGGATGAGAATGGACAGAAATTCTCGCAACTGTGGACTTGGAGCGGCAACCCGACCGACGAACCGCAAAAAATCTCTCTGCCTAATCTGCAACACATCACCAACGTTGAAGCCGTCGATTCGATTACCGTTAACGGCAAGCCGCAGATGATTCTGATGGGTGACGAAGGCAATGCTTCACAGAAGATTACTGCCAAGTATATGTTGGTAGATTACAGTCAGTTGGGTAAACAGTAAGTTATCTCGGCTGATGGATAAAAGGCCGTCTGAAACCGATAGTTTATGGTTTCAGACGGTCTTTTTTTTGTTTTCAGTAAAACAGGGTGATGGGTTTAAATACTCTAATCAATGATGATTAACCCAAAAAAGTGGACAAATTTCAGACGACCTTCAAGCCATTGATGACACGTTTGTAGCAGGTGTAAACCAGTGCCGCGCAGGCCAGCCACATAAGGATATAGAAAAGCGAATGGAAGCTTCCGGCAATTGCATACCATACTGCCAATGCGCCGATAAAGAATGCGCGATCGCTTTTGCCGAATGGCCCGTCATAACGACGGCCGTTGCCATGGACTTGTCCCAAAACGCCGCAAAATTCAGTCATTGCCGCCAGCCAAATAAACAGGGCAATTTGCACGCCGCCGAAGGGTGCAATGAAGGCAAAAGGCAGATACAAAGCAGCATCGGCGGCAATATCGGTGATTTCATTCAAATAACCGCCTAATGCCGATTGTTGGCCGAACTCCCGTGCCAGCATACCGTCCATCGCATTCAGTGCCATACGGACGAACAACCAAATCGGCAAAAGCCAGAATAATGTGGATACACCTGCAAACAATGCTAAAAGCAAACCGATCAAAATGGAAACGGCGCAGGCAAACAGGGTAACCTGATTGGCAGTAATACCTTTTTGATACAGTCGCTTAACAATGGGGCGCAACAGGTTTTGAAATTTTGGTTTCAGGGCGTAGATGCTCATAATTATGCTATATAAAAGAAAATGAAGTGCCGTGATTATAGACGAAATCCGTTATAATCCGTCAATCTTCAAATCACGCGGTTCGCAAACCTCCCGCGTTAACAAAACTAGGAATTTACAATGGAAAAACAGCAGGCCCTCGTTATTTTTTCGGGCGGGCAGGATTCAACAACCTGCCTGATTCAGGCAATTCAAACATATGGCCGTGAAAATGTGCAGGCCATCACTTTTCAATATGGGCAACGCCACGCCATCGAATTGGAGCGCGCGCGTTGGATTGCCCAAGATTTAGGCGTGAAGCAGATCGTACTCGATTTAAGCCTGATGCAACAGATTACGCATAATGCCTTGATGGATGATACGGCATCCATTGAAACAGCTTCAGACGGCCTGCCTAATACATTTGTAGATGGACGCAATGCTTTGTTTTTGCTTTACGCCGCCATTTACGCCAAAGGGCAGGGGATACGCCATATCATTGCCGGCGTGTGCGAAACCGATTTTTCGGGTTATCCCGACTGTCGCGATGTGTTCGTCAAGTCGATGAATGTCACATTGAATCTGGCCATGGATTACGCTTTTCAAATCCACACGCCCTTGATGTATTTAACCAAAGCGCAAACTTGGGCATTGGCGGATGAAATGGGTGTGTTGGATTATATTCGCGAGCATACACATACCTGTTATAACGGCGTGGTCGGTGGTTGTCATGAATGTCCGAGCTGTATTTTGCGCGAGCGCGGTTTGTCAGAATATTTGGAAAGTAAAAAGGCCGTCTGAATTAAGAGGGGCATATATTTCCAATATCCAGTTGTACGAAAAGGCCGTCTGAAAAATTCATTTCAGACGGCCTTTGGCTATGTATTTTGTTCTGCTTAGAACAGCAAATCTGCCGGTTCGCTGCTTGCCGGAGCATCTTTCACAGGAGCAGAGGCAGGGGCAGTAGCCGGTTCGGAAGCGGCTTTAGGAGCGGAAGCAGGAGCATCGGCCGGAGTGGTTGCCGGTTTGGCAGCAGGTTTTGCCGGTTTCAGCGGAGTCGGACGAACGCTTTGTTTCGGTTCGGATGCTGCCTTATTTGTATCGTCGGTAGCATCGACTTCGATTTCAGTGCCTTGAGGCAATACCACATCTTTAGCAGGAGCCGGTTTAGGCATGACTTTAGGTTTGCTGTAAGCATCCGTGCCGCTGGTCCATGCCAAAGATTTCAAAGGCGATTTGAGTTTCACGCCTTTGGCGCAGGTCAGACAGTTTGCCGCGCCGGTGCGTCCTTTCAGGATTGCATCTACACGTGCGGCAGGGATGGTTTTACCGTGCGCTTTTGCCCAGGCAGCAATGCTTTTTTTCAGGGCAGCCGTATCAAGGTTTTTCTTGTCGTATGGGTCGCGATAGGCAGCCAGCCACAAGTTTTGGTTGGCATCTTCGTTCAGGCTCGCCATTTGGTAGATAACGGAGGCAGGAGAACCTGTTGCGATGGTTTTGGCGAATTCTAATGCATCAGGCGATTTCATGCGCACGCAACCATGGCTGCGGACGCCGGGTACGCTGGCAGGGGCATTGGTGCCGTGAATGCCAAGGCTTAATTTAGGGTCGCCAAGACGGACAAATACCGGGCCCAGCGGGTTATTTGGGCCGGCCGGTACGCTTTTAACGCCGTCATTGCGTTCTTTTTGGATAGATTTAGGGATGTGCCAAACCGGGTTGTAGGCTTTTGCGCCGATTTTATGTTCGCCCAGATTGGTTTGGGTCATGGCTTTGCCGACGGCAACAGGATAAATTTTGCTCAGTTTACCGTTGTCGTAGAGGAACAAACGCTGTTGCGTAATATTGATAACGACGTGTTGTCCGGAAGAGGCGGGGGAGACGTCTGGAATAAGTGTGTTTGCAGCAGCGGCTGAAGTTAAAAGGGCGGCTGTCAGGCCGAACAGTATTTTTTTCATGTCGTCTTTTTTTGTAGGGTTTGAAATGAAAGTTTTTGGCGCATGATACCTGAAACTCTGTGTTTTTGTGAGAAAATATGCGCTTTCGGTATTAGAAAACAGTCAAACGGTCGGGCAACTGCTGAGTGACGGAAACGGTATGGGTGTGAAAGAACAGTATCAAGAGGCGGAAGTTTTTTCTTTGGATTATGAGGGCAGGGGTGTTGCCAAAGTCGATGGGAAGACCGTATTTATCAGCGGTGCGCTGCCTGGAGAGCGTGTAACGTTTGTCATACATAAAGAGAAAAAGCAGTTTGCCGAGGCTCAAGTTGAAAAGGTTTTGAAGGCTTCTCCCGAACGTGTCGAGCCGACGTGTTGTTATTTTGATACATGTGGCGGCTGTTCGCTTCAACATGTTTCTTTCGGAGCGCAAGTTGCGTTAAAGCAACGGATTTTGGAAGAGCAGTTAGAACGGATAGGAAAGGTCAAGCCGGAAATAATTTTACCTCCCTTATATGGTTACTCCTGGTATTATCGCGATAGGGCGCGTTTGAGTGTTTCGGTGGATAAAAAAGGCCGTCTGAAACTCGGTTTTCAGGCCAAAAAGAGCCATGATGTCGTCAATATCCGCCATTGCCATATTTTGCCTAAACATGTATCCGATAGATTGCCTGATGTCCGCAATTTGCTGCAAAAGCTGCATGATGATGGTGTGAAAGTAAAATTTGTTGAGTTTTATTGCGGAAAAAATGTGACAGTGCTCAACATTCGTTTCGTAAATCAACCGTTTGGACAAATATTAAGCGAATTACGTAATTGGTTTGATAAGATATTGTCGGGTGCTGAAAAGGCATGGCAAATATGGTTGCAGGATCATTCCGAGTCCTTGCCGTTTTACCCTGAGAACGCGCCTGCCCTGAACTATACTTTTGCTCAATTTGATGTGGAAATGCCTTACAAACCCGGTGATTTTACGCAGATTAATGCGCAGCTGAACGAAGTGATGGTGGCAAGGGCTGTCAGGCTTTTAAATCCTCAAAAAGGGGAGCGGATTGCCGATCTGTTTTGCGGTTTGGGCAATTTCAGTTTGCCGCTGGCAAAAAGTGGCGCATCGGTTGTCGGTATTGAAGGCGCTGATTATTTGGTAGATAGGGCAAAGGAAAATGCCCACCTAAATCGTTGTGCCGAGAATATGACGTTTTCTGTTGCCGACTTGTTCGATACTGATGAAAAAACTGTTGAGTCATGGGGAAAATTTGACAAGATGCTACTGGATCCGCCGAGAAGCGGGGCTTATGCTGTTGTCAAATCGCTACACAAGCCGTTTTTGCCTCAGAAGATAGTGTATGTTTCGTGTAATCCATCAACATTTGCACGAGATGCTGGTGTCTTGGTTGATAAGGGCTATAAGTTTAAGGCGGCAGGAATCATGAATATGTTTGCACAAACCTCGCATGTTGAATCCATCGGTGTGTTCGAGTTGTAAATTGGTATCAAGTCCTTTATGTGAGTAGGGTTTTTAATGTAAAAATGAGTGCATTCATGTTATCATCATTCGTTTGGGGAATTCATAACGTTGAAGTTGCGTGTAAAGCAACAGATGTTAATAAATGCAGTTTGCAGCACAAGACCGGGAGGTGTTCTTGAACTATCAACTTTTAACTATTTTTTTGCTGGTGCTTTTTTTGCTGGTGTTGTTTTTTGTTCGTCATAAACAAAGTAACAATTCAGACAAACAAAGCGCACATGCATCAAAAGGCGGCCATAAATCTGCCGCTCATACAGCCTCCTCTGAGGATGGAAGTGACTGGATTGAGAAAGTCAACCAGACAGTTTCCAATGCGGATAATCAAGACTGGGAATGGGGCGGAAGCGGCTCAAACGATGCAACAGCTTCTGTTTCCGCACAAGAAGTCGATCCGCTGACCGAATATCAGGTTTATAAACAGTTCGGCTATGAAAGCAAAGCAGCGGAGTCTTTGGCCGGTTATCTCAATACCTTGGAAGACGGCGCTCCAGAAAAACTGGTTCATGAATTGATTGGTTTGAATCTGCGAGTTGGCAATATCGACATGCTGGCGGATACGCTTGAGCGTCATAGTGCTTCCCTTTCTGAAGACAGCGTAGCCGAATACCTGAAAGCCGGTCTGGCTTTGGATTCTACTAACCTGCGCCTGCGTGTTTTCGCCGAGCATCATCTTGGTTGGAATATGCAGGAAGTGGACCGTCAAATTGGCGAACAAAGCGGTTTGGAAGTTGCTTCCGACGAGCATATTGCCTTTGAGAACGACTCGATTGAACGCATTGTCGTTCCAGATATGGGCAAACGTGCGCCTATCGTATTAGGCAAGAAAGATTTTGGTGAAATTAGCCCTGAAGAGATGGGTGCGGTTATTGGTTTTGCCAAACCGGAACGCAGTGCAAAAATCCTGAAAGACAAGATTAGCTACGAGACTGCTTTGCATCAATACAATAAAGCAATCCAAACTTCTGCGAAGCCTGCTGGTCTCATTATCGATGCCTTGCGTCTGGATTATCAGAATGAAGAAGTAGGGCAGTTTGCCAAGCATCTGTGGAAGCTTTACCACTCTTTGGGTCAATATGGCCGTCAAGTAAAAGAACGTATGCTTGGTTGGGGTTATAGCCTTGGTTATCACGAAATTTTTGATGATTTGGAAAAAGGGCCGTCTGAACAGCAAATTAAAGAGATTGGCTTAAAGCGCGGCTATATTCAGCCAAGTTCTTTGCAAATGAAAGCCAAATATCGTGAGTTGGTTCAAAAAGACTCTTCGGTTATCAGCGCCAGCTCCTCACCTGCTGATGAAGCCCTGAAAGAAGTGGAATCTCTGTTGGCCTACGGTCAGTTGGATTTGGCTATCAGCACTCTGGAACAAGCTGTTTTGCAGTATCCTCAAGAATCGCAGCTGTACATTATCTTGTTTGATTTGTACGAACGCGTCGAAGACTGGGGACGTTTGGAGCAATTCCTGCGCTTGTTGCGCGAGCGTGTTGTCAGCCTGCCTGAAGAGGTTGTCTTGGCAATGAGCCGTCTCTTGCAACGAATGAACCAATATTCAAAAAAATAAGATAATCGTAGAAAGTACGAGTAATGAATAATCATTTACCAAAAATTAAAACCATACGGGTTATGTTACAGGAGATGGGTGAGCAACAGCAGGCGGTATTCCGTATGGCATTTAAAATGCACAATACGACGAATTACGTCATCGTTTCTCCTGATTCTGATGAAAAACCGGATTTGGTATTGGTTGATACCGATACGCCGGCAGGTGTAGAAGCTTGGAAAGAGTCGAAGAAAACTTATCCGGAAGTACCTGTGGCAATGTTTTCTTCTGAATTGCCAACCGTAACGACTCCTTATTTGGCCAAGCCGGTTAAATTCGATACCTTGTTTCCTGTTTTGCGCAGCCTGGCTCAGGGCGGGAATGTTTTTGAGCCGTCTGAACAACAAGCGGCTGAAGAGAATAAAAGACAATCTAATTCCGATGGTACAAGAAAAGCAACTATTCGCCGATTTAATCCAAATAAAGGCTTGTTGGGCGCGCTGAAATTTGCCAGTCAAGGACACCAAGATATTGCCGTCTTGCATGAAGGTAAGCCGATATTAATCGTGTTTCCTAGTATCCAGCGAGTACTGTTGACAGTCAGTGCCAATGAGTTGGAGAAATTGTGTAAAAACGATAACTTGGCTGTCGTGTGTAAGGCTGTCCCTGATAATCCTCAATGGAAAGAAAAAGCCAAAGTCACCATTATGTCATGCTTGTGGCAAATGGCTATTTGGACTGCATCAGGCCGTCTGATTTATCCAATGACGCCGCAAACTGTCTTTACACTCAAGCGGTGGCCAAACTTAACCCGTTTGGCACATGTTCCGGAATCTATGCGTTTGTCGGCATTTCTGACAAAAACGTCTGTTAATCTTAACATCCTCTATAAAGTCATGCCTTTAGAAATGCCTGATATTTTGAACTATTTATCGGCAACATATATGACGGGCTTTTTGGCGACAGATACAGAGTTTGCAACTGATGCGAACAATACGCCTTCGTTGAACGAACAGATTGATGTGAATAGCAAAGACGTACCTGAAACAGCAATGAGCAAAGAGGCTCAAAAAATTGCCGGTCCGTCGAAAGAACAACCTCGCGGCCTGTTGCAACGCCTGATGCGTAAGTTGCTGGGCAAATCGTAAAGGACACGTCATGAAAGAAAATAAAATTATCTTTACCGGTCCTGTCGGCGTAGGTAAAACCACTGCAATTTCAGCTTTATCTGATGAACCACCGGTTCAAACCGATGCATCTGCATCCGATATGACACTTGTCCGCAAGGGGTACACGACTGTGGCGATGGACTACGGTGTCATTCATTTGGATGAGGAAACCAAGGTTCACCTTTACGGTACGCCTGGTCAGGAGCGTTTTAATTTCATGTGGGAAATTCTGAGCCAAGGCAGTATGGGCTTAGTGCTTCTTTTAGATAATACAAGAAGCAATCCATTGAAAGACCTGCAATTCTTCTTGGATGCATTCCGGGAGTTGCTGAAAAAAGCGCCTCTGGTTGTAGGGGTAACGAAGATGGATATCCGATCCTTACCAAGCGTAGATGTTTATCAAAAGTATTTAGCACAGAATAATTTTAATGTACCGGTTTTTGAGATTGATGCGCGTCGAGAAGACGATGTAAAACAATTGGTTACTGCCATGTTGTTCTCAATTGACCCCGGATTAGAGGTATAAGATGGAAGCGACACTCTCTTTACAAGCAAATTTATATCCTAAGATTACACCGGCGGGTGCGTATTATGCTGTTTCAAGTGATACGCCCAGTGCCAGCAGAACTTTATTGTATGGTCTGTTGCGTGCAGAGCCGTCTGAAACCATCAGCAGCGAAAAAATCTTGGCGTGGGCGGATACCAGCGACATCAATACCGCTTTGAACCTGCTATACCGCCTCCAACGCTTGGAATTTTTGTATGGTGATGAAGAAATCAGCACAGACGATATCCATTTGACTGACGAGCAATTGCCTACATTATTGGAACAGTTGTCCAATTCTGGCAAAGCTTTATTGGCTGATGAAAACGGTTTGTATTTTGCCAATGCCAATTTCCATCACGAGGCTGCAGAAGAGTTGGGTCTTTTGGCGAGCGAAGTGGCCAAAATGGAAGACAATCACCGTCTTTTGATTCGCAATAACCTGCATATCAATAATAGCGCATGGGGTATTTGTGATCCTTCAGGCCAAAGTGAATTGACCTTTTTCCCTCTGTATATTGGCATGACCAAGCTGATTTTGGTAATTGGCGGAATGCCTGACTTAAATAAAGAGGCTTTTGTTACTTTGGTTAAAGTGCTGTACCACCGATACGGCAGCCGTTGATTTTTGCCTGACCGATATTTATTTTAGAATGGAGCGACTATGCAACAACTATTAATCTCTGTATTAAGCGATTTGAACAATACCTCTGCTGATATCACTGCTTCTGCAGTTATTTCTACAGACGGCCTGCCGATCGCAACCATGCTGCCTTCCCACTTGAATGCAGACCGTGTAGGTGCGATGTCGGCAACGCTTTTGGCATTGGGCAATCGTTCCGTACATGAGTTGGCTTGCGGTGAGTTGGATCAGGTAATGGTTAAAGGTAAAAATGGCTATATTCTGTTGAGTCAAGCAGGTGAGAATGCAGTGTTGGCATTGATGGCAAAAGAAAGCGGTAAATTGGGCTTGATCTTGTTGGATGCGAAACGTGCAGCCAAACAAATTGCTGAAATCTTATAAAAGTTTTATAAATTAAAAAGATATAAAAATATTTTTGTTTTTATATAGATTGTTGCTTGACAGGTTTCTGATATTTTCTATATAATTTTATCTTTAATTCCCCGATAGCTCAGTCGGTAGAGCGACGGAC